>DATFNV010000238.1:0-23076 GCA_035266225.1 Gemmataceae bacterium
AGTGGCTGTGGCGGCACGTTTCCAACGTGCCGGTGGGATACGGCACGTTGGAAACGTGCCGCCACAGCCACTGTCACCCGAAACCGCCCGGTATTGAACCATGCCCTTTCCGCTGCCGTGCTTTTTCCTCAACCTCTTCCCAGGTCAGGGGAAGAATGTCGTCCCAACTCGGAGAGCCGGGTTCGAGAGGGGCGTGCTTGATCCTTGCCTTCTTGTTCCGGAGGATTTCCGCAACGGTCTTCCCTGTGTTCTTTGACATTTATGCCTTCCCTAGCTCGGTCGCCCGCCGCGTCGCCGCCTCCACCGCGTCGATCAGCGCCGCCCGCAGCCCGCCGCGCTCCAGCGCGTGCAGCCCGGCAATCGTCGTCCCGCCGGGGCTCGTCACCTGATCCTTGAGCACGCCGGGATGCGACCCCGTCTCCAGGACCATCTTCGCCGCCCCGAGGACCGTCTGCGCCGCCAGGGCCGTCGCCACGTCGCGCGGCAGGCCGACGCGCACGCCGCCGTCGCTGAGCGCCTCGATGATCACGTAGACGAACGCCGGTCCACTGCCACTCAGCCCCGTCACCGCGTCGAGGAGGTGCTCCGGCAGGCGGAACGCCCGGCCAACGGCGTTGAGCAGCCGATCGACCAGCGCGACGTCTTCCGGCGTGGCCCGGTCGCCGGCCGCATAGCCGGAGGCGCTGGCCCCGACGAGACACGGCGTGTTCGGCATCACGCGGATCAGCCGCCGCTCCGGCCCCAACCCGTCCGCCAGCGCCTTCAGCCCGACGCCGGCGGCGATGGAGACAGTCAGGTGCCGCGCCGTGACAGCCGGGCGGATCTCCGCGAGCAGGGCGGCCATCGACTGCGGCTTGACCGCGAGGACGAGAAGGTCGCTGCCGGCGACCACTTCGCGGTTGTCGGCCATGGCCCGCGCCCCCGTGGCGGCGGCGAACGCTTCCCGGGCGGCCGGCACCGGATCGCTGGCAAGGATCCGGCCGGGCGCCGCCAGGCCGGCGTCGATCCAACCGCGCGCCAGGGCCGTCGCCATCTTGCCGGCGCCTAGGAACCCGAGCCGAACCGTCTCGCCCGCCATCGCCCCTCCTTCCAGGGAATAGCCTTCTATCATACCGAAGGAACAATCCCGGCGTAAATGCTGGCCTCCTCCGCCGCCGCCCGGTATAACGAATCGTCCGCCCCGCCGACACGCGATCTCGCCACCCTCCCACCGCCGAGGTGTCATGCACGCCGAGCCCCTCCCCGCCGTCAAGCCGGACAACAGCGGCCGAGCCTGGTACAAGGAACTCAACCGCTATCACTGGTTCGTCTTCATCGTCGCCGCGCTCGGCTGGCTGTTCGACACCATGGACCAGCAGCTCTTCAACCTCGCCCGAGCCCCGGCGATTCGCGATCTGCTTGAGGCCTTTCCGACCGCCGGGTCCGCCAAGCTCTGGGGCGGCCTGTCCACCATGATTTTCATGATCGGCTGGGCCACCGGCGGTATCATCTTCGGCATCCTCGGCGACCGGCTCGGCCGTGCCAGGACGATGGTGATCACCATCCTGCTTTACTCGTCGTTCACCGGCCTGAGCGCCTTATCCCTGAGCGTCTATGACTTCTCGCTGTACCGGTTCCTGACCGGGCTGGGAGTCGGCGGCGAGTTTGCCGTCGGCGTCGCCCTGGTCGCGGAGGTCATGCCGGACCGCGCCCGGCCCCACGCCCTGGGATGGCTCCAGGCCCTCTCGGCGGTCGGCAACATCTCGGCAGCCTTCATCGGCATGGCCTTTGGGGAGTTGAAGACCATCGGGGCGATCCGCAGCCCTTGGCGGGGAATGTTCGTTGTCGGCGTCATCCCGGCCCTCCTGGCCGTACTGGTCATGCGCCGGCTGAAAGAGCCGGAGCGCTGGATGCAGGCGGTCGCCGCGGGGAAGGTGGGGCAGCAGTTCGGCTCGCTACGGGAACTCTTCGGCGTGCCGCGCTGGCGGCGCAACGCCATTGTCGGCCTGCTGCTCGCTTCCGCCGGGGTCATCGGGCTGTGGGGCATCGTCTTCTTCTGCTTTGAGCTGATCCGCGCGGTCTTCGGGGAGATCCTCAAGGCCGAAGGGTTGACGGATGCGGAAATCGAAGGCAAACTGACCTGGTGGGTGGGCCTCGGTTCCCTGCTGCTCAACGCCGGAGCCTTCTTCGGGATCTACGCCTTTAGCCGGGTGACCGCGCACATCGGCCGCAAGCCGGCTTTCGCCATCGCCCTCGTCCTCGCCCTGGTCAGCACCGCGTACACGTTCTGGTTCCTGCGCGACTTTGCGGACGTCTTCTGGATGGTCCCGGTGATGGGTTTCTGCTGTCTTTCTCTGTTCGGCGGTTACGCGATCTACTTCCCCGAGCTATTCCCCACCCGCCTGCGCAGCACCGGCACCTCGTTTTGCTACAACGTCGGCCGCTACGTCGCCTCGGTCGGCCCGCTGACGCTGGGTCTGCTGGCCAGCGAGGTGTTCGGGCACTACGGCACAGTCGGGAGTTGGCGCTACGCGGGAGTGACCATGTGTGCCTGTTTCTTCCTGGGCCTCGCCGCCCTGCCGTTCGCGCCCGAAACCAAAGGCCAACCGCTGCCCGAATGAGGTACGCTCGATGTCCGTCCCTACCCCCGATTGGCTGACCCGTCACGGCGGCGAACTCCGCGCCAACCCCGACGGCGAGGCTTACGCCGTCTACTTCGGCCCCGACCTGGAGTACGCCCTGCGCCTGTACCCGGTCCAGGGCAAGTACAGCTGCCGCGTCAAGCAGACCATCAACGGCAAGCACCTCGAAAGCGGCGCCCCCCACCCGACGACCGACGAGGCACTCCGCGGGGGCCTCGAAGACCTGCGCAGGGCGCTGGGGTGGTGAGAGTGCTACGGTTTAGCCGCCGCCCTCGATTTATCGTTTCGCGAAACGATAAATCGAGGGCGGCGGCTAAACGGGAACGACGATGTACAAACTCCGCGACCCCGACCGGCTGCTGTTCTTCGCCCTGTTGGCGCTGTACGTCTTGCCGCTGTGGGTCTTCCCCTTCTTCCCTTCGCAGGACGGCCCCACTCACCTGGAAAACGCCGTCATCCTGCGCGACTATGGCCGGCCCGACCGCCCCCTGCTGCGCACCTTCTACACCCTCAGCAGCGACTTCGACCCCAACTGGTTCGGCCACCTGGCGCTGGCCGGGCTGATGTCCCTGTTCCCGCCGCTGATCGCGGAGAAGGTCCTGCTCACCGGCTACCTCGTCCTCCTGCCGCTGGCGGCGCGGTACGCCCTGAATGGGGTCCGTGCGGGGGCCGGCTGGCTGGCGGTGCTGACCTTCCCGTTCGCGCAGCACTTCCTCTACCACATGGGGTTTCACAACTTCTGCTACAGCCTCGCCGTCTTTTTCTTCGTCGCCGGCTACTGGTTGCGCCACGCGGACCACGTCGGCGTCAGGCAGACGCTGGCGTTGGCGGCGCTGGTCGTGCTGCTCTACTTCTGTCATCTTGTCGCCGTTGTAATGGCGTTTATGCTCATCGGCACTCTCGCCCTTGGCTGGACGGTGCTCGACCGGCGCGCGCGGCGGCCGAGTTCCATCCGTCTGCGGCTGCTGGGGCCGGCCGTGGCCTTCGTACCGGCGCTCGCCCTGGGACTGGCGTTCGTCGGCCGCCAGGGACAGGCGATGCAGTGGGAGTACAAGCCGTTGCTGCTGACGCGGCTGCTGGAGTTGGACGTACTGGTGTCGTACCTCGACCTGGAGCGACTCCTCTCGCGACTCACCTTCCTGGGGTTGCTGGGGCTGGCCGCCTTCGTCCTCTGGAAGCGCTGGCGGGCGCGGCTGCTGGAGAAGCGCGACCTGCTCCTCGCCGTCGTCGCCCTCGCTCTCGTCGCGTACTTCACGGCCCCGTCGGAGATGTCGGGCGGATCCTTCCTGAACACGCGGCTCAGCCTGTTCGTGTTCCTTTTCCTGATCCTCTGGCTGGGAGCCCACCCGCTCGACCCGAGACTCAAGCGCGGCGTCCAGGCGGCGGCCGCGCTGGTGGCGCTGGGGCTGCTCGGCTTGCATACCTGGGCCTACGCCGAGTTCAACACTTCTCTCAAGGAGTACGTGGATGTTGCTAGTCGTCTGAAACCGGGCGTGACCGTCCTGCCGCTGACCTTTTCCCACCAACTGCAAGCCGGACACCTCGGCAAGGCCAAGGTCGGCGCGTTCCGCCACGCGGCGGCCTACCTGACACTGCGGGGCGACGTCGTCGAACTGGAAAATTACGAGGCCAATACGGGCTATTTTCCGGTGCGCTACCGGCCCGAGCTGAATCCGTTCGACCACATCGGCCGCGAGAATGGCCGGGACAAGGGACTCCAGGCCGAGCCGCCGGACGTGACATTCCTCGATTACCGCCCGCCGGTCGATTACGTTCTCCTTTGGAACGTCCCCGACAAGCCGCGCGACAGCCCCGCCGGCGCGGCCATCTTCGACCAACTCGACCGCAGTTACGAGCGCGTCGAGATGCCGCCCGGGTTGATCCAACTCTGGCAGCTGCGAAGCCGCAAGCGGCTCAGACGTCGGCCCACTCCCCCGGTTTCAGGACGACGGGTTGCGCCTTCGTCTCCTGACGGACGCGCGCCGCCCAGGCCGTCGCGTCCTGGGCGATCAGTTCCCAGGTGTTGAAGTGGATCGGCATCACTTTGCGCGGCTGGATCAGCTTCACCGCGCGCAGGGCGTCGTCGGGGCCCATCGTGTAGTTGTCGCCGATGGGCAGGATGGCCAGGTCGATGCCCTCCTCGCCGATCAGGCGCATGTCGCCGAACAGGCCGGTGTCGGCGGCGTCGTAGACCTTGGTCCCGTCCTTGAAGGTGATGAGGAAGCCGGCCGGGTTGCCGCCGTAACTGCCGTCGGGCAGCATCGAGCCGTGGAAGGCCAGCGTCAATTTCACTCGCCCAAAGGAGTAGTTGTGCCCGCCGCCGTGCTGCTGCCCGTGGACCTTCCCGAGTCCCTTCTTGCCCAGCCACTCGCTGATTTCGTAGTTGCAGACCACGGTCGCCCCCGTGCGCTGGGCGATGGCGACGGCGTCGCCGACGTGGTCGCCGTGGCCATGCGACACCAGGATGAAGTCGGCCGGCACGGTGTCGGCCTTGGCGGCGGCCGCCGGGTTGCCGGTCAGAAACGGATCGACGAGGACGTGAGTGCCGTCGCTCTCGAACAGCAGGCAGGCGTGGCCCAGCCACTGCACCCGGGTTGCCATGATCGTTTCTCCTCAGAGGGGCGAAACGCCCTCTCATTTGCCGTATACCTGGACCTCGCTCAGCCCGCCGCCGATACCCCAGTACTGTGTAACGACGACGCCGACCAAGGCCAGGATCAGCCCCGCGACGGGGAACACACGTGCCGTGACGGGAAACCTCCCGTCTCTGCCGCCCGGGTCAGGCAGGAATGATGAGCCGGCCTTCGCAGGGGTCGGCGGACAGCCGAACCTCGGCACGATACGCATGGAGGAATTCGGCGCCGATTCGCAAGAGTGATGAAACTCCTTCGACCTCCTCCAGTAGGAGCAGGGCACGCAGTCGGAACGGCCGCGGGTCTGGGCGTTCGAGGACAGGCAATCCGAGACGGATTTGGACGAGGCGAGCCCGGGCACCGTTCCAGCTGAGGTCAGAAGGGTAGGGGACGGACTCCGTCACGATGTGGACATCTGCCTCGTCCTCTCGGGGGAAAACGACGGAGATCGGGTCGCCCGGAGACAGAAGGGCCTCGAAGCCGCGGGACGTGAAGCGTCTCCCTCCTGTGGCCAGCAACCGCACACGGACGGTGAACAGGCGGCTCGGGCAAGGACAAACCTCCACATGCGGCTGCCGACAGCGAAGAAGGGTGGTGGTGGGCGGGGCGAGCGGATTCATACCGTGCGCCTCCCGTTATCCTCAGGGGGCAGCGCTGGCCAGACGAAGACGAAGACGAGGTCTCGCGGGCAGTCCGTCTTGCGCACGGCGTCTTCGTAGGCTTGCCGATCAGTACGCCCTACGCCCCAGATCTGTTTGTTGCGCACGGCGACGACACGTCCGCCGTGTCGGGCCTGCACTTCCGGGTCATTCTGCGCCCAGTCATAATCAGCCACCCGATCCGGTTCCTCGGCGGGGAAGGGGATGTCGTCGAAGGTGGCCGGTGGGCGCAGCATCACGAAGCCGTGGCCGATGTCTTCCAGGACCCCGGGCAAGAGAGGCATCTCAGCCGGGGAACCGGGGAGCGACTCCCCGCCGCGCTCGCCTTCTCGGTTGACGTTGCTATCGTTCGACATTGGCAAACTCCCAGGTACGGGGGTGACAATTGGAGCGTACCACGTTCTGACGGACCTGACCACAGGGAGTGCGAACGAAGAAAAAAGGGACATTCGTCATAATCCGGAATGGATAAGACGAATGTCCCTTCCCCTCGCCCGGCAGGCTACACCAACTCGGCGATCGCCTTGGCCCCCTCGGGCAGCAGGTAGGTCGGCCGGCCGGACTGGTCGTTGAACTGAACCTGCGGGTCGATCCCCAGCACGTGGAAGACGGTCGCCATCAGGTCCTTCGGCGTGATCGGCGTCGTCTTCGGCACCTCGACCTTGGCGTTCGACTCGCCGACCACCTGGCCCATTTTGAGGCCGCCGCCGGCCAACGCCAGCGTGCAGAGCGGGCCCCAGTGGTCGCGGCCGGCGTCGCCGTTGATGCGCGGCGTGCGGCCGAACTCGCCGGTGATCACCAGCAGCACCTTCTCCGACAGGCCGCGGTCCTTCAGGTCGTCGAGGAAGACGCCGATGGCCCGGTCCAGCGGCGGGCACGCCTGCTCGAGCTGGGGCTTCATCTTGTTGTGCATGTCCCAACCCTGGTTCGAGTTGGCGTAGTGCAGCGTCACGAAGCCGCAGCCCGCCTCGCACAGCCGGCGGGCCAGGAGCAGGTTCTCGCCCAGCCCCGCCGTGCCGCCGCGGTAGTTGTCGCGGATGCGCGGGTCTTCCTTCTGCAGGTCGAACGCCTCCTTGGCCTTGCCGAGCACCAGGTCGAACGCCTGCTGGTCGAAGGCGTCCAGGCCGTTCATCAGCCCGCTCTTATCGACCCGGCGATCGACGGTGTCGAACTTCTTCAGCAGGGTGCGGCGGTCGCCGATTTGCTCCAGCGGCAGCCGCAGGCCGAGGTTGGTGCGCGCCTGGCCGCCGGTGTCGAAGGGGGCGTAGGCGGCGCCCAGCCAGTTGGGCCCGTCGCCGTACAGGCCGGCGAGGCGGACGTAGGTCGGGATGCCGGTGGCCGGGTTGTTGGCGCCACGGACGCGCGCGGTGATCGAGCCGAACGACGGCCGGATCTGCGGGGCGCCGCTGTCGGCCGGCGGGTGATCGACGCCGGTCATGACGAAGTGCGTGCCGCCCGAGTGGCCCGAGTTGCCGTGGGCGAAGGAACGGACAAAGGCCATCCGGTCGGCCCGCTTGGCCATCTGCGGCAGCAGGCCGCCGATCTGCACGCCGGTGACGTTGGTCTTCACGGCGCCGACCATGCTGCGGTACTCGGCCGGGGCGTCCATCTTGGGATCGAACGTCTCGACGTGCGTCGGCCCGCCGCCGAGCCACAACCACACGACCGAGGTGTCCTTGACCGACTTGCCTTCGCCGGCCGCGGCCGCCCGGCCGCGCAGCAGGCCGGACAGCGTCAGCCCGGTCAGGCCAAGCGTCCCGACCTTGAGGAAGTCGCGCCGGGTGTGGCCTTCGCAGTCACTTCCCGTGCGTTTGCCCCAGATATTGAACACAGAGTCCCCCCTTTCGATGGGCGAACGTGGTGGGCGGCAACCGGGCGCGTCGCCGAGGTGAAGGAGTGAGGCAGGATGCTCAGGCGGCAGCGGCACTTGAGCTGGCAGCGATGGTAGCTTGTTTGCGGCAGAGAAGTCAAGCGCGCCTCCGGGCGCTGGTTCACTTCTTCGGCGTCACGACCAAGGTGACCGGGCGAGCAGGAAGGGACACGAGCACGTTGGGCTTTTGCGCCGCCTTCGGATCCTTGCTGTACGGCACCTGCGCCTGGCCGAGGACGGTCAGCGTGTACTCCCCCGGCGGTGTATTGGCCTGCACGTCCACCGTCACGGCGACCTCGTCCTTGCCCGCGGCAATCTCGGGGTTGGTCAGGCGGAAATAGGACGGCGGCGCCAGGGGCAGAACGGTCACCTTGCTCGTGAAGTCCTTCCCGTGCCGCTGAAGTCGTAATTTCAGTTCGACCTTCTTCCCCGCCTCGACCTCGACGCGCTCCGCCCCGAAGTCGAGGCCGTAGGGGGCATTCTCGCGCACCGCCAGGACGAACTCGCGCGTCGGCCGGCTGGAGCTGATGTTGGCCTCGGTCCAGACCCGCGTGTAGGGCCGCACCTCGCGGCGCAGGGTGCGCTCGCCGTCCTTGGCCGTGGCGAACAGCTTGACCGTCCCCGTCCACTCGGCGGCGCCGGCGTCGGCCCAGAGGACAAAGGCGCCGTGCGTGCCGCGGATGGTCGTCGGCAGGGCATGCACGCCGGGCGGCAGTCCCTCGGCGGTCAGGGTGATCGGGCCGTTGAAGCCGCCGGCCTGATGGATGATGACGTCCAGGTAGGCGGCCCCACCGGCCCGCACCGTCGTGCCCGCGGGGCCGGGGTTCTGCCCGTGGATGGCCGCGACGAAGAAGTCGGGCACCGGCTTACCAATCGTCAGCACGTACTGGTAGCGGGCTCCGCCGCGGCGGTAGCGGTCCTGCACCAGGACGCGGTACTTCTGCTTGGCACCCAGGTTCACCAAGCCCGACGGGTCGCGCAGGTGGCCGTCGAAGGCGTTGATGCGATGGCCGAAGTCGTCCAACTCCGCGACGCGGATGCCCTTGGCGTCCATCACCACGAGGTAGGGATCGGCGCGGCCGCCGATGCGCTCGCAGTAGACCTCGAAGGCGTAGGGCCCGGCCTCGGCCGTCTCGAACTCGTACCAGTCGGCGTCGCGCTCGCGGTCGAAGCGGCCGCTGACCACGGCCGGCAGCTTGAGCGGCTGGGCCTGCTCCGGCGTGTCGTTCGGCTCGGCCTCCAGCGTGACCGGCGTATCGACCAGCACCAGGGTCTGGGCGTTGGCGAAGGCGTCGCCGAACTTCGGCCGGACCTGGAAGCCGCGCAGGGTGCAGGTGGCCGCCGTGGGCAGGACGCTGTGGTCGGTCGGGTGCTCGAAGAAGCGGTAGGCGCCCAGGTCCAGCACCTCGGCCGGGGGCTTCACGGTCAGGCGCGCCTCGTCAAGCGGCAGGTCGAAGATGCGCCAGGGAGACGGTTTCGAGCCGGGGCCGAGGTTACGGCCGAAGGCGGTCAATTCGGTGGACTTGCCGGCCTGCACGGCGCGCGGGAAGAGGTTCTCGACCTGCGGCCGGTCACTGACGATCAGCCGGTAGGGGAAGCCGCCGCGGAAGGACAGGTCGTGCAGCTTGACGAGATAATCGCCATCCTCCGAGGCGACGAAATCCACCAACGGGTCGCGGCCGTAGTAGTCGCCGTTGGAGACCAGCGGCTTGCCGGCGGCAGTGGTCAGCGCCAGGCTCGCGTCCATCGGCGAGTCGAGCTTGCCGGCCTGGCACTCGATGACGACGCGCTGGCCCTTCTTGGCGGGAAAGCGGAAAACGTCCTCGCGATTGCCACCGCAGGTGCCGTTGACCGCTGAGTTGACGGCGATCACCTGCGGCGAGGCGGCGTCGGCTGGCCCCTTCTTGGCAACGTCGGTCAGACCGTGCGAGACGCTGAACAGCCGCGGATTGCTGACGCCGAAACGACCGACGAGGCGGACGTCATAGGTGCCGGGAGGAACGTCCGCAGCGATGGTGAGGCGGAACTGGCGCTCCTTGACGAAGGTGGCCTTCAGCCCGGGATGGTCGAAGAGGAGCGACTCGACGCCTTCGAGGTCGGCGCCGGCGATTTCGAGATCGACCGTGGTGCCGGCGGCGCCGCCGAGCGGAGTGAGACGGTCGAAGCGCACCGCGGGCAGATCGGCTCTCGCCGAAGCGACTACGAAAACACAGCACAGGGCGGCAGCAAATCGCTTCAAGGGGAGCACTCCTGCGAACGGGTTACGGCCTCTTCGGGATCAGCCGAGCGGCCACCACCAAGGCAACGCTGTCCGAATCGTGACGTGGCGCCGATCTCCGTCCACGAGGGATCGCAACCGGTTGAGCGTCAAAGCCCGCAATCCCAAGAGGGGTAGCCGCGGTGCCGTTTCGTCGGGGTAGAGGGCGACCCCATCATCGACCGCCAAATGGTAAGGCTCTCGGGTCTCGACCTCCTGCGTCCCGCGCACGTTGAAAGGAAGCCAGAGCCGTGCGGCGTGAAGTGGCACGCGCTGTCCGCCCTCGCGCATCGCCCCGAGCAGTCGCAGTGCCTCGGGCCTGATCCCCGCCCAACGGACCAATTGGCCGACGCCAATCGAGAAGTTATGCGTGTGGCCGGTGTCCAGAATGGCAGGGAAGCGGGGAAGGCGCACGTCCCAATCCGCGAACTGCTGAAGATTCAGACTGACCCACACGACAATCTGAAACGGCCGGACGCGCACCGCTTGCCCGCGCACGTTCAGCGTTGTCGCATCGGCCGAGTAGGGAAGGCGATTGAGGATTGTCACGGTTCAGTAGTCTTGCAGGTGTTCGGGCTTCAAATCCGCAACCTCTTCAATCTCCCAGGGTGCGAGCTGGCGAGGCCGTATGGTTGCCACGTACCAGGCGTCGGGCGGTATCTTTCTGCGGTTAAGCTCGCGGATCAAGGTGCGATCATCGGCCGCGATCCCGACTCGTTCCTCGCCGTGATACGCCACCCACTTGCGATGATTTCGCTTACTTTTCAGGAGTTCCGGCAGGTCGCGCCAGAACCCTTGCATCGAACGGAGGATGCCGGGAGGAATCTCCGCGCTGGCGTCGTCAGCGGGAATCGGCCGTTGCCCTGTCAATTCCTCGAATGCCTCGGCTCGCAAGAGGACATAGGTGTCGAGCGTCGTTCGATCAATGACACGCACCGGTTGGCCCTGTTCTATCGCCTGCCGCTGCTCAGGAGTCAATTCGATCATGGGATTCCTCCAAGAAGGACATCATAGGTGCCCGTTAACCTGGGGTGCGCGTTCGCCGGCGCTTCTCATTGACTCGTCGCTGGATTTCCTCGTCATCGGGAAAATTCTTGGCGATCTGATCCAGCGGATCGCCGGGAGGTTCCGGGAGCCCAAAGCGCTTATCGGGGAAGAGCGTGAACAGGGGGTAATCGTCCAGAAATAGCTCTGCCCCTTTGCGATCCTCCCAGTTGTACATCATCAGGCTTCTGACCAGGTGTCTGTACTCCTTCGTCAGCCGGCTCCCCGGCTGGTCCAGTACGAAGATCGCCTGGCGGAGCAGCCGTAGACTTGGGTAGTGATGGATGATGACATCCTCCTCCTGGTAGCCCAATTCCTCCTGGAACCTCTCCCGAATGTTGCGGAGAATTCGATCCTCGTCATCCAAGTCCGGCACGTTCGACATAACGTAGTGCAACCGGATGTATTTCTCCAGCCCGCTCGTCTGCTCGCTACGGATGCGACGGCAAACGTCTTGGAGCCCGACTAGGTTCTGCTCGTTGGGGAAGAAGAGAACCACGACCGCATTGGGAAGTTGGCGAGTGCAGATACCCTCCACGTCTGTGTGGCCGGTGCGCGAGTCGATCAATACATAGTCCGGCTTGTACTCCTGCTCCCACTGCGCCTTGGTGTCCTCAAGCAACAGAAAGCCATCTTCGTCGCGATAGAGTCTGATCCAGTCGATCTTCGCAAGGGCAGATTGGTACGTCGCGTCCCGCCGACCGGCGGGCATGACCCAGAGTTGACCGCCCTTCTTGCCGACCGAGCCGGCGGAGTAGATGTAGTCACGGACGTCCGGAGCGCGCCAAGTGCTCCTGTACTCCGTGACGTACTCGACCAGGCCCGGATGAGGCTTCGGCGGTCGCAGGTGGTCGAAGGTTTCCAGCCCCGGCGCCTCCAGGTCGAAGTCCACGAGCAGGACCTTCCGGCCCATCTTGGCCAGTTGAGCAGCGACGTTGACGAGGGCCATCGTGCGGCCGACACCGCCCTTGAAGGAGTAGAAGGTGATGACGTACAAGATTGATCTCGCTCAGTTAAGACTGAATTTCCTGTCCGCGTAGTTTTCCGATTTGATGTTCGGAAAGACACGGTTGACCGGAGACCGCGGGGCCGAGACAAACCGCTCTCGCAGCAGTCGGCGCACTTCCTCGGACTCGAAGAACAGCCGCAGCAGGTTGTCCATCGCCCGCGACTGGATCATCCCGCCCGTCTCCCAGCGAGAGATGGTCTCCTTGGCGATGCCGAGCTGGTCAGCCAGTTCTTGCTGAGTCATTTCGAGCTGATGGCGCCCCTTTAGGATTACTTCCGGCGTGAGCAAGCCGATCTGGGCGCGTAGGGCGGCGACGATTCGGTCGTCGATGCCCACGGTGAAGAGCCGCTCGCCGCACTTGCGGCAGGTAGGGATCTCCAGGTCGGGGATATGCACCGTGTACTCACGTCCGTCGTGCTTGCGCGTGCTTGTGTAGTCAGTAGGCTGCGGGAACACCTCTTTGGCCCTGCACTCCACGCAGCGCCAGGGGAAGGGACGGCCGCGGCCCGCCGGGGGATTCTTGTCAGACATCTTTCACCCGCACCACAACAATTGTCAGATCATCCACGTCGTCGGCATCCTCGAAGTCGAGGACTGTCTCGAAGTAGATGTACCGCCCGCCGATCCGGACTCGCAGGTCATAGTGAAACCGCCGGTGGAGATATTCCTGCCGGGTTTCCACCTGCTCGTCGATCCTGCCGCCGCCTTCTACGTACTCATGCAGAATGCGACAGATTTGCCTCAGCGTGTATTCGGCTAGACACTCCTGGACCTCCGCTTGGGCCCGCTCCTTGAACACGACATAGTCCGGGTCCCTGGCGACAAGTCGGCTGGCCTCGTTCCGCAGGACGTTACTGTAACAGCGCAATCTTCCCTCTTGATCGTCGGGAAGGTTCACCGGTTACTCCTCGTCGCGGTCGCCGTGCCAGTTTCGTCGCGCCTGTGCGAGCCACAATAGCATCATAGCATCCGGTTGCGTTAAGTCAACAGGAAAGTTCATCGGCGGTGATTATCTGGACACGAGTTGATTTAGATCATCGACCAGGGCGGCCTTGGCGTCGCCATCGACCGGCCCATCTTCATCCCGCCGCCCGCGTGCCCAGGTTCGGATCGGCTTGCGATTGACCGGGACCACGGAAGTACCAGTAGGCGAGAGTATCACAGAGGCTAACTTCAACTCCCACGAGGTAGAGGTAGCATGACAGGGCAATGATGGATCTGGCTTCATCTTCCGGAACCATTGGGCAGGCGAGACCTCCACCATACTCCCAGAGTCGGGACCAGCCGGGTAGAGATTCATCATCTTCCCGCCTGATCTCGACGTTAAAGGCCGTGAGCAAGGCGTCTCTCTGGACCTTGTCCCGCGGGTTGTAGTGGTTGTCGCCGAGGACAGCATCCAAGAGGAGTTGATCTCTACGCATCTTACTACACCTGTCCTGGCCGCGGTGGCATCTGGCCTTACCCGATCAGATCCGCGATCGGCTCCCCCTCGCTGAGGATCGGCAGCGGCCGCTGGGCCTGGTCGTAGAAGACGTGCTTGTAGTCGATCCCCAGCGCATGGTACATCGTCGCCAGCACGCAGCCGGGCGTCGCCGGCTTGCTGGTCGGGTGCTCGGCCGTGGTGTTGGTCGTGCCGATCACCTGGCCCATCTTGAGCCCACCGCCCGCGTACACGATCGACATGGCCCCCGGCCAGTGGTCGCGGCCGGCGCCGCTGTTGATGCGCGGCGTGCGGCCGAACTCGCCCATCGTCATCACCAGCACGTCCTGCTGCAGGCCGCGGTCGTACAGGTCGCTCACCAGGGCCTCCAACGCCTGGTCGTACTTCGGCAGCAGGTTGTGCTTCAGCTGCTTGAAGTTGTCGCCGTGCGTGTCCCAGCCGCCGCCTGCCTGGACCGTCACGAACGTCACACCCGCCTCGACCAGCCGCCGGGCCAGCAGACAGCACTGGCCCAGGTCGTTGCGCCCGTAGCGCTCGCGCAGCGGGACCGGCTCGCGCTGGACGTCGAAGGCCCGCTGTGCCTTGGTGTCGGTCACCATTTCCAGACCTTCGCGGTAGAACGTATCCAGTCCCTCGATGTCGCCGCGCGCGTCGATGTCGCGGCGGATCTTGTCCAACTCGCCGAGCAGCTCGCGGCGCCGCCCCAGCCGCTTCGCGTCGATGGCGCCGGGCAGCTTGAGGTTGCGCACCTGGAAATTGTCGGAATTCGGATCGTTGTCCGGGGCGAAGGGATTGTACGAGGCGCCGAGGTAGGCAGCCTTGCCCAGGCTGAGGGTGCGCGGCAGGTTGACGTAGGCCGGCAGCCCCGGCTCGTTGGGGCCGCGCATCTTCGCCACCACCGAGCCCGTCGCCGGATAGATGTTGTCGTTGACCTCGATGGTCGGCTGGTAGCCGGTCAGCATCCACTGCGAGCCCATCCCGTGGCCGGCGTTGGTATGGTAGGCCGAGCGCACCACCGCCAACTTGTCCATGATGCGGGCCTGCCGCGGCAGGTGCTCGCCGATCTTGATGCCGGTCACGTTGGTGGGGATCGGCTTGAACTCGCCTCGGAACTCGGCGGGGGCGTCCGGCTTCAGGTCGTACATGTCGATGTGACTGGGTCCGCCGGCCAGCCATAGGAGGATGACCGACTTGCGCGCCGCCGAGCTGCCGGGGGCGGCCTGGGCGCGCTGCCGCAGCAGCCAGGGCAGGGTGAGGCCGCCGACGGCGAGGCTGCCCACCTTGAGGAAGGTCCGACGGCTGACGAAATCGAGCATGGTAAGCCCCCAAAGCCCACCCGTTGCAACGGGTGGGCTTGTCAATGATTGAACATGAACTCCTTCGAGTTCAGGATAACCCACAGCACGTCTTCCAGCGCCTGCTGCCGGTCCTTTTGCTCCCCGACGTAGGCGACGGTCTTTTCCAACTCCGCCTTCGTCGGCCGGCGGGCGTAGGCGGTCAGGTAGAATTCTTCCACGATCTCCGGAGTGGTTTTATTCCCCTTCACCAGCTTGGCGACGCGGCCGTCGCCGGAGCGCAGCTTGTCCTCGATCTCCTCGGAGTTGGCCAGCAGCAGCACCTGCGCCAGGGTCGCCCCGCTGGAGCGCTCGCACTCGCAGCCGGTGACGCGCCGCGGCCGGTCGAAGGTGTCGAGGAAGTACGACCCGAAGCCCTCGTGCGGCAGGTCCACCGCCCGCGCCTCGGCGCCGACGCCGTTGAATCGGGCTTTCGCGCCCGTGGCCTGGTTCACCGCGTCGTAGAACACCTCGGCGACGAGGCGCCGGGCGTAGTAGCGGGCGAAGTTCTGCCGGTCCTTCTTGTTGGCCTCGGTCGGCTCCGACGCGAGCTGATAGACCCGGCTGTTCACGATGGTGCGGATGACGTGCTTGACGTCGAACTTGTGCTTGATGAAGTCCGCGGCCAGGGCGTCGAGCAACTCGGGGTTGGACGGCGGGTTGCTGTCGCGCAGGTCATCGACCTCGTGATACAGCCCGCGACCCAGGAAGTGGCCCCACATCCGGTTGACGAGCGCCTTGGCGAAGAACGGGTTGTCCGGCCGGGCCATCCAGTCCACCAAAGCATGACGCGGATCGTCTTCAGGGGTGAATTTCGCCACCGCGCCGTCGAGGTACTTCGGCTCGGGCGTCTTGCCGGTGCGCGGGTCCTTCTCACCGGTGGTGACGCTGCTGGCGGCGTAGTAGGGCGGCGGCTCGCCGAAGCTCTTGCGACCCAGGCGGGTGAAGAAACCGGACAGGCCGTAGTAGTCCTCCTGGCCCCAGCGCTCGTAGGGATGGTGATGGCAGCGGGCACACTGCAAGCGGATGCCGAGGAACACCTGGGCCGTGTCGGCGGTCACCTGGTGCAGCTGGTCGTCGCGCATCTGCCAGTACCAGTTGACGGCGGGCGCGTCGGGCCACTCGCCGGCCGCCGCGACGATGCCGCGCACGAACTCGTCGTAAGGACGGTTGCGGGCGACCTGGTCCTTGATCCAGTCGTGGAAGGCGTAGGCGGCCCGGTCGGCGCCGGCCAGGTTCGAGTTGCGCAGGATGCTGCCCCAACGCAGGGCGAAATAGGCCGGGTAGTCCGGCGAATCGAGCAGCCGGTCGATCGCCCGACCGCGCTTGTCGGCCCGGTCGTCGGCCAGGAAGGCGCGGGCCTCGTCGGCCGTCGGCAGCCGGCCGCACAGGTCCACGGTGACGCGGCGGAGGAAGGTGGCGTCGTCGGCCGGCGGCGACGGCAGCAGGCCGAGCTTCTTCCACTTGGCGGCGGCCAATTCATCGATGTAATTGTTCGGCTTGAAATCGGGAATGTCCTTGAGCGGCTCGCCGTGCGGCACGATGGCCCGGAAGACGGCGACGTGACCCATGTAGCGGGCCATGACGGCCGCCTCGCCGGTCTGCTGCCGCGCCTCGACCAGGCCGTCCCGGTCCACGGTGGCGACCACGTCGAGGTTGGTGAAGTATTCTGCCTGGCGCGTCACGTCGCGGCGGCTGCCGTCGCCGTACTCGGCCACGACGGCAAGTTGCTGTCCCTGGCCCGGCCGCAGGGTGCGGTCATCCGGGGTCACGCGCAGCCGAGCCACGCCAACCGCGCCAGGGGCCGAGGCGGGGGCGCCGGCCTCGATCCAGCGCCGCACCAGCCGATATTCTTCGCCGTCGGCGCCCAGGCGCTTGCCGCCGCCGTGCGGCACCTGGCCGGTCGCCTTCAGCAGCAGCAGGCTCTGCACCGGGGCGGCGGGGAAAATGCGGCGGCCGCGCGCCTCGCGGACGATGGCCTCGTAGTCGAAGGCGGCGTCGAAGCCGAACAGCGACAGCCTGAAGCCGTTCTGTCCGCTGGCCTTGCCGTGACAGCCGCCCGCGTTGCAGCCCAGGCGACTCAGCAGCGGCTCGATCTCGGTCTGGAAGTCGATGGCCCGGCCGGTGCCGACGCCGCCGACGCGCACGGCGACGCTCGCCTCGGACTTCCCGTGACTGACGAGGATCCGTGCGGACCCGTTGCCGGCGGGCTGGAGGTAGCCGCGCTCATCGACGCGGACCACGGCCGGGTCGCTGCTGGCGTAGCGGGCGGCGCGGGTGACGTCGCGCTCGCCCTCGGAAACGAGCAGTTGCCGGCCGTCGTAGGCGTCCTGGAAGACGACCTCGCGCGGGGCGACGCCCAGGTCGGCGGCCGGGGCAGGCTGCGGCACGACAGCAAAGGCGGCGATGAGCAGACAGCAGAAGACAGATCTCGTCATGGTAGGCACGAACAGGTGGGGGGCGAGGTACGCGGGGGGGTGTCTTGACGCCTCAACTATACCCGAGACGCCCCCGACGGACAAGCGGCTCACACCTTGCCCAGGCGGTCGCGCAGACCCATCACCTCGTCCAACCCCAGCACCGTTTTCACCTCCACGAACGTCATCATCTCCGTGTCGGGCAGGTCGCAGCGGCCGCGCGCCATCAGCGACTCGATCAGGCGCTGCACCGCCTTCCCCGCGACCAGCAGCGTCTCGATGGGACACACCACGATCTTGTAACCGAGTTCGCCCAGCTCATCGACCGTGAGGATCGGCGTCGCGCCGCCGCTGAGCATGTTCACCAGCAGGGGATACTGCACCGCCCGGGGAATCCGCTCCAGCTCGGCGCGGCTCTGCGGCGCCTCGATGAAGCAGACGTCGGCCCCCGCCGCCCCGTAGCGGTTCGCCCGGTCGATGGCGCCCTCGATGCCCTCGACGGCGCGGGCGTCGGTGCGGGCGACGATGACGAAATCGGGGTCGATCCGCGCCGCCAGCGCCGCTCGCAACTTCAGCACCATCTCTCCGGCCGGGATGATCTGCTTGCCCGTGAAGTGGCCGCAGCGCTTCGGCGTCACCTGGTCTTCGAGGAGGACACCGGCCGCCCCGGCGCGCTCGAACTCGCGCACGGTGCGGACGACGTTGTGCAGGTCGCCGTGGCCGGTATCGCCGTCCGCCACCACCGGGATGCCGACGCGCACGGCCATGCGGCGCACGGCGTCGGCCATCTCGCTGAGGGTGATGAAGCCGACGTCCGGCAGGCCAAGCAGGCTCGCCGAGGTGCCGAAGCCGCCGAGGAAGACCGTCTCCAGCCCCGCGGCCTCAATGAGGCGGGCAGTGAAGACGTCGTGCGCCCCAAGGCTGCGGATGACCGCGGGGCCGTTCAACAGTTTGCGCAGCTGACCTGTCGTCGCCATGTTGTTTGTCCTTTCTCGCCAACAAGCGGATTCAAGACAAGCCCGAAGCGCCAGCGAGGGACATTCTTCGCGAGCGCTTCGGGCTTGTCTCGTTCCCCTCGCTGGCGCTTCGGGCTTGTCTTGAATCCGCCAACCCGATCAGTTTCGCCAATCCGGGCAACTTGCCAAGGGGAATCCGGTTTCCACTCGACCCGACCGAAAGAATCGCTAGAATCCGCCTCCCTTGCCGGTCGATGGGTAGGACAAGGTTTCTTCCGGACCGAGGACCGCACATGAATGCCACGCAGCCTTTGCCAGCGCAGGAGCGGGCGGCGCGCTCGCGTCGCTCCCTGACCACGGTGGCCGCCTTCGGGGTCGGCCTGCCCCTCGCCGCGACCATCCTCGCCCTGATCCACGGCGGAGCGCTCGCCAACACGCCGCTGCACCACTACCTGTCGCACACCGTCGAGCAGGTGGAAGTCGTCATGTTCTGCCTCGCCTTTAGCGGCCTGGCCGCGAAGGTCTGGCAGAACGTCGGCGAGCGCCGGGCGTTTCGCGCGTCCGTGCTGCCGCGCTGGGACGGCCGGCCGGTCCCCGTCGCCGAGGCGGCGAAGTTGCTGGCGGGAGTGAGCTGCCTGCCACGCCACGTCCAGAAGAGCTGGCTGGCCAACCGCGTGACCGGCGTCCTCGATTTCCTCGCCAGCCGCGGCTCCGCCGCCGACCTCGACGACCACCTCCGCGACCTGGCCGACGGCGACGCGGTCGCCCTGGAAAACAGTTACGCCCTGATCCGTTTCATCACCTGGGCGATCCCCATTCTCGGCTTCCTCGGCACGGTACTCGGCATCACCGGGGCCATCAACGGCGTGACCCCGGAGAAGCTGGAGAACAACATCAGCGAGGTCACCGACGGCCTGGCGCTGGCGTTCAACGCGACCGCCCTGGCCCTGGCGCTGACGATGATCACGATGTTCCTCAGCTACCTCGTTGATCGGCTGGAGCAGAACGTGCTGGAGGCGGTTGATCGCTACACGACGCAGAACCTGGCGCACCGCTTCGAGCGCGCCGGGGGCCACGGCAGCGACGCCGCGGAGGCGGTGCGGCACAACACGCAAGCCGTGCTGCGGACGGCGGACGAGGTGGTCAAGCGCCAGGCCGAGGTGTGGGCGAAGTCGCTCGACGAGATCAACCGCAAGCACGCGGAGTCGGCGTCCAAGGCGCAGGAGCGGCTCACCACGGCCCTGGAGGCGGCGCTGGAGCGGACGCTCAAGAGTCACGCCGAGCGCCTGGCGGCTTCGGAGAAGGTCAGCGGCAAGCTGCTGGAGCAGGTGGCGGCGCTGACCGCGGCGGTCACGCAGCAGCAGGCGGCGCTGGGGAAGATGCAGGAGGGGGAGAAGCACCTGGTGCGCCTGCAAGAATCGCTGGCCCGCAACCTCGACGCGCTGGCCGGCGCCGGCTCGTTCGAGGAGGCCGTGCATAGCCTGACGGCCGCGGTGCATCTGCTGACGGCCCGGGTGGCGGGCGGCGCCCCGACGCTGCCGGTCAAACGGCCGGGGGTGGCCGCATGAGACGCCCGCGGCGGCGCCTGGAAGTTTCGACGTTCCCGTTCCTCGCCGTGCTGCTGTGCGCGATGGGCTCGCTCATCCTGCTGCTGCTGGTCCTGGACCGGCGCGCCAAGGCCGCCGCCCGGGTCAAGGCGCAGCAGGCCGCCCAGATGGCGCTGGCCGAGCGCGACGCCGCGGCCCGGGCCGCGGCGGACGAGGCCGGCCGCCGCGCCGCCGAACGCGCCGCGCGCGCCGCCGAACGGGAGCACCTTCGGGCGGCGCTGCACGATCAACTGGCGCACGCGGTGGACGAGGTCGGCGGCAATCTGCGGACGGTCGAGGGGCGCAAGTCGGCGACGGCCCGTGCGGCGGCCGCCCAGAACGACCGCTGGCGCGAATTGCTGGAAATCCTCGGCAGTCAGCGGGACGAGTTGGCCAAGGCGGAGCGCGAAACGGCGGCGGGACGCGGGGCGGCCGCGGAGGCGCTGCAGATGAGCGAGTCGGCCCGCAAGGAGGCGGTGCGGCTCAGCGCCCAGCTCCGCGGCCTGGAGGTCGTCCTCGACGAACTAAAGGCCGCCCGTAAGCGCGAGGCGCAAACCTACTCGCTGGTGCCCTACAAGGGCAAGCGCGGCGACGGCCGCCGGCCGATCTACCTCGAATGCACCGCCGACGGCCTCGTCTTCCACCCCGACCGCAAGACGCTGTTCCGGATCGCGACGGCGAGCGAGGTCCGCGGCGAGGTCGAGGCCCGCGTGGCCTCGCAGCGCCAGACCGTCCTGGCCCAGGGAGGCAAGCCGGACGAGAGGGCATACCTGCTCATGCTGGTGCGACCCGACGGACTGGCCGCCTACTACGCCACGATGGCCGCTCTGCGAGGTAAAGAGATCGATTTTGGCTACGAACTCATCGACGCCGACTGGGTGCTCGACTTTCCCGAGGGTGATAAGGCTCCCGCGACGCAGCCCTGGATGACCGCCAGGAGGACGGCCGTCGCGCCGGCTGACCCGTCCGCACTGACGCGCAAGGTGAGCGGGCTGCGGCCGGGGAAAGTGGTCGAAGGGGGAGGCGACGAATTGGGCGAAGGGGACGGCGGGGCCGCGGGGAATCGGGGGGGATCGGGACTGGCCCGCGGGGGCTCCTCCGGCCTGCCGCCGCTCCCCGGTGCGCCGCGTGGGAGTGGCGGGGCGGGCGGCGGCTTCCCCGGGTTCTCGCCGCCGCCGGGTGTACCCGCCGGAGGCACCGGAGGACGAGGTGGCCCGGGACAGACGCCTGGGCTGGCAATGGGGGATGGGGGTGGAAGCGCGACGGGAGGGACGCTGGGAATTGGTCGGGGTCCGGGCGGCTCGGGGACGGGCGGCTCGGGCCTGGGGCCCGATCTGCCGCCGCTGCCCGGGGCGCCGGAAGGCGTCGCCGGGGCGGGTCGCGGCTGGCCACGGACCTCCGACTCGATGGCGGTGGCGGGTGGCCCCAGTGGGTCCGGCGTTGGCGGTGTGCCGGGCGTCGTAGCGGCGCCGGGCGGGTCGGGAACGAGTTCCGGTCTGCCACCTTCACTCCCCGGGGCGGCGGACGGCATCGCCGGGACGGGTCGCGGCTCGCCACGGACTCCCGACTCGATGGCGTCGGCCGGCGGCGTTGGGTCCGGCGGTGGCGGTGGCTCGGCTGTTGCACTGGCGCAGGGCGGGTCGGGAGCAAATTCCGGCCTGCCGCCTTTGCCATCCGGTTCGGGCCCGCCCGGCGGAACGGCCCTCGGGGGCGGGCCGGCCGGTGGGACGAGCCGACCGAATCCGGACGGCTCGATGCCCGGCACGGGGCAAGGAACCCCCGGCGCAGTGACCGGCCAGGGACCATCCGGCGGAACACCTGGTGCGCCAGGGACGTCTGCGGGTGGCGGCTCCGGCTCGCCGGCGCTATTCCCGTTCGATCAGACGGGACAACCGCGGACCGGTGCCGGTGGGCAGCCGGGGAATTCGGGAGGCGGCGGACAACCTTCGGGGAATGCGGGGAACGGTCAGGCCGGAGGCACCGGCTCCGGCGGGCAGCCGGGGAGTCCGGGCGGCGGCGGACAACCTGCGGGGGCTGCCGGCAACGGACAACCCGGAGCCAGCGGCCAAACGGCCGGCACGGGCGATCCGGGGCAGGCCGCCGTCGCGGCGGGGATGGGACGTGGCGGTCACGGCGGGGGAGGAGAGCCGCAGGATCCCGACGCGCCGCAAGGGCCAAACCTAGCCGTGGGGATGATCCCCGGCGGCGGCAGGCCGCAGCCCCCGACGCCACCTCGGCCGATCCGCTTCATCGGCAATCGCGACTGGGTCATCCCCATCGAGTGCCGCGGCGACGGCGTCGTGCTGCGCAACGCCGGGCAGAAGTTCCCCCTGGAGTCGCTGACCGGCAACGGCACGGCGGAAAGTCCCCTCCTGCAAGCGCTCAAGCAGATGATCGCCCGGCGTCAGTCCGGCGTGCGCCCCGGCGAGCCGCCCTACCGGCCACAGGTGCGCTTCCTGATCTACCCCGACGGTCTGAAGAGTTATTACCTCTCGTTTCCCGCCCTGGAGCCGCTGGGCATCCCCCTGACGCGGCAGAACGTCGAGCCCGACCCGCCACCCCGCCCCGCACCGTAAGGAGGTCCGGCCCATGATCCGTCGCCGCCGCCGCTCGCGCGAGATCCCGTTCAGCTTCGACTCGTTCCTCGACGTCGTGGCCAACGTCGTCGGCATCATCATTCGCCTCATCCTCGTCGTCTGGGTCGGCGCCCGCTCCTACGGCAGCATCCGGGAGTTGGCCGCCCCGGCCGAGCCGCCGCCTGCCGTGGTCGTGGCCGAGGGCGACGCCGATCCGTCCGCCGAGGCCGACCCGCTGCACGGCGAATTGACCGCCGAACGCCGGCAGCTCGCCGAGGCCGAGGCGGCGCTGCGCGAACAGCTCGCCAAGCTCGACCTGACGCGCGAACGGGTGCAGCTGACCGACCGCGAGCTGGAGCAGCTCGCCGAGCGCCGGCAGGCGCTAGCCGACGAGCGGACGAAGATTGAGCGCGGTTCCCAGGAAGCGAACAAGTCGGCGCAGGCCACGGCGCTCTCGGCCGAGGAGCTGCGCGAGCGCCTCCGCCGACTCACCGAGGAAATCAAGGCGGTGCAGGCCCAGCCGACGACAAAAAAGGTGGTCCGCTATCGGACGCCGGTGAGCAAGCCGGTCGAGGCCGAGGAGCTGCTTTTCGAGTGCCACAAGGGCCGGGTGACGTTCATCGACATCGCCGCACTGATCGACGAAGTGAAGCGCGGCATGCGCGCCAAAGAG
>DATFNV010000239.1:0-3839 GCA_035266225.1 Gemmataceae bacterium
ACGGTCAAGTACTACATGCAGCGGACCGGCATTCCGGTCAACTTCGGCATCACGATGCTGCTCGGCTTCATCATCGGCGCGGCCATCGCGGGGCAGACGTTCTACCTGTTCACGCTCGACAACCTCAAGCAATACGGCGCACTCAAGGCGATGGGCGTGAGTAACGCGCGCATCGTCGGCATGGTGCTGTTCCAGGCGCTGGTGGTGGGCGCCCTGGGCTACGCGGTCGGCATCGGCCTGGCGTCGCTGGCCGAGGAAATCCTGGCGGCGAAGGTGAAGGGGATTCCGCTGGCGTCGTACATGGCCTGGCAGCTGCCGCTGGCGTCGGCCGGGGCCGCCTCGCTGATCATGGTCGCCGCCGCCCTGTTCAGCCTGCGGCGGGTGATGCGACTGGAGCCCGCGTCGGTGTTCCGCTGAGGACCCGGCCGCTTGCGGCTTAGCGCTAAGCCGCAAGCGGCTGCGGTGGGGGACGTCATGAACTGGATCGCGTGGAAGATGCTGACCGGCGACCGGGCCAAGTACATCGGCATCGTCGCCGGCGTGACCTTCGCGGCGCTGCTGATCGCCCAGCAGGTGTCGATCGCCCTGGGTCTGCTGCTGCGCACGACGTCCACCATCCAGGACATCGCCGACGTGGACGTCTTCGTCATGGACCCCGACGTGGAGTACATCGACGACCTGAAGCCGTTGACCGACAACGACCTGTACCGGGTGCAAGGGGTGGCGGGCGTGGCCTGGGCGGTGCCCTTCTACAAGGGGCAGGGCCGCCTCAAGCTCGACGTCGGCCGACGCGACGGGCCCGGACTCTACCAGCAGGTCATCGTGCTCGGCCTGGACGACGCGACCCTGGTCGGGGCGCCGCGCGAGATGGTCCTCGGCTCGCTGGCCGCCCTGCGCGAGCCGGACGCCGTCGTCATGGACGTGGCCGGCTTCCAGTACCTCTGGCCCGGCGAGCCGCTCGAAAGCGCCCTCGGCCGGGTGTTGGAGATGAACGACCACCGGGCCGTCATCGTCGGGCTGTGCAAGGCGTCGGACACGTTCATGACGTTCCCGATCCTGTACACGCGCTATCACCAGGCGCTGCAATTCGTGCCGCAGGAGCGGCGGGTCATGTCGGCGGTCCTGGTCGGGGCCGAGGAGGGGGTGAGCCCGGAGGAGGTGTGCCGCCGCATCGAGGAGCGCGCCGGCAAGGCCAGCGGCGGCGGCCGGGCGCTGAAGGCGCTGACGCGCAACGGCTTCAAGCGCACGACCATCGACTACTTCATGAAGAACACCGGCATCCTGCTGAACTTCTCGATCACGACCGCCCTGGGCTTCGTCGTCGGCTGCGCCATCGCCGGGCAGACGTTTTACACCTTCACGGTGGAAAACCTCAACCAGTTCGGGGCGCTCAAGGCGATGGGCGTCACCAACCGGCGCATCGTCGGCATGGTGCTCTTCCAGGCCCTGGTGGTGGGCCTGCTCGGCTTCGGCATCGGGGCGGGGCTGGCGGCCCTGTTCGGCGAGGTGGTGCCGCGCTTCACGCGCCTGGCCTTCTTCATGCACTGGACGATCCTGGCGGGAACCCTGGTTGCGGTGCTGCTCATCGTCGCGCTGGCGAGCCTGCTGAGCATCCGCAAGGTGCTGGTCCTGGAGCCGGCCGTGGTCTTTCGGGGGTGAGAACGATGACTGCGACGTCGTACGCTCTGGCAGATGCAGAACCGAGGAGCGCGGCTCCGGCGGTTGTCTGCCGTGCCTTGACCAAGGCGTTCGGCGACGGCGAGTCGCGGGTCTGGGCGCTGCGCGGCGTGGACATGAAGGTGTCCGGCGGCGAGATGACCTTGCTGGTCGGCCCGTCCGGCTGCGGCAAGACGACACTGATCTCGATCATCGCCGGGCTGCTCGACCCGAGCGACGGCGCAGTGTCGGTGCTGGGGGAGGACCTGCGGCGGCTGCGGGGGTCGCGGTTGGTGGGCTTCCGCGGCGACAACATCGGCTTCGTCTTCCAGCAGTACAACCTGCTGCCGGCCCTGACCGCGGCCGAGAACGCCGCCGTGCCGCTGATCATCCAGGGGCGCCGCCGCGGCGACGCCGTCGCCCGCGCCCGCAAGGTGCTGGAGTCGGTCGGGTTGGGACACCGTGCCGACGCCCTGCCGTCGCAGCTGTCCGGCGGGCAGCAGCAGCGTGTGGCCATCGCCCGGGCGCTGGTCCACCAGCCGAAGCTGCTGGTCTGCGACGAGCCGACGGCGGCGCTGGACGCCCAGTCGGGGCACACGGTGATGAAATTGCTGCGCGAGGTGGCGGTGCAGCCGGGCCGGGCGGTCATCGTGGTCACGCACGACAGCCGCGTCTTCGAGTTCGGCGACCGCATCGTCTTCATGGGCGACGGCCGCGTCGAGAGGGTCGAGGTGCCGCCGGCACGGGCGAACAACGCGGCCGGGGAATATAAGGAATAATACCATGCGTAAAATCGTTGGTCGATTCTTTCTGCCGGTGCTGGCGGCGGGCCTGCTGCTCTTCGCCGTGTTTCACGTGGTGCGGGCGCAGCAGGAGCCGCCGAGGCCGGCGCCGCCGGTCGAGCCGTCGCGGACGCCGTTCGGGCGGACCGTCGCCGGCGCCGGCATCGTCGAGGCGGTCAACGAAAACGTCTCGGTCGGCGCCTCGCTGCCCGGCCTGGTCGAGAAGGTGTACGTGCCGGTCGAGGACGTCGGCAAGGTGGTCAAGAAGGGCGACCCGCTGTTCCTCGTGGACAGCCGGGCGCTGAAGGCCCAGCTGCGCTACCAGGAGGCCAACCTCAAGGCGGCCGAGGCCCAACTCACCAAGTTGAAGTTGCAGCCGCGCAAGGAGGAGCTGCCACCCAAGGAGGCGGCCGTCAAGGTGGCCGAGGCCAACGTGGCGGTGCAGCAAGACCTCGCCGACCGCGCCCGCCGCATGCTGGCCACGCGCTCGATCGCCGAGGAGGACGCCAGCCAGCGCGTGCTGGCCGCCGAGGTGGCGAAGAAGCAGTTGGCGCAGGCGCAGACCGACTACGACCTGCTCAAGGCCGGGGCTTGGAAGCCGGACCTGGACATCGCCCAGGCCCAGGTGGATCTGGCCCGCGAGCTGATCGAGCAGACGAAGACCGACCTGGACCGCCTGCTGATGCGGGCACCGAAGGACGGGGTGGTGCTGCAGGTCAACGTGCGCGAGGGGGAGTACATCGGCCTGCCGCCGTCGCAGGCGCTGGTGGTCCTCGGCGACGTCAACAAGGTGGTCCACGTCCGCGTGGACATCGACGAGCACGACATCCCGCGCTTCAAGAAGAACGCCCCGGCCCAGGCCAGCCTGCGCGGCACGCCGCAGATCAAGTACCCGCTGACGTTCCTGCGCGTCGAGCCCTACGTGATCCCCAAGAAGTCGCTGACCGGCGACAACACCGAGCGCGTCGATACCCGGGTCTTGCAGGCGATCTACGCCCTCGACGTCTCCGACAAGCCGATTTACGTCGGCCAGCAGCTCGACGTGTTCATCGACGTCGGCGAGTCGCCGGGCCTTAGCCCGGATTCTTCACGCCCTCGGCAACAATGACTCGACGAACTGATCGTAGATGCGCTCCTCGACGAACAGACGCCTGCCGGCGCAGCAGCACGGCCCCTGGTTGAAGAACAGGCCGAAGTAGGCCCCCTCGACCGCGGCGTCCAGGTCGCGGAAGACGACGTTCTGCCCCGGGGACACTTTGCTCACCTCGACCACTTGGCTCACTTATCCCGCGGAGGTGAGCCAAGGTATCAGCCCAATAAGTCTGGGGGAGAGCAGCTGCGCCGGGCTTTCTGCTGCGTAGAATGGAGCATGACCCTGGCGCTGCCTGACATCCCCGAATC
>DATFNV010000240.1:0-5016 GCA_035266225.1 Gemmataceae bacterium
AGCTTTTCGGATGGCTATAGATGATGAAAACCGCCAGGCCTTGCTGTAACGTCCAGAGGCGTAATGATTTACGCTGCTTACTGCCCCAATGCCCGTTTGAGCGACCGTCAAAGTCTGCGTTGACCCTGCCCACCCCCCGAGCCCGCCCAACGCACGCCACGACCCGGGGAGATTCATGGGAGATCACTTCAACGATGCGTGTCCGATCGCGAATCAGGAAGGAAATTATCTCACCCGCACAGCGATTGCAAGAACAAAGTGCAAGGTTTTTCAGATATTTCGCAGTTTTTCCGGTATCCTTAGAGATAATCCGGCTGGGCGTCCCGCTTTTCTCTTTCCCGGCGCTCGCTCGGCGGTCGTCGCGGGGCGGAAACGTATTCCAACAGTACCGCGGCGGTCCCCACGAAGCCAAGGACGGCGCGAAGCACCCCATTGACAACGGCCCGCGCACCAGTCATCTTCAGCGACGGCCCACCGAACCTTCCGTTTCTCCTGTAAGGGGTCCCGCCATGCGTCCGATGACTCGCCGCACGTTCCTCAAGGGGGCGGCCGCCGCCAGCGCCTTCCCGCTCGTCACCATCGCCGGCACCAAGTCGTCCGGCCGGGTGCTCGGCGCCAACGACACCATCCGCGTCGCCGTCGCCGGCATCAACGGCCGCGGCAGCAGCCACATCGGCGAATTGCTCGCCCTCAAGGACGAGAAGGTGCAGATCGTCACCCTCATCGATCCGGATAGCCGCCTGTTCGACTCGCGCAAGAAGAGGATTGGCGACAAGACCGGCAAGGAGCCGGCCTGCGTGCAGGACGTCCGCAGGGCGCTGGACGACAAGGACATCGACGCCATCACCATCGCCACGCCGAACCACTGGCACTCGCTGATGACTATCTGGGCCTGCCAGGCGGGCAAGGACGTCTACGTCGAGAAGCCGATCAGCCACGAGGTCAGCGAGGGTCGGCGCTGCGTCGAGGCGGCGCGGCGCTACAAGTGCATGGTGCAGCACGGCACGCAGAAGCGCAGCGAAGCCGGCCGGGCGGCCGAGATCGCCTCGGTGCAGTCGGGCAAGTACGGCACCCTGCGGGTCTCCAAGGGCTACTGCTGCAAGCCGCGCTGGAGCATCGGCCGCCAGGCGACCGGAACGCCGCCGGCGGAGCTGGACTTCGACCTCTGGCTGGGGCCGGCGGCACAGCAGCCGTACCACGCCAACCTGGTCCACTACAACTGGCACTGGTTCTGGGACTTCGGCAACGGCGACATCGGCAACCAGGGCGTTCACGAAATGGACGTGGCCCGCTGGGCGATCAAGGGGGCGACGCTGCCGTCGAAGGTGTGGAGCCTGGGCGGCCGCTTCGCCTACGAGGACCAGGGGCAGACGCCGAACACCGAGCTGGCCGTCATGGAGTTCGGCGACGTGCTGCTGGTCTTCGAGACGTGTGGCCTCGTCAAGGACGACAAGCATCCCAAGGGCAGGCCCAACGCGGTGAAGAACGAGTACTACACCACCGAGGGCCGTATCGCCGATGGCAGGTTCTACCCGAAGAACGGCGACAAGAGCCAGCCGCTCGACAAGGTCGAGGCGAAGGTGGCGCCGGGCGGGCCGTTCGGCAGCTGGCTGCACGCGGTTCGCAGCCGCAAGGTGGAAGACCTCAACGCCGACGTCGAGGTGGCCCACTACTCGGCGGCGCTGTGCCACCTGCCGAACATCTCCTACCGCCTCGGCGAGAAGGTGACATTCGACGCCAAGACCAAACGCCTCGGCGACAACCGCGAGGTGGTCGAGACGTTCGAGGACGTGCGGGAAACCCTCAAGGGCGTCGGCGTCAAGCTGGAGGAGACGGAGTACACGCTCGGCAAGGTGCTGACGCTCGATGCGAAGGAGGAGCGCTTCACCGGCGACGGCGCCGAGCAGGCCAATGCCCTGCTGACGCGGCCGTATCGCAAGCCGTTCGTGGTGCCGGAGAAGATTTAACTCGCAGCCGCTTGCGGCTTCGCAGGCCCATCGTGCGAAGCCGCAAGCGGCTCCTTGGAGGAAACGATGACCCGCGATCACCTGCTCGGCCGCCGGCACTTCTTCGGCACGGCCGCCCTCGCCGGGCTCGGCCTGGGGGCGCCCTCCGCGGTACGGGCCGCCCGCCCCACCGCCCCGCCCCGGAAGCGCATCCGCTCCTGCGTCCTGATCTTCTACTACGGCGGCCCAAGTCATCTCGAAACCTTCGACCCCAAGCCCGCCGCGCCGGCGGAGGTGCGCGGCGAGTACCGCAGCATCCCCACGGCGGTGCCCGGTGTCCGCTTCTGTGAGCACCTGCCGCGCACCGCGCGCCTCATGGACCGCCTGGCCCTGGTGCGCGGCCTGCACCACCCGATGCGCAACCACAATTCCGCGGCCGCGGAGACGCTGACCGGGCGCACCCCCGCGGGCGGCGACCAGGAACTGCTCACCGACGACCCGCGCGGCCTGCCGACCCTCGGCTCGGCGGTCGGCTACGCCCTGGGCGCCCGCGCTCACGTCCTGCCTTACGTCGCCCTACCATACACCCTCTACAACGTGGTGCAACTACCGGGGCAGGCGCCCGGCCTGCTCGGCGGCGCCCACGACCGCTTCCAGGTGGACGCCGACCCCAGCAACCCGGACTTCCGCATCGCGGCCTTCGACGGGGCCGCCGACCTGGGGGGACGGGCCGACCTGCTGCGCCACCTCGATCGGTCCGCGCTGCCCGGCCGGGCCGCCCAGGCCGCGGCTTACCGGGAGCGAGCCCTGCGCCTGGTCGCCTCTCCGGAGGTGCGCCGCCTGTTCGACCTGTCGCGGGAACCGCCGCCCCTGCGCGAGCGCTACGGCCGGCACCGGTTCGGCCAGAGCCTGCTGCTGGCGCGCCGCCTGGTCGAGGGGGGAGTCAACTTCGTCGCGACCTTCGACGGCCAAACCAACGGCCAGGACGCCAACTGGGACAGCCACGAGAAGCTCTTCGCCCGCCACCGCCAGCTGATCCCGCCGAGCGACCAGGCGTTCTCGGCCCTGATCGAGGACCTGGAGTCGCGCGGCCTGCTCGACTCGACGTTGGTGGTGGCGCTGGGGGAGTTCGGCCGCACCCCGAAGATGAACCGCTCCGGCGGCCGCGACCACTGGCCCGACTGCTACACGGCGGTGCTGGCCGGCGGCGGCGTCTGCGGCGGGGCCGTCTACGGCGCCAGCGACAAGATCGGCGCCTACCCGGCGCGCGACCCCGTGACGCCCGCCGACCTGGCGGCCACGATCTTCTGGCGCTTCGGCATCGACCCGGCCACCGAGGTGCGCGACCAGACCGGCCGCCCGTTCCGCCTCGCCGAAGGGGAGCCGTTGGCCCAGTTATTCGATCGCTGACTTGCAGCAAGCCTTCGAGAAGGGGCCGAATTGAGAGTCTGTTGCGGAAGCCGCTTGCGGCTTAGCCCGGATTATTCAAAGCCTTCGCCGCGCGGCTGCCGGCCGAAGAAATCGAGGATTTCTGTCCATGCCGGTGGTATACTCATCGGCAGTCTCCGTGCGAGGGAATCGACCTGGCCGCTCAACCGGTTCGACGCGAAAGAGAGCGATACCATCCCCCAAACCGGCCTGAGGATGGCCGTCGCAGCTTTCTGCACCGGGCTCGTGCAGTCTGGAGCGCGTCGATGAACGAAGTCACCCGCCTTCTGTCGGACCTGGCACAGGGCGACGCCCACGCCGCCGGGCAGATGCTGCCGCTGGTGTACGAGGAGCTGCGGAAGCTGGCGGCCGCCCGGATGGCCGAGGAGGCCCCCGGCAACACCCTGAACGCGACCGCCCTCGTCCACGAGGCGTATCTGCGGCTCGTCGAACCGGGCAACGCCGCCCGCTGGGAGAACCGCGGCCATTTCTTCGCTGCCGCGGCCGAGGCCATGCGCCGCATCCTGGTGGATCAGGCTCGGCGGAAAAAGACCACCCGACACGGAGGCGGGTTGGTTCGGCATGATCTCGAACCGGACCTGGCGTCTGCGCCGCAGCCGCGCGAAGATCTCATTGCCCTGGATCAGGCGCTGGATCAGCTGGCGGCCGCTGACCCGGTCAAAGCCGAGTTGGTCAAGCTCCGGTACTTCGCCGGGTTGACCTTGGCGGAGGCGGCCGAGGCTCTCGGCATGTCGGAGCGGACCGCCGGCCGCCACTGGACCTACGCCCGCGCCTGGCTCCGGCGGGCGGTCGAGGGGGCCGACGGGAAGAAATCCTGAAGAATCTTGGCTAGCTTTTCACGAATTCTCGCATTGAGTATGTGGGACTTGATTCCTAGCTCGTGCAAGGATTCCAGCCATGACCGAAGAACAAATCTTTCTGGCGGCTCTGGATTTGCCGGATCAGGCGGCTCGAGCTGCTTATTTGAACGACGTTTGCGGCGAGAACAGCGAACTCCGGCGCCAGGTCGAGGAACTGCTTACCGTCCACGAGCGCAGCGGCCAGTTCCTGGACGAACCGGCAGCCGAGCAGATGGCAGCTGGACCTCAACCACCCGGGGACCAAACACTCGCTCTCAACGCTGAAAGTGCTGCTGATGCCATGGCCGACAACAAGAAGACCAACCCGTCCCCCCCTCACGACGCTGCCGACGACCTGCATTTCCTGTCGCCATCCACCCGGCCCGATTCGCTCGGCCGCATCGGACATTACGAGGTTCTCGAAGTCCTCGGCAAGGGCGGCTTCGGCATCGTGTTCCGTGCCTTCGATGAGGCGCTGCAACGCGTGGTCGCGGTCAAGGTGCTGGCCCCCCAGTTGGCGGCCACCTCGCCCGCCCGCAAACGGTTCCTGCGCGAGGCACGGTCGTCCGCCAAGGTTCGGCACGAGAACATCGTCCAGGTGTATGCGGTCGAGGAACAACCGCTGCCGTACCTGGTGATGGAGGGGTGCGATCTCTCCAGTGCGCGAGAACCGCTGCGTTTTTGCGTGCTTCCTGACGCAGGTAACGCGCCAGCCCCGGTGGCGGGAGGCTTGTAGAAAGGCGGTGTCTTTCCTTCAACAAGGGGTATGAACAGTTCCCCGA
>DATFNV010000241.1:0-2493 GCA_035266225.1 Gemmataceae bacterium
CGTCCACCTGATGCGCCTGGCCCTGCGGGAGGCGGGGCCGGACTTCGACCTGACCTGGGCCGAGGGGCTGACGGGCGCCCTGGCGCTGGTGCGGCGGGACCACTTCGACGTGGTCCTGCTCGACCCGGCCCTGGCCGACGCGCCCGGCGGAGAAGCGGTCCTCCGGCTGCGGCAGGCGGCGCCCGACGTGCCGTTGCTGCTGGTGGCCGCGGCCGCCGACGTCGGCCTCTGCCTGCGCGCGATGGAGCAGGGCGCGCACGACTACCTCTTCAAGGACGTGCTGACGACCCACCTGCTGGCCCGGATGATCCGCGACGCCGTCGAGCGCTCCCGCTCCGCGCCGGCGCCGGGCGGCCACCTCATCGACCCGGTGACCGGCCTGGCCAACCGCGACGGCCTGCTGGCGCAGGCGGCGCACCTGTGGCGCTCGCCAACGCGCCTGCGCAAGGGGGCGACGCTGCTCTACCTGACCCTCGACGGCCTGGCGGTCCTCGGCGCCGGCCCGGCGGCCGGCGACCGCGCCCTGATCGAGACGGCCGACGTCCTGCGCGAAACCTTCCGCGGCTCGGACCTGCGCGCCCGCGTCGCCACTTCTGACTTCGTCGTCCTCGCCCTCGGCGCCCCGGAGCCGACGACGCCGATCCTCATCGCCCGCCTGGAGGAGAGCCTGCAGGGGTACAATGCCCAGGACCCGCGCGACTATTACCTGGCGCTGCGGGTGGGGACGGCGCACTACGCCCCGGAGCGCCCCTGTTCCATGGAGGAGATGCTGGCCGCGGCCGCCGACGACCTCGGTACGGAGCGACTGGGGCGCCGCGACGCATCTCCGGCCACGGCGGTTTCGTAAGTTGCCTGTCACGATCCTCACCTGTGCGCGCGGGATGGACCACCACCGGGCGATTCATTACCTTGAACGGTAGGTGGACCTGTCGAGAGCGTCGTGCCCAGGTGGTGGAAGTGGCAGACACACCAGACTTAAAATTTGGTTCCCCGTAAGGGGAGTGCGGGTTCGAGTCCCGCCCTGGGCAGTGTCGGCGGGCACGTTCTCACGGCTGGCTCTCCTGGGGACAGTTGGGATGGCGCCGAGCGGACAGCGTTCGGGTGCGGGATGGGTCAACTTACCACAGTTTCCGGGGAAACTCTGGTAAGTTGACCGCGAGCGCAAGTCATTGGCATAGAACACGTTGCATCCGTGTCGCTGTTAACTTACCAGAGTTTCCGCACACAGGGGTAAGTTGAGCGATGGCCCTCAAGTTAGCGGCTTCCCGGCTTCCGCTAAGCCGCAAGCGGCTGGGGCAACTGACTCTTAATGGATTGCATTGCGCCGACGCGCACACACACTATCCCGCGGCAGGGGCCACCCTCAGCACGCCTTGACACAGAGTTGAAGCGGCGCGCAGGCACGGTCAGGGCTTGCCCGCCCGCCCGCCCGGGAGGGTGACCGCCCCCGTCGGCTCGCTGGCCCCCTTGTCGTTGTCGTCGCTATTGATCGCCACCACGCGGTAGGTCAACTCCTTGCCCGGCGGCGCCGTGAAGTCCACCCACGCAGGGGGGTTGTCTTCGTCGCCTTGCGGGCGCGGCGGGCGGTAAGCGATCCCCTGCCACTTGCCGCCGGCGATGCGCCGCTCGACCCGGTAACCGATCGCGTTGTCCGACGCCGCGGGGGCCCAGGTGATCTTGACGGCATCGTCCTCGTAGACCTCGGCCATCACCTTCGTGGGAGGGGCGAGCGTGCCGGCCGCGTTGCCCGTCAAGGGTGCCGCCAGCCCCCGGTCCTTGACCGTCTTGTCGTCCGGCAGCACGCGCTCGCACTTGTTGGCGACAAAGGCGCAGTCGGTCATCTTCAGGTCCTTGCGCTTCACCAGGTTCCCGACCCCGCCGCTGGTCTCGTTCCGGAAGATGAAGAGCCCGTGGCAATCGACGTCGGCGCCGCCCATGAAGCCGGAGCCGGGCGGCCCGTTGCCCTGCTTGTGGACGTTGTGCGTGAGGGCCCAGGAGAAGATCGGGGTGCCGGCGGCCGGCCGGTCGAGGATGGCCTCGCGGTCGATGCCGGGCATCGTACCGGTGTTGGCGGAGTGGTTATCGTGGACCCAGAGGTTGCGGCCGGACAGGTCGAAGGCCCGCGAGCGGCTGTCGGAATCCGGCCCGACCACCTCGTAGCCGTTCAGCGTCAGCACTGTGCCAGGCGGATCGCCGGCGCGCAGGACGGCGCGCTCGTTGTGGTTGCCGGCGATCGTGACCCAGGTGCCGGCCACGCTGTAGCCGGTGTGGCCGTGGTTGTAGACTTTGTTGTCGCGAACCACGATGCCGGGCTCGAAGTAGCCGGAACAGGTGCCGTCCTCGCGGGCGGCGATCAGCAACTCCTTGTTGATATCGATGCCGCAGGTCTTGGCATTATCGAACTGGACCTGGTTGGTCCCCTTTTCGCCTTTGCTGGCGCTGGTGTGCTGGGGGTAGGTGAAGTGCTTCTGGCTGCCCGGCAGAAAGTTGTTG
>DATFNV010000242.1:0-17688 GCA_035266225.1 Gemmataceae bacterium
CGAAGACCTGCGAATGGCTTGCCAGGATCTGCTCGGTCAGCGTGGTGCCGGAGCGTGGCAGCCCCACGATGAAGATCGGCCGCTCAGTCTCCAGCCCGAGGCCGCGCGCCCGCGTGAAGAAGGCCGGCGTGCAGGTCGCCATCATGGCCGCAACGAAGCGGGCATGGTCCGCGGGGTCGTAGCCCTGGCCGCGCTTGCGCCCTTCGGCCAGGGCGAGGGCGTTGGCCTGGCGCAGCGAGTCGGCGGCCTGGTCGTAGTGCCCCCGGGCGTCGAGGACCTGGGCCAGGCCGAAGTGCAGAGTCGCGCGCCGGCCGTCGGTCAACTCGGGTTCGGACAATTGCTGCCTCAGGGCCTCGAGGTCGGCCTCAGGCAGCTCGTCGCGCAGCAGGGTGGCGAGCTGGGCGCGGGCGCCGGCATGGCGCGGGTCGTGCCTCAGGGCCGCACGCCAGCAACTTTGCGCCTCCACAAAGTCGCCCATCTCCTCGCGCACCGTGCCCAGGTTGCCGTGGGCGGCGGCCAAATCCGGCTTGAGGCGCAACGCCTCGCGGTAGTGGGCCTCGGCCTCCGCGAAATGCCCCTGCTCGTGCTGCACCCAGCCGATGCCGCTGTGCGCCTCGGCGTGGCTCGAGTCGAGCCGCAGGGCCAATGCATAGCGAGCCAGGGCGTCGTCGTACTTCTCCTGCTCGGCCAGGAGGCTGGCGAGGTTGCTGTGAATGCGGGCCGAGTTGGGGTCGAGCTGCAAGGCGCGCTGATACCAGCCCAGGGCGTCGTCGAGGGCGCTTTCCTCCTGAAGGGCCTGGCCCATGTTGTTGTAGCTCATGGCCAGGCCCGGGTTGAGGCGCAGGGCTTCGGCATAGCAGGCCCGGGCCTCGGCCACCTTACCCAGGTCGCGGAGCACGTTGCCGAGGTTGTTGCGGGCTTCCGCGAAATCGGGGCGCAGGCGGACGGCTTCGCGGCAGTGGATGAGGGCCTCGCGCAGCTCGTGCTGCTCCAGCAAGATCTGGCCGAGGTTGCTATGGGCCTCGGCCAACAGGGGGTCGATCTCCAGGGCGCGGCGAAAGTGGGCAACGGCCTGGGCGCGGTCACCACGGGCGCGGTGGGCATTGCCGAGGTTGTTGCAGGCCATCGCGAAGTCCGGCTGCTGGCGCAGGGCCGCCTGGAACTGCGCGGCGGCCTCGTCGGTCTGGCCCTGCGTCAGCAGCACCAAGCCGAGGTTGTTGGCGGCCCCGGCGAAGTCAGGCTGGAGCTGCAAGGCGGTGCGGCAGGCGGCGGCGGCCTGGTCGAGGTGGCCGAGCACCCGATAGGCTTCTGCCAGGTTGGCGTGGAAGGCAGCCGCCCCGGGCCGGCGCGCCACAGCGCGGGCCATCAGGTCGGCCGCCTGCTGGGGCCGGCCCTGCTGTAGGGCGGCCACGCCCAGCAGGTGCAGCGCGTCGGGCTCCTCGGGGTTGGCGGCCAGGGCCGCCTCGTAGTGGCGCGCCGCCTCGTCCACGAGGCCCTGCTGATGATAGGCCAAACCTCTGTTCAGGTGATCTTGCATGGCATCGTTATCGCCGCCCCGCGCGGAAGCGCCGGCAACCCCACAAGCCGGCCAGGCCCAACCCAAGCAGGCCCAGGAGCCCCGGCTCCGGTATGACGACTGCCGTCGCCACCGCCGGCTGTTGGGCCCCGGAGTTGTCGATAAACGGAAACGTGAACGCGGTCGTTGTGCCGTCCGGGTTGAGGTCGATATCCAGGACTTCGCCGAGAGGGCTGTTGGGCATGTTCGGCGGCAGGGTGTTCCCGCTGCCGTCCAGCAGGAATAGCCGGAAGGTGCTGCCCGAACCGCTGTCGTTTGGGTTGTCCACCGCATCTCCGGAAAAAGTCAGGATGAAGCTGAACGTGCTGCCGTAGGTGAACGCCTGGTTCAACTCGTTGGAGTCCGGCGACAGGGCGCTGTTGACGATACTCACGGTGCCCGGCAGCATCCCCGAGGCGCCACCGCCGGTCATCGGCGGCGTGGGGGGAATCACACTCCCCACGGTCCCGTCGGTCATGAAGTTGGTGATGGTCGCGGTGGCCGCCTGAGCCGTGGCATCGCCTGGGTTGAACTGGAAGTCCAGCGAGCCGGTGACCCCGCTGAAGTACGAAGAGAGCGTGTCCACGGTGACGGCGTAGCTAATGGGCCCGGCCGGGGCCGGCGAGCCGAGGGCCAGTAGCGCCAGCACGGCTGCCAGCGTGAGGGTGCGAATTCGGCTCATGGGTGCTCCTATCATGTTATGGCTTCTTGGCCATGCGAGCGTAACATCTGGGGCGTCACGAGTTGTCCTGGAACATCCTCGCGGTGAATGTGAACAGTGCGGGGTCGTCGAGCTGGAATGTCAGCACCAGCTTCAGCGGCTGCCCCTTGGTCAGCACGGCGGCCAGGCTGGCGGGGACGAAGATCTCCCCACCGCTGCTTCCACCTGGCTGGGACATGGTCACCGTCAGCGGGGTCAGATTGCCGTGCGCGTCCATGAAGCTGGCCCCCGTGAGGATATCGTAGGCCGGCAGCCCGTTGAGGACCACCAGGAAGGCGCCGGTCAGTGGGCCGCCTGTGTTGGTCAGGGTCACGGTCTGGCTGTACACGTCGGTGCCGGGTTTGTGCCCGACACCGTTCAAAGACACGGCGATCTGGCCCGACCTGTCCTGAAGCGTCTGCACCTCGAAGGCGCCGATGTCAACGGTGCCGCCGACGATGCGGTTGTAGCCGCGCTGGTCGGTGGCGGGGGCGCCGGTGTTGTCGCCGGCGTTGATCGCCGGGCTGCCGGTCATCAGAGCCATCGTCTGGGTGGGTCCGCCGTTGCTGGCCAGGGCGCACAGCAGCGGGTCACTGGTGATATCTGTCCCGCCGGGGAGAGGTGAGGCGCCTGTATAGTCGTTGCTCAGGTTGTGCCCCAGGGAGACGAAGGTGCCCGTGCCCGCGAAGTTGAGCCCCGCGGTGTTGTTGGCGACGATGGTGTTCTTCAACTTGAGGGTCCCGCTAGCGTCGTTGAAGATGCCGCCTCCGGCGGCGGTGCCGCCAGTGCCGGGGGTGCCAGCCGTGGCGGGCATGCCGTCGGTCCCGGGCGTGCCGGGGAGGCCGGCGGAGCCACCATCAGGTCCCGCGCTGCCGGGCGTGCCGGGAGTGCCGGCGGGTCCGAGTGTCCCGGGGGTGCCGAACGTACCGGGGGTACCAGCGAGGGCCTGATTCCCTGGGGTGGAGCCGTTGCTGCTGCCGGCGATCGTGGTGCCGAGGAGCGTGACGGTGCCGGCCCCGACAAAGAGGCCACCGCCCTGGGCGTTGCCGCCGTTGCCGGCATTTCCGCCGTTGCCGGCATTTCCGCCGTTGCCCGCGTTGCCGGCGTTGCCGCCATTGCCGCTGCCGGTGCCATTGCCGCCGTTGCCGCCGTTACCGCCACCGCCGCCGTTGCCGCCGTTCTGGCCAGCGGCCCCGTTGCCCGCCTGGGCGATGTTGGCGGCCAGGGTGTCGTTGGTCAAGGAGAGTGTGAGCCCACTTCCGGAGGCGTAGAGACCGCCGCCCGCCGCGTTGCCGCCGTTGCCGCCATTGCCGGCGTTGCCGGCGTTGCCGGCGTTGCCGGCGTTACCGCCGGCGCTGCCGGTGCTGCCGTTGAAGCCGTTCCTGCCGATGCCGCCGTTGCCACCCGCGCCGGCCCCGGCACCTGCCCCGCCCGTGGCGGTGTTGGTCGAGAGCGTGTCGCCTGTAAGGGTGAGCGCACCTCCGCTGGCGTAGAGGCCGGCTCCCAGGGCAGCGCCGCCGTTGCCGCCGTTGCCACCGCGGCCGCCGTTGCCGCCGTTGCCGCCGTTGAGGGCGCTACCGTTGCCGTTGGTGGCGGTGCCGTTAACGCCGTTACCGCCGTTGCCGGCCTTGCCGCCAGCACCCCCCATCGCCGTGTTTTTCGAGAGGGTATCGTTGGTGAGAGTCAGGGTGGCGCCGCTGGCGTAGGCCCCGCCACCTTGTGCGTTGCCGCCGTTGCCGCCGTTTTCGCCCGAGCTGCCGCTGGGGTTGAAGCGGGAGCCGGCGTTGCCCGCGCGGCCGGCGACACCAGCGCCGCCCGTGGCCGTGTTGCTCAAGAGGGTATCGCTGGTGAGGGTGAGCGCACCACCGGAGGCGTACAGGGCACCCCCCATCCCGTTGCCGCCGTTATAGGAGACAGCGGAAGCAGCGCCGCCCTGCGCGGTGTTGCCCGAGAGGGTGTCGTGGGTGAGGGTGAGGGTGGCGCCGCTGGCGTACAACCCGCCACCCTGCGCGTCGCCGCCTTTGCTAATGCCGCTGGTGCCGGTGCCGAAGCCGCCGCCACCGCCCTTGGCGACATTGCCGGAGACGGTGCTGCTGGTGAGCGTCAGCTTCCCACCACTGATGTAAAGGCCGGCCCCCTGGGCGTCCCGGCCGTCGCCGTTGCGGCCGCCACTGGTGAAGCCGCCGCTTCCCGTACCACCCGTGGCGACGTTGCCGTTGCCGTTTTTGCCAATCGTGCTGGCGGCAACGGTGACGACGCTGTTAATCGCGCAGAGAGCACCGCCTTGAGCGAGGCCGCCGGGGCCGCCATCCCCACCCTGGGCCGTGTTGGTCGTGAAGGTCGCATTGCTGAAGGTGAGAGTGGTGCTGACGGCGTACAGGCCGCCCCCCTGCGCGTAGCCGCCGTTGCGCCCGTTGCCGAAGTAGAAGCCGCCGAAGCCGCCCGCGGCCTTGTTGGTGGTGAAGGCAGTGTTGGTGAGGGTGAGGGTGGCGCCGGTGGCGTACAGGCCGCCCCCTTGACCGTTGCCACCGCCGCCCGCGAGGAAGAAGGCGCTGGTGGTGACGCCGCCCGCGGCCTTGTTAGTGGCGAAGGTGTCGTTGGTCAGGGTGAGGGTGACGCCGCAGGCGTACACCCCGCCGCCTTGACCGCTGCCGCTGAGCGATGAGCCCGCGCTGCTGCCGCCAACACCGCCCTGGGCTTTGTTGCCGGCCAGGGTGTCAGCGGTGAGAACGGCCCGCAGGGTAGCCCCGCTGGCGTAGAGCCCGCCCCCTTGGCCGTTGCCGCCGCTGCCGGCGCTGCCGGCGCCGCCGGTGCCGCCGAAGCCGCTGCCGCCGCCGTTGCCGTTGCGTCCATTCGCGCCTCTCAGGCCGCCGCTGCTGCCGTGAGCGCCGCCGAGGCCGCCCGCGCCGCCCGCGCCGCCGGCACCACGGCCGCCGCCGTTGCCGCCGAAGACGGGATTGCTACTGCTCCCGCCGCCGCCGCCTTGCGCGATGTTACCCGAGAGGGTGTCGCCGGTAAGAACGAGGGTGCCCGCGCTGTCGTACAGCCCAGCGCCCATCGCGTTGCCGCCGCCGCCGCCGTTGCCGCCGGGACCGCCAGGGCCCCCCGCGCCGCCATTACCGCCATTGCCGCCTTTGCCGCCATTGGTAACGCCGGCGCCGCCGGCGCCGCCGGCACCGCCTCGGCCGCCCGCGCCGCCCATACCGCCTCGGCCACCGAAGCCGCCCGCGCCGCCCGCGCCGCCGGTAGCCAGGTTGCCGGTGAAGGCATCGTTGCTGGCGGTCAAGTTGACGCCGCTGGCGTACACGCCGCCCCCCAGCGCGTTGCCGCCGACACCGCCATTGCCGCCGGGACCGCCGGGGCCGCCGGGACCACCATTGCTGCCAGTGCCGCCGGGGCCGCCGTTATGTCCGGGGGAGCCCGCGGTGCCGGGGGTGCCGGGGGTTCCGGCAGTGCCCGTGGTCCCTGTGCTGCCGGTGACGCCGCTGCCGCCTGAGCCGGCGCTGGCGAAGTTGCTTGAGAAGGTGTCGCCGGTGAGGATGACGGTTCCGCCGCTGGCGTACAGCCCTCCACCCTGCGCGTTGTTTCCGGTGCCGCCGGGGAAGGCACCGGTGCCCCCCCTGGCTTCGTTGGACAGGAGGGTGACGTTGGTGAGCGTCAGGATGCCGCCGTTGTCGAGGATGCCCCCACCTTCCGCGGTCGTGGTCCCCGGCTTCGCTCCGGTGCTGCCGTTATCCTGGGCCAGGCCGTTCTCGACGATCAGGTTCTTGAAGACAACCGTGGTACCGGGGTTGACGATCTCGAAAACGCGGTCGCTGAGGGCGCTGGCATCGATGATCGTTGTGGGGTTGCCATTGACGTCCACCTGGCCCTGGATGACGAGTTGGTGTTTCGTGCTGGTGATGGCCAGGGCGCCGTCCTGGGCGTTGTTCGTCCGGCCGCCGCTGTGCTGCAAGCTGAGGGCGTAGGTGCCGGCCGCCAGAGTGATGGTGTCGGTGCTGGCGCCGGCGTCGGCGTTGGCCGCGATGATGGCGTCGCGCAGGCTGCCGGCGCCCGCAGTATTGCTGTCTGTGAAGATTGTCACCGGGGGCAGGACGGACGGGAGCGTACGGTCTTCGAGGCGTTCCAGGCAGAGCAGCGCGCCGGGGCGGCGGCGCGGCGGCTTGTACCCGCGCCGGGAGGAGGTGGTGTTACCCAGCCAGCGCCGCCGTAATTGCTCGAGCCACATGGTCAGACTCCGATGGCGCGTAAGGGTTCCGTACCAGCGCAGAGAAATCCGCGTGAGGAGCCGCCGCGGGAGGGAAAAGGCGGGAGGGAAAAGGCGTCAGGAACGGATTTTGAAATCCGTTCCTGACACCTTTACTGTCCGCAAAGGGCCTCATGGCCCGATGTTGTCGTTGCTGGTGGAGGCCTCGTTCTTTTTGATGACGGTGAACACGTCGAAGGTGAACGTCCCTAAGTGGTAGACGCCGCCGCCCACGCCCAGGCCGTCGCTGCCGCCGTCGTCGTCCCCTTCGCCGCCCTTGGCCTTGTTGTGGGTGATCGTGCTGCCGGTGACACCCACGCTGGTGCCGCTGGCGACATAGACGCCACCCCCGAAGCCGTTGCCGCCGTTGCCGCCGTCGTCCCCCTCGCCGCCGGTGGCCTTGTTGTCGTTCAGTGTGCTGTCGCTGACCGTGGCGGAACTCGCCGCCAAGACCGAGAGGCCGCCGCCCAGGCCGTTGCCCCCATTGCTGCCCGACTCGCCGGCGCCACCGATGGCCTGATTGCCATCGAAGGTGCTGTCGGTAACAGTCAGAGAAGACGTGTCCGGGGGAAGATTGGGGATACCGAAGAAGACGCCAGAGCCGACGTTGACGCCGCCGCCCACGCCGTCGCCGCCCTTGGCCCCGGCGCCTCCTGCCCCGCCGATGGCCTTGTTGTGAATGAGGGTGGTGTTGGTGACGATCACGGACGAGAAAACTGCGACGTCGATGCCGCCGCTCACGCCGGTGCCGCCCACCGCGCCGCTGCCGCCGGCCCCGCCTTGAGCGACGTTGTCGGCGACCGTACAGCCGGTCACGACAGCCAAAGAGCCGCCGACGACGGAGATCCCGCCCCCTTCCCCGATACTGCCGGTGCCGCCGGCCGCCCCGGCGGCGCCGACAGCCCGATTGCCGGAGATCGTACTGTCGGTCACGAGCATGGTGGCGGGGGCGAAGTTGGTGAGTTCGAGGATGCCGCCGCCGGCGACGACAGTGTTGGCCAAGACGTGCTGTACTGGGGCGGTTGAGACCAGAGGCGAGCCTTGGGCCAGGTTGCCGGTGAGAGTCGAATCGCTCACGATCAGGTTAGCGAAATTGTTGATGCCGCCGCCCTGCCCGGAGCCGAAGTTGGACACTCCGTCACCGCCGGCTGCACCGATGGCTGCGTTGCCGCTGAGCGTGCAGCCCGTGACGATCATGGTCGCCCCCAATGTCTTGTCCGCCGGGGTGCTGGAATCGCTGAGCGCGCCGCCACCCGCACTGGCGCCGGGGACGCCGCCGAGCGCCTGGTTCCCGGTGAAGGTGCTGTCACTGATCGTGGCCGGGCCGGTGCTGTACAAGGAAACGTCGATGGCGCCGCCCAGTGCGATGATGTAGTTGGGACCGGAGGGAGGGGCGTTGGGACCGCGGGCGATGGCCTTGTTGGTGTCGAACGTGCTGTTGGCGACGGTCATCGCTCCTGACGAGTTGTCCTCGATGCCGCCACCGTCCCCATCAGGGACAGTCAAACTGCCAGCCAGACTGCCGAGGGCCTCGTTGTCGGTCAGCGTACACTTGCTGATGCTGAGGGCAGCGCTGCCCTCGAGCAGGATGCCGCCCCCCGTGGTCGCCCGGCCGTCGGTGATGGTCAGCCCGGCGATGGTCACGCTGGCGCTGCCGCTGATGTCAAAGATGCGGCTGGCGTCGTTGCCGCTGACGGACAGCTTGTTCGCCCCCGGGCCGTTGATCGTCACGCTTTTGCTGATCGGCAAGTCGCCCTTCAGCGAGTTCAGCGTGATGGTGCCGTGCAGCCCGTGCGCGAACCCGATGGTGTCCCCGCTGCTGGCGGCGAGGATCTCGCCGCGCAGCGACCCGTCGCCGCTCACGCCCGTGTCGCTGAGGTTGGTGACCATCAGGGTGCTGGGCAGGCTACGATCTTCCAGGACTTCGAGCCGCGGTAGGAACCGGTGCCCTGGCAGGTGCCGCCCCCGGCGAGAGGCGCGCCCGGAGAGAAGGGATCGGGCCCTGTTTGCGTTCAGCCAACCGGCGAAAGAGAACGAAGCCATGGTGTAACTCCTTGGTCGCAAGAAAGGAAAGAAAACAGTGCCGGGTATGGTCCGGCGCGCAGGTCGCGCCCGGAAAGCGCCCGTCCGCCCTAACTCTCGATGTTCTTGTCGCCGGCGAGCCCGAGGGCCTGTCATCCGCCCGGGAAGTCCATGCCCAACGGCGCGGCCAAGGGGACACGAAAATCGAAAAATGAAGAAATACACACCCGGAGCGCCGCTGACCGGTCGCGTCAAGGCCCGGCGCCGGCTGGCCGGGCCGGCCGACAGCGGTGGAAACGCGCCCGTACCTGTCCCCGCGGGCGCCCGGACGGGCATGTACCTGGGAGAGACGGTCGTTCGCGCGGCGACAATCTCTTTGCTCTCCCCAACCGCGGGCCCTACAATCGGGCTGTCACCACGCGGTTCTTGGGGTCCGGGTTAATGTCGTCGGCCGAGGGTTCCGTCTCGCGCTGGCTCGGTCCGCTCCAGGAGGGCGATCCAGCCGCGGCGCAGCAGCTCTGGGAGCGTTACTTTCAGCGGCTGGTCGAGTTGGCCCGCCAGAGGTTGCGCGATGCGCCCCGGCGTGAGGCCGCCGAAGACGTGGCGCTGAGCGCGTTCGACAGCTTCTGCCGCAACGCCGGCCACGGCCGCTTCCCCGAGCTGGCCGACCGCGATGGTCTGTGGCGGCTGCTGGTGGTCATCACGGCCCGCAAGGCGGCCCGCCACAGTCGCGACGCGCGGCGCCAGAAGCGCGGCGGGGCGACCGCCGAGCCGCCGGGCGGCGACGCCGAGCCGAGCCTGGAACAGCTCGTCAGTCGCGAGCCCTCCCCCGAGTTCGCGGCCCAGGCGGCGGAGGAATGCCGGCGGCTGTTCGGCCTGCTCGGCGATGCCGAGCTGGAACAGATCGCCCTGCTGAAGATGGAAGGTTACACCGTGGAGCAAATCGCCGCGCAGCTGGGCTACGTGCCGCGCACGATCAAGCGAAAAATGCGCTTGATCCGCACCCTGTGGGAACAGGAGATCGCACCGTGAATGAGGCGCCTCCTTCTTCCTCCGCACTGCTGCGGCCGTCCCTGGCCCGCGACGTGGACCGGGTGTGTACCCAGTTTGAAATCGCCTGGAAGGACGGCGGCCAGCCCCGCATCGAGGCCTTCCTCGGCGGCGCGGCGGAGCCGGAACGGTCGGCGCTGCTGCACGAGCTGGTGCTCCTGGACGCGCACTACCGGCGGGACCAGGGCGAGCGCCCCGCCGCGGGCGACTACGAGGTCCGTTTCCCCGCCGACGTTAGCCTGATCCGGGCGGCCTTCGCCGAGGCGCCGCCGGCCGAAGCGGTCCAGCCCGCCAGCGAATCGACCGGCGTCAACGAACGCAGCGATGCGGCGGCGGCGAGGATCGGTGCCCCAAACCCGGGCGATCCGGCCGCGACGCCCCCGGTGGCCGGCGCCGGCGCGGTCCCGGGGAATGCGAGGTTTCCGGCTGTACCCGGTTACGAAATCCTGAGCGAGTTGGGCCGCGGCGGTATGGGCGTGGTCTACCGCGCCCGCGACCGGGCCCTCGACCGCGAGGTCGCGGTCAAGATCCTGCAAGAGCAATACGCCCCCGACTCCAGCACCGCTCTCCGCTTCTTGGACGAGGCCCGCGTCACCGGGCAGCTCCAGCACCCCGGCATCCCCGCCGTCTACCAGGTCGGCCATCTCGCCGACGACCGGCCGTTCCTGGCCATGAAGCTCATCCAGGGGCAGACGCTCGACCAGTTGCTGAAGGCGAACGCCTCCGTCGATGCCCTGGCCGTATTCGAGGCGGTCTGCCAGGCTGTCGGCTACGCGCACGCCCACGGCGTCATTCACCGCGACCTCAAGCCGGGCAACGTCATGGTCGGCAGTTTCGGGGAGGTGCAGGTCATGGACTGGGGCCTGGCCAAGGTGCTGTCCGCGCGCCGGCCGCCGGAGCGGCCTGCCGCCGGCCCCGACGCCACCGCCGCCCCGACCGTGACCTACACCGAGCGGCATGAGGCCGGCCCCTTCACCCAGGAGGGCGCGGTCCTGGGCACCCTGGCTTACATGGCCCCGGAGCAAGCCGCCGGCGAACTGCACAAGATCGATGCCCGCACGGACGTGTTCGGCCTGGGGGCGCTCCTGTGCGTGCTGCTGACGGGCCGGCCACCGTTCGAGGGCCAACATGCGGACAGCGTGCGCCTCCAGGCGGTCCGTGGGCAGACGGCGGCCGCGCTGGCGCGGCTGGACGCTTGCCCGGCGGACCCGGCCGTCGTGGCGCTGTGCCGACGCTGCCTCGCGTTTGCTCCGGGGGAGCGCCCGGCAACAGGGGATGCGGTGGCGGCGGCAGTCGCGGGCTTGCGGCGGGCGGCGGACGAACGGGCCAAGCAGGCCGAGCGCGACCGGCTGGCGGCGGAAGTGCGGGCGGCCGAGCAGGCGAAACGCCGCCGGACCGTGCAGTGGGCGGCCGGGGTCGTGGTAGCGGTGCTGCTCCTGGGCGTGGCCGGCACCACCATCGGGCTGCTCGGCGCGGAGGCCGCCCGCCGGGATGCCGAACAGGCCGAGCGCCAGGCCGACAAAAAGCGGGCCGAAGCCGAAGCCGCCCAGCAGGCGGAGCGGGAGCAGCGGGCAAAGGCCGAGGCGAAAGAGGCCGAGGCGACCGCGGTGGTGACGTTCTTCCAGGAGCAGGTGTTCGCGGCCGCGCGGCCGAAGGGGCAGCGGGGCGGGCTCGGCAGCAGCGTCAGCCTGCAGGAGGCCCTTGCTGCCAGCCTGGCGGCCCTGGACAAGGGGTTTGCCGACCAACCGCTCATCGAGGCGCGACTGCGAACGACGCTGGGTAACACCTTCGGCTACTTGGGAAAGACCCGGGAAGCAGCAGCGCAGCACGAGCAAGCTCGGGCGCTCTATACACAGCAGCTAGGCCCCGACGCCCCGCTCACGCTCGAGAGCCTAAGTAACCTGGCCGCCGACTACCATACCCTGGGCCGCCGTACCGACGCCTTGAAGCTGCGCGAGGAAACCCTGGCCGCCTGCCGGCGCGTTCTCGACCCCGACGACCCCCTCACGCTGAAGTGCATGCACAACCTGGCCGTTAGCTACGGCGCCCTGGGCCGCATGACGGATGCCCTCAAGCTCCTGGAGGAAACGGTGAGTGCTCGCCGGCGCGTCCTCGGTTCCGACCACGAGGAGACGCTGGGGAGCATGCACAACCTGGCCAACTGCTACTTCGCGGTGGGCCGACGTGATGAGGCCCTGACGCTGCGCAAGGAGACGCTGGCGGGCAGCCGGCGCGTCCTCGGCCCCGACCACCCGCGGACGCTGGCGGCCATGAACACGCTGGCCAACAGCTACTTCGCCCTCGACCGCTTTGCCGATGCCGGCAAGCTCCAGGAGGACACGCTGGCCGCCCGCCGCCGTGTCCTCAGTCCCGATCATCCGGACACGCTGACGACCATGAACAACCTGGCCAACAGCTACGAGGCTCTGGGCCGGGCTGACGACGCCCACAAACTCCGCGAGGAGACGCTGGCGGCCAGCCGCCGCGTCTACGGCCCCGACCACCCGGAAACGCTGCGGAACATGGGCAGTCTGGCCGAATCGCTGGTCAAACGGAAACGCGGCACCGAGGCCATTCCCCTGATCGACGACTGCGTCGCGCGGGCTGCCGGTAAGGCCCTCGATCCCGGCCTGATCCCCGGTGTCATGGACCTGCGGCTACGGCACTTCCAGCAAGCGGGCGACCCGGCCGGCTGCCGGACCACCGCCGAGATGTGGGAGAAACTCCAGCGCAGCGACCCGGGCAGCCTTTACCGTGCCGCCCGCTATCGAGCCGTTGCCGCCGCCGTCCAAACAACGACTCCGGCGTCCGACGCGGCCCGCCTCGCCAAGGACGACGCCGACAGGGCGATAGTCTGGCTGACCCGTGCCATCGCTGCCGGGTACAAGGATCGCGCTCACCTGGAGAAGGACAAAGACCTGGACGCCGTGCGCGGCCGCGGCGAGTTCCAGAAGCTGTTAGTCTCGCTGCCTGCGACAGCCCCGCCGGCAGGAGCGGAGCCATAGGCCGGCCGTTTGCAGCGGCTTGCGATCGTGATTCTGCGGAAGCGTGCAGATGCCGTCGCCGAAGCCGCCGAGTGTGGCCGTTGCCACCGTTGGCTGCGTTGGTCTTCACCATCACGCCGCTGAGCGCCAGCGTCCCTGAACTGTAGTTGGGTCCCGCCTGACGCCGCGAAGCCCATGCCCTGCGCTAAATCACCCGCATGCACCATGCACCTGAAGGCAGGGAGCGGGCGGAGCATTGGTGGCTGGTTCCTGGATCGCGCCAGGTACTTCGCCACTGGGGAGGGGCGACGTCGCCTCCCAGCAGACACAACTCAGCCTGAATGCGCGGTGTGCCCCACGATGGTTTCCCCGGTTCACGCGTCGGATCAGGGCGCGGACATCGGCGCCTACCTGCGAGCACCCCGTGCGGCGGCGCGACACGGGTTCCAGGAATCCGCGGAGGAAGATCTCCAGCAATGTCAGGTAGTTCATGCCACCCATTCTCGGCGGCATGCTCTTGTTGCAAGGGGCCTCGATGGCGTTCCTTGGGGCGGCTGAAGCGGCTCGCGCTCGCGCGCGTTGTAAACCGGGGTGTCGCTTTCCAGCCCCGCGAACCCCGGGACAAACTGGTTTACTGGAGGGGAGCGGAGCCATTACGATCGGGCGCCCGATCGGGACTCGAACCTGGAATGGCTCTAATCCCTGGGTTCGCCATAAATCCTTGCTATCAAACGCTCTCTGAATAAGAGTGCGCGCGAGTCTCAGATAGGGAGTTCGACAAGGGTTACGTTCCGGGAGCTGATTGTTTTGAAGCGGAATAAGCCGCCCCGGCGCCCTGCCAATAAACATTAGCGACCTGTTCTACCTCCGGAAGCTCGACGAGGCGCGCGGCCCGGTGATGGGCAGCCGGCGACTGATGCGGAGGACGATATCCCGCTGATCGAGACCGCCCTGCGCATCAGTCGCCGGCTGCTGGAGCCGCAGCCGCAGCCGCAGCCACAGGCGGCGAGCACCCGGCCCCAATGACGCGCGTCGGTGGGATCGACAACCGCGGACAAGCCGATGTTCGTTGCGCGCTCCGGTCGGACACCCCGAGGGCAATTCGGCTCTCGGCGTTGCGCTCTCCGGTCACATCGCCCGTTGCGTGTCGGACCGAAGCGCGGAAGGACTGGTCGAGAGGCGCGGAACACGAGGGCCGGATCGACCTGCCGGCTGACCGACGTCATCAAGCCCCGGCTCGGTGGCCGGGACGTGGCCGACCGGCTGGCAGCGGTCCCGCAACTTCGGCAGAGCCTCCCCGAAGGAAACTCCAGGAGCGTGCTGCTCGGCTTCTGGCTGGACGAGGGGACCGCGCGGCGCTGCTGACGAGCCTGCGCGGGCTGCTGCCGGTGGGCGTCGTCGCGGAGGTGCGGGTCAACGGGCGTGGGTGGGGAGACGATGCGTAACCGCCGGCGTCTCGCGCGGGCCGCTGGCCGAGGCCCCGAAACCGGGGACGAGGGCGGCCGCGGCACGAGACAACTGCCCGGCGAGGGGGTTAGTACCAGTGTTCCTCCCCTTCCTCCTTCTCCGAGGTCATCGTGATGAACCGATTCCTGAGCGGGCTGCTCTGCGGGGGCGCGCTGCTGGTCCTGGCCCTCTCCGCCCCGGCGCGGGCGGATGACAAACCGGACGACAAGCCGAAGGACCTCCCCGCAGCGCCCAAGGGCTTCGACACGAAGCGCGACGGCGTCGAGCGTGGCAAGATCGAAACCGTGGAGTACGACTCCAAGAGCGTCAGCGCCAAGCGCAAGGCAGTGATCTACACGCCGCCGGGCTACTCGAAGGACACGAAGTACCCCGTCCTCTACCTGCTGCACGGCGCCGGCGACGATGAGACTGGCTGGACGAGGAGGGGGGCGGCCGAGGTCATCCTCGACAACCTCTACGCCGACAAGAAGCTGGCCCCCATGATCGTCGTCATGCCCAACGGCAGCACCGGGGGGCGCGGCGGGGCGGCCACGGCCCTCGCCGGCGCCATCATGAAACGCGCCGACACCGACAAGGACGGCAAGGTGTCGCTGGAGGAGTTCCTCGCCGCCGCCGAGGCGCTTTACAAGGAGATCGACAAGGACAAGAAGGGCCAGGTGGACGAGAAGCAGCTCGCCGAGGCGATCGGCCGCGCTCTGCCCACCCCGGGGCGCTTCGCGGGGGCGAACAGTGCTTTCGAGGGCGACCTGCTCAAGGATCTGATCCCATACGTCGAGGCGCACTACCCCGTGAAGGCCGACGCCGAGCACCGCGCCGTCGCCGGGCTGTCGATGGGCGGCGGGCAGGCGCTGACGATCGGCCTGCGGCACCTGGACACCTTCGCCTCGGTCGGCGGCTTCTCCTCGGCCCTGTTCGGGCGGTCGGGCGCCCTCGCCCCCGACGCCGCCGCGAGCAAGAAGCTTCGACTGCTCTGGGTGTCCTGCGGGGATGCCGACAGCCTGATGGGCTCCAGCAAGTCGTTCCACACCAGCCTGGAGGAGAAGAAGGTGCCCCACGTCTGGCACGTCGATTCCGGCGGGCACTCCTGGCCGGTCTGGAGGAACGACTTGTACCTGATTTCGCAGATGCTGTTCCGGGACAAGTAACAAGTCCCCATGACGCCGCGCGACTACCGAACGCATGTAAGGAGACGGCGCACGGTCGGCACATGCGTGCGCTGCGGAAGGAAGTGGGCCTGTCCCGCGCGGAGCTGGCCCGGAGGGCAAGCGTGCCCGCCAGCACGCTACGCAATTGGGAGAACGACCGGGGCTTTCCCACCCTGCCCGTCGTCATGCGGCTGGCCGAGGCCCTCGGGGTGCCGGCCGAGTGGCTTGCAGGTGGGGGTGGAAGACCCGCGGAAGACGAGCCGGAACCCGCCCAGCAGAAACCCCGCCGTAGGCGGAAGGCGAGTATCCCGTGACGAGGCGAGGAGCCCCTGCCGTGTCGCACTCTTCTACAACCGTTTACAACCGCAGGCAGGGTTTTCCGGGGTCAATTGGTGTTGTGGAAAACGAAAAAACCGCGGGGAATCCGGGGTTTTTCTGCCACTAAATGTAGCCGTGATAGAACTGCCACGGCCCCAGCAGCGCCAGCGAGCGCGGGAACTGCCAGACCACGTCCTCCGGCGGCAACTCGTGCGGGGCGGCCAGCTTGCGGCAAAAGGGGCAATCAGGGGAGGTCATGTCCGCTCGTCGCCTCCGTGTCCTCATGGGCCCACGGCTCCGGCCCGCGGGCGATGGCCTCCAGGTCGTCGGGGTGCATGGGTCCCCCTGCGGGGATCTCGTCGGGCGCGGGTGCCGGCTCCGCGGCGGGAGGCGCGGCGGCCTCCGCCCGGGCGGCGCGGTAGGCCTCGAAGACCCACAGCGCCCCGGCGGCCCCGAACAGGGGAGCGAGCCCGACGTTGGCCCCGGGCACCGGTCCCGACGTCCCCTGCCGGGCCGCGACACGGGCGCGGGCGATGCTGAGGACGACCCACGCGGCGACGAGGGCCGCCGCCGCCCAGAGGACGTCGGTCCAGCGGAAAGTGTTGGCCGGCGGAGCCTGCAGCTCGCGGGCATTGCGTTTCAGCACCTTGCCGGTGAACTCGATCGCTTCGAGAAGGATCGGATCCTGGTTGCCCTTGAAGACGTCGATCTTGCCGAACTTCGCGGACAGCGTCGCGCGGTCGCCCTCCGGGAAGTAGGCGTCGTTCGACGCCGGCCAGACGACGACCGCGCGACCGGCGACGTGCGGCGATCGCAGTGTCGCGATGGTCCGGCGGAACCAGCCGGAGATGTCCCCTCGTGGCTCCTCGACGGCCGACTCGCCGCAGAGCAACACGTAAACGCCGTCGAGTTCCGGCCGCTGCGCCGCGCGTTGCTCGGCGAAGGCGCGGAAGAACCGAGCGCGCTCGGCTGGGGTCTTGAGGCCGAGGTACTCCTTCAGCTTTTGCTCGGGCAGTTTCGCGACGGTTTCGATGAAGAGGTCCTTGCCGGTGTCGCGGCGGATCTCCTCGATGGCTTTCGTGGCCTTGTCGCGCGTGCTCGGCTTGAACAGGCCGGCACCGTCCTCGAGCCCTCCGGCGGCGTGGGCGGCCGCGGGTAGGCCGAGCCAAAGAAGGAGCAGCAGTGGGAGCAGCCCCCAGCGCGGGCAAAGCGACATGGCGAGGACTCCTGAAGGAAGGGGCCGGCACCGCGCTTCGGCGCCGGCCCTTCCCTCATCGTACCCGCTCGGATCGACCCGGGGGAGGGCAGAAGGGGGGGGGTTCGCTTAGAAGTCGCCGCCCCCGCCCGTGTCTCCGCCGCCGGAGTCGCCACCCCCGCCGGAGTCGCCACCCCCGCCGAAGTCGCCACCCCTGCCGAAGTCGCCTCCGCCCCCCACGTCTCCGCCGTCGAAGTCGCCGCCGCCCCCGGTCTCATTGCCGAAGTCGCCCCCTCCGCCTCCGGTGTCCTCCGTGTCGCCGCCGAAGTCAGCGCCGGCGCCGACGGCGTCGGTGTCCCGAGGGGGAGGCGCGGCCTCCGCCGGCGGTGAAGCGGTCGCCCCGCTGTCGTACCCGGCCGGCTGCCCACCGCCGCGGAAGAAGCGGTCGTAAACCCAGCTACCGGCGGCCGCGCCGAACAGGCCGCCGAGCACCCCGCTCAGGAAGCCGCCTCCCCCCCCGCCATAGCCGTAGCCGCCGCCGTAGGCGGGGCCGTAGCCGCCGGCGCCGGCCCCGCCGGGGGCGTAGCCGCGGCCGGCGTTGCTCATCGCACGGATCACGGCGAAGATCACCCAGATGACGGCGACCCCGGCCAGGGCGACGCACAGCCAGCCCATCCAGCCGAATCCCCCGACGGCGGCCGGCTGTTCATCCTTCTTCGGGGCGCCGAGGTTTTCGTTCAGCGCCTTGCGGACGTACTCGACGCCTTCGAGCAGTCCCTTGTCGAATTCCTTCTTCTTGAGCTCGCCGAGCATGATCTCTTCCAGGCGGTCGCGGTTTTCCCGCTTGAATGCCTTGCGGATGGTCTCGTTGCCGTCCTCGATTTGCAGGTGCCCGGGCTCCTTGGTGATCAGGATGTAGATGCCGTTGACCTCGGCGGTCTTGAAGCGCTCGCGGGCCCACTCGGCGAAGAATTCCTTCTTTTTCTTCGGGTCGTCCTTGACCTTC
>DATFNV010000243.1:0-14684 GCA_035266225.1 Gemmataceae bacterium
ATTGCCCCCCCGAAGTGTGTCTAGCAAAGGCGTGAAACGAATGGGTTGTCGGCGGCGCAAGTCTGGGAAGGACAAGGACATCGGGAAACGCGATTCGTTTCACCGGCCCGTGAAACGAATCGGCCCCTGGCACACCCGGCGGGGCGAAGGAACACCCGGCGCGGCCCGGGGGACGCCGTGCCGGGCGGCAGTGCCACGCGAGTGTTACCCAGCGGCCCACGCTCTTGAACCAGGCCGGCCAACTGGCCCTGTGGCGGCAGCGGACAGCGGGGCGTAGACTACCTATAGCCCGTTACAGATGACCTTGCACTCGTGGTATCAATAAACAACCTGCAATCCAGCCGGAAGCTGCCAGGTCACTGGTGCAAGGTCATCTGTAACGGGCTATAAGAAGATGAGAACGAGCAGTCCCGGGCCCATTCGCGCACTGTGCCCAATTCCGGAACGACTCCGAAGTGGTACCCCGAGTTGAACCAGGCTGAGTGAACACCCGCCGGGGTGTCGAACCTCCTTTCGCGCCAGGAGTCACAGCGCGGCGGGGCGGTGGGTCACGTAACTGCACACGACTCCGGCTCTCGCCGGAGAATAAATGTCCGGTCGGCGCGGCGGCTTCCGTTTCCCAGAGTAGGGAAGATCGTACACCGAGCGCCAGCCGTTCGAGGGCCGAGAGATGCAACGCCTGTTCAGAATCGCCTTGCTCGTCGCGTGCTTGACGGCCTCGGCCCCGGTCTTCGCCCAGTCCCAGGAGGACCGCCGCGAGCGCACGGAACCCGGCCTGATCCTGGAAACGCCCGGGCGGATGGGCTCCTGTGACGTGCTGCAGTTCGTCCGCGAAGGCAACGACCTGTACCTGCTCGCCGCCGGCGACGACAAGGTGGTGATCGTCTGGCAGGTGGTGGGCAATCGTCTGGTCGAGAAGCGCCGCCTCCGCTGGGGAATCTACCGCGAGCAGCGCGGCTCCATCTACACCATGACCACGTTCCGCGATTCGGAGAAGAAACTCAAGGTCGTCGTCGCTGGCTGGGGCCGAGTGCTGGGCCAGGTGGCGATCCTCGACTTCGAGACCGGTCATCTGGACAAGGTCCTGCCTGCTGAGGCGGTGAACGAGAATTCCTTCACCGTCTGGTCGCTGGCCGCCTCCCCCGGGGGCGAACAGATTGCCTGGGGGGGCCACGACGGCACCGTCTGGGTATGGCACCCGGCGACCGGGAAGGCGACCGCGCTCGGGGGCCCACTAGCTTCGTGGGAGGAGCGCTACAAGGCTGGCAACCGCGTCCACTTCCTGACGTATCTCGACGAACGGCATCTGGTTTCCTGCGCCCGCGACGGCCGCGTCCTCGAATGGGACACCTCGCGGCCTGAGCAGAAGCCGCGCCGGCTCTTCGAGTTCGACGCTAAGAAGTTCCACGGCGTCCAGATGGCCGTCCTCAGTCCCGACCGTAAATGGATCGCGGCGCGAGGCGACGCCCGACGGGTGGAGGTTCGCTCGTTCCCCGACGGTCACGCGGAGCCTATCGTCCTGGCTGACTTCCCCAACGGGCACCTGCCCGAGAGCGTGGCGTTTGACCCCGACGGCCGTCACCTGGCAGTCGGCATCCGCGTCAGGGACCAGAAGGCGAACTTCCTGTACGAACTGAACGGCGAGGTTCTGGTCTACGACCTGCGTGCCGATCGGCCGAAGGTGACGGCCCGGCTGCCGATGACCCTGTTCGCCGACGTGATGACCTTCGACCCGGACGGCAAGCGCCTGGCGGTCGCCGGCGGCGACAATCACGACCTCACCCTCTGGGACGTGGCCCGGGAGAAGGAGCTGCCCGCGCTGGAGTCGCCCGGCCACTGCCTCTGGAAGGCGGCGCTGTCCGCCGACGGCCATTTCCTGGGCGTCAAGGACCACCGGCGCAGCGAGGCGAGCCCGCGCTCGTCCAACGACCGTGCCGACGGCGAATACCAGGTCTTCGACCTCGGCCTGGGGGCGGGGCGGCGGGGTTGGACAAACGCCAAAGGATTCCGCCCGGTCGAGGCGATCGAGCGCCTGGGCGGCTGGTCGGTGCGCGTCGATGGCATCATGGAGTGGTACGCGGTCGGCCCCGACGGACACGCCCACGAATTGGTCCTGAGTCGCGCCACGGATGACGCGCCGCGCTGCTACACGTTCCTCAAGGGGACCGACACCAAGCCGATCCGGCTGGCGGTCGGCCACTACTGGGGCGCCAGCCTGTTCGAGATGGACCCGGACGGCAAGTTCACCACGCGGGACGGCAGGTTCGAGCGCAGCCACGTCTACATCGGCCACCAGGGCTACGTCACCTCGGTGGCGCCGTCGGCCGACAACAAGCTGCTGGTAACAGCGTCGCGTGACATGACGGTCAACTGCTGGAGCCTGGCCGACTGGCCGCGCCAGGCCGAACTGGGGGTCGATTTCGAGGTCCAGAGCGGCAAGCTGATCGTGAAGGGGGTCGATGCCGGCAGCCCGGCCTGGCAGGCCGGCCTCGCCGAGGGATCCGAGGTGGTACTGGAGGAGAAGGCGAAGGGCCCGCCGGTGAAGGGGGGAGCGGAGGCGTGGAAGAAGCGCTTCGAGAGCGCTCGTCCGTTCGGCACCTTTATCTTCACCTACAAGCACAAGGGCGAGAAGGAGGTGTTCGAGACGCTGATGACGGCGCGGCAGCGGCCGATCTGGCGCTTCTTCCCGACCTTCGCTGCGGCGGCCGGCGGCAAGAGCGTGCCTCAGGAGTGGGTGCTGTGGCGCTGGCAGGACTACTTCTACGACGCCTCCACCAACGGCGATCACTACATCGGCTGGCAGATTAGCGGCCGGCGAGCCGACGACCAACCCGTGTACCACCCGGCGGAGCGGATGCGCGGGCGCTTCCTCAAGCCGGACAAGGTGCGCGACATGCTCACCAAGGGGGTCACGGATCCGGAGCGGGTGCTGTTCCGGGAGATCGAGCCGCCAAAGGTCACTATCAAGGCGGCGGCGCCGGCGGTGAAGGACGCCGATGTCAAGGTGACCGTCAGCGCCAAGCAGGTCGGCCTGGGAGAACTTCAGGCGCTGGCCCGAGTCGAGATCTGGGTCAACGACCGCTACCTCGCCAAGACGCTGACCGGGGCGGACTTCATGGCCGCCGACATGCCGCCGGCCATGAAGGGCGACCTGCAACCGACCGAGGTGACGATCAAGGCCGGCGACCTGCAATTCGGCGCGAACACGATCAAGGCCATCGCCATCAACAAGGCGGACGGCCGCTGGGAAGACGTGGTGAGCGTGCGCTTCGACTCGGACAAGCCCCACAACCCGGTGCTGTTCGGGCTCGTCGTCGGGATTAGTGACTACAAAGACTCCAAGCCCAGGCAGGACGACCTGTCGGGGGCCGCGGACGCCAAGGAAATCTATCAGCTGTGGCAACGTCAGAAGGGGGCGCAGTTGTATGACCGGGTCGAATTCTTGCCGCCGCTGCTCGATGCGGCCGCCACCCCCGAGGCCATTTTGAAGGAACTCGAAAGGCTTCAAGACAAGGTCAGGTCCGACGACCAGTTCGTCCTGTTCCTGGCCGGCCACGGCGACGCGGAACGGGTCAAGGGCGCTCGCGAGTATCTCCCCGGCACCTTCGTCTTCGTGGGGCCAAAGTACAACGCGAATCGCCTGGCGGCGACCACGCTTTCGAGCAAGGACCTTTACGCGGCCCTGGGCAAGCTACGCTGCCACCAGTTGGTCCTGCTCGACGCCTGCCACTCCGGCGACTTCGCCTCCAACCCGTTGCAGGATTTACGCCGCAACGGGGTCGGGGCCGTGGTGATTGCCGCCTGCAAAAACTCACAAGGGTCGCTCGATAACTTGGAACACGGCCTGTTCACGTTGGCCCTGATGGAAGCCCTGGGGAAGGAGTTCAAGGCCGACCGCCCTCCCGTCGGAAACGGGGACGGCGTCCTCGAGCCGGCCGAGCTGGCGAACTACCTCATCAAGCGCGTGCCTGAGCTGGTGGCGGAGGCCAAGGCCGACAAGCCCCAAAACCCCGAGGTGTCGCCCTGGGCCAAGGAGCTGGTCGGCTACCGGCGGCGCTTGGCGAAAAAACCCTAACCACAATCCCGCGGGGGACCTCTCCGCGACCCCCGTATCCGGATCCTCACCGATTGAAGGAGTTCCTCATGAAACCGCAAACCCACCGACCGACGGCGCTCCGCCGCCTGGTCCTCCCGGCCGTGGTCGTGGCGCTGGCCGCCTGGGCCGCCTCGCCGGCGCGGGCCGACAACATCGACGTCGGCCTGATCAAGAAGGCCCCCGAGATCCTCAAATACTTGAAGGACAAGAAGTACAAGAACGTCGGCGTGCTGCGCTTCCAGCTCAAGAAGGGCGGCGGCAAGGCGACCTACGCCGCCGGGCCGATCAACCGCAACGTCGCCGACCGCCTGGAGAACGTCCTGTTGATGGAGATCGACCCGAACAACCCGGTGGGCGTCATCCGCGACGCCAGCGCCGTCGCCGCCAAAAATGCCCCCAAGAAGCACTGGGTCGAGGGCGACGCCGCCCAGCGGGCCACCCTGTTCGGTTACACTTACCCCCTCGCCTGGGAGACCGACAAGGTCAAGCCCGACGCCTTCCTGCATGGCATCGTCAAGCTCAGCGAGGACATGCGGACGACGACCGTGCTCGTCGCCTGCTTCGACGGCAAGTCGGACGACGAGCACACGGTCTGCAAGTTCGACGTGAAGACCGACCGCACCATCCTGGCCGACTCCGGTCAGAGCTACGTCCTGTCGCGCGGCATCGTGAAGAAGCGCGGCGTCGAGACCGATAACGGCAAGAAGACCAAGGACGGCAAGAACCTCGACGACCTGCTCAACGAGGACGCCGTCAACAGCGCCAAGGACCGCGACCAGAAGAAGGTCGGCAACGGCGGCAACGGCGGCAACAAGCCCAGTGCGCTGGCCAATGAATACCTGGACTTCGAGGTCTTCTACGACGACCAGTCGCAGCCGATTACCGGCGACCCGAACGAGGGCGGCGAGCTGCGCATCAATCCGCCGCGGACCGGGCAGACGGTGGAGTTTCGGATGAAGAACAAGACCCAGGACGACATCGGCGTCGTGCTCTTCGTCAACGGCACCAGCACCCTGGAGTACATGCGCGACCCGCCCGAGAAGTGCCGCCGCTGGATCTTCCCGGCCGACGGGCAGAGCTACTGGATTCGCGGTTACGTCGATGAGAACGACGTTCGGACGCCGTTCAAGATCGTCGGCGCGGGCGATGACCTCATCAAGAACGAGTTGGCCGACCGGCTGGGGCTCATCGAGGCGTGCGTCTTCCTCAAGGGCTCGGAGCCGACCTCGAACGGGGAGATGCTGGTCAGCCGTAATCTGAACCTGCGCTCGCTGTCGCCGTACTACCTGAAGAAGATGGGCGGCACGAAGAAGCCGAAGACGCCGGTCGAGGCCCGGGCCCTGGCGTTCAAGCACGCCGGCCTGAAAGTCCCGGTCAAGTCGCGGGCCCTGGGGGATGGCGAGGAGGGTTTCATCGTCCCCGACCCGGAGCTGCGCGACCAGCTGACCATCGAGCAGCGGGAGTTCCCCAACCCGACGGCCGTGGCGACGCCCATCGTCATCCGCTACAACGACAAGCCGGCCAACAACTAAGCACCAGCCGCTTGCGGCTTCGCAGGTGGAACGTGCGAAGCCGCAAGCGGCCCCGAAAAATGCCGGCCGACCTGTCCGGGTCGGCCGGCCGTTTCCGCTTTCCCTTACAGAGGGCGGGCTGTGTACCCCGGCCCCCCAACCCGCAAGACAATCTTCGACCCGATCCAAAGGGAGTTTCCATATGACCGCTCACCGGCGAATGTTCCGCCCGTGGCTGCGTCCGCTGGCTGCCGTGGCGATGGCCCTGGGCCTTTGCGCCGGAGTCGCACGTGCCGATCACCTCGACGACAAACTCAACGCCAACGCCCCCCGCATCGTCGAGGCCCTTCAGAAGCAGGGGGTAAAGAATGTTGGCGTCCTTCGCTTCCGCGTTAAGGATGGCGACCGACCGGAAACCTTCAGCGCCGGGCCGCTCAACGGCAACCTGGCCGTCCGCCTCGAAAACATCCTGGTCCTGCACGCCGGCACGGAGGACAAGGACGCTCTCGGCATCATTCATAACGCCGCCCAGGAGGCAGGACGTCACAAGGTTGGCAAGTGGCAGGGCAACGAGGCCGAGCAGCGCAAACTGTTCGCCATCGACACCTACCCCCTCGCCTGGGGCAGCAAAAAGGTCAAGGCCGACGCCTTCGTCACTGGCCTGGTCAAGCTGTCGTCCGACTGCAAGCGCGGCACCGTCGTCGTCGAGGCCTTGACGGCCCCAGGTGAGGTCAAGAAGCTGGTCGAGTTCTCGTTCGAGGGCGACCCCGCCCTGCTCATGGACCTCGGCAAGTCGTACTCCCTGAGCCGGCGCAGCCTGGCCGGCGCCCGCACCCCCCTCAAGACGCGCGACCTCGTGTTCGAGGCGGCCCGGCGCGGCGACGACTCGCCTAACGGCAACCCGCCGCCCGCCGGTAACAACCCGCCCAGCGGCAACGACCAGCCGGTCGTCAACAACGCCAAGGATACCATCGAGGTCGGCGGCGTCGAGTTCCAGCTGCTCAGCGACGGCCAGGCCGTGACGTTCAAGCCGAAGGACGCCTCGAACAACAACGGCGGCTACCAACTCGAGTCGCCGGAAGTGAACAAGCAGATCGTCTTCAAGATCACCAACAAGACCGACAAGACCGTCGGCGTAGACGTGAAGTTCAACGGCAGCAGCCTGTACCTCGAGCAGACCGACGAGCCGGCCAACTGCCGCGTCTGGGTCCTCAAGCCCGAGGACAAGTATCGCTCCTACTCGCTCAAGGGCTGGTATCTTCAGGACGGCGACGGGGAGAAGTTGAAGCTGGCGCCGTTCAAGGTCCTGACTGGTGACGACGCCCAGAAGTGGCGCGACTCGCTGACGCAGCTCGCCGACAAGGCCGGCACCATCTGCGTCACCGTGTTCGAGGAGGGCGACCCGGCCGGCTCCGAGATGCTCATCAGCGCCCGCGGCCTGAAGAAGGGCGAGGACGCGTTTGCCCGCAGCGACCTCGGCCGATTGCAGCGCAGCCTCATGAAGAGCGGCCACCTGATGCGCGACGTGAAAAAGCGCGAACTGATCGTCCCCGACAAGGACTCGTTGCAGGCGGTGGCGGACAACGTCATCAAGAGCATCGATTTCCAGCGCAAGCCGGTGGCGATCGGCTCGGCGATCATCAATGTCGTTCCCCGGGCCGTCGCCCCGACGAACGGCTCAAACAACGGCCCCAACTGAGAGTCTGTTGCGACAGCCGCTTGCGGCTTAGCGGCAGCCTGGAATCCCCGAAGCCGCAAGCGGCTTTCAGAAGAGGGACCCGTCCATGTTCCATCCGACCCTCCGCCCCCTGGCCGTCCTGATCGGCTTCGCCCTCCCCGCCCTGCTGCCCGCGGCCTGTGCCGACGACGAACTCCCCGTCCTGATGTCGCCGGCCCCTGCCGAGGAGGACATCCTGCCCGCCCTGCTGCCGTCGGTCCGGGCCCTCAACCGGGACGTCCCGAGGCCCCGCGAGCTGCGCAAGCTCCGGGTGCTGCTGGTGATCGACACCTACACGGATAGCGAAATGGCCGCCAGCGTGGACTGTGACCGGCGGCACGTCCAGGAGCTGCTGGAGAACCACGTCCCCGAAGGGCGCCGGCAGATCGACCGCCTCGAGGGGCGCAAGGTGACCAAGGAGAACATCCTCAAGTATTACCGCGAATTGAAGGTCGGCCCCGACGAGGCGCTGCTGTTCTTCTACGCCGGCCACGGCGGCCTCGACCCGAAGCTGGGCCAGTGCCTCCAGCCGCAGATGGGCCGGACGGCGCTGGTCCCGCGGTCCGAGGTGCGCAAGGCGATGGACCAGAAGGGGGCCGGCCTGGTCGTCCTGCTGACCGACTGCTGCAGCAGCTACCTCCGGGGGCGGCCGGCGGTGCGGGACCGGGAAACGGTGACGCGGGTGGTGCTGCACCCGGTCCTGCGCTGCCTGTTCTTCCAGCACCGCGGCACGGTGGACCTCACTGCTGCCGAGGACGGCACGGGGGCCTACGCGGACGACCAGCACGGCGGCGTCTTCACCGGCGCCCTGGTGACTCTGCTCAATCGTGACCTGAAGACGTTGGACACCGACCGCGACGGTTTCCTGTCGTGGAAGGAGTTCTTCCCCCAACTGTCCCGGGGGACGGCAGACCAGTTCGAGAAGTTCGCGGAGCAGCAGCGAGCCGACGGCAAGCGCCTCGATCAGACGACGCAGCGGCCGCGCTCCTTCGCCCTCCCCGACGGCCTCGCCACGACCGAGGCGCGGACGTCTTACGCGGTGGTGAGTCTCCACAACGACAGCGGTAAGGCGGTGCGCTACCGCTACCGCTGGACCGGCGAGAGGGAATGGAGGGCCGCGACGGTCTCCCGCAAGGGGCGGGTCTTCCACAAGCTGGCCGTCACGGAGACGGCGAAGCTGCCGAACCTGGAGATTGAGGCCGAACTGGGCTCGGAGAGGGCCAAGGGGTCTCTCAAGCCGGCGCGCTGGACCGGCACCGGGCGGCCCGGCTACGAGGATGGCAACGAGTACAACCTCAGCGCGCGGTAGTCGCACCCGGTGAGCCGCCGGGCTCGCCGGACATTACACCCCTTGGATAAGGAACCCGTCCATGTACCGCCCGCTCGTCCGCACCCTGGCCCTGCTGATCGCACTGGCCCTCCCCGCCCTGCCGCACACGACCCGTTCGGCCCGTGCGGCCCGTGCGGCTCGGCCCACCCCCAAGCTGCGCGAGCTGAAGATGCTCCGCGTGCTGCTGGTGATCGACAACCTGGACGTCAACCAGGCCGCGGGCGTGGACCATGACGCCAATCAGATGGCAGACCTGCTGGCCGGACACATCCCCGACGCTCGCTTGCAGATCGACCGCCTCGATGGGCGGAAGGTGTCCCGGGAGAACATCCTCAAATACTACCGCAATTTGAAGGCCGGCCCCGACGAGGCGCTGCTGTTCTTCTACGCCGGCCACGGCGCCATCGACCCGAAGCTCGGCCACTGCCTGCACACTCCGGCGGGCAGCACGTCTCGGCTCCCGCGGTCCGAGGTGCGCAAGGCAATGGAGCAGAAAGGCGCCGGCCTGGTCGTCCTGCTGACCGACTGCTGCAGCAGTCGCCCAAAGCAGGAGGTGCCCTACAAGCCGTACATGGAGAAAATACGGGTGGAGAGGGTGCATCCGGTCTTCCGCTGCTTGTTCTTCCAGCACCGCGGCACGGCGGACATCACGGCCGCCGAGGACGGCACCGCGGCTTTCGGGGACATGGAAGGCGGCGTCTTCACCAACGCCCTGGCGAGCATCCTGGAGGGCGACCTGAAGACGTTGGACCGCAACCGCGACGGCTTCCTGTCGTGGAAGGAGTTCTTCCCCCAACTGTCCCGGGAGACCCAGGGGCAGTTCAAGCGCTACGCGGCTCGCGAGCGCGCCCAAGGCGCGTCCGTCGATCAGAAGACGCAGCGGCCGCGCTTCTTCTCGCTGCCGCGCCCCTTGGTGTCGCGGGCCCGGAAGACGTATGCCGTGGTGAGCCTCCACAACGCGGGTGCGAAGGCGGTGCGTTACCGCTACCGCTGGGCGGGCGACAGGGAATGGAAAGTCGCGACGGTTGCCGCCAAGGGACGGGTCTTGCACGACCTGCCCGTGGTCGAGGCCGCCAGGCTGCCTCACCTGGAGATCGAAGCCGACCTGGTGGCGGACCGGGGCAAGAAAAGCCTCAGTCCGGCGAAGTGGTCGGGCAAGCGCCCGCCCGCCTACCGGAACGGGAAGGAGTACAGTATCAGCGCGAAGTAGGCCGTTTGCGGCTTGCGACGTTTGACCTGAGAAGCGCAAGCGGCGCGGAACGGGACGTTCTTCGTGGATGAGTCCTAGACAGTGTCGCTCCCCTTTGCAAGAAGGAACCCATCCATGCGCGCCATCCTCCGCCCCCTGGCCGTGCTGCTCGCCCTGGCCCTCCCCGTCGTGCCGGCGCGGGCCGACCCCGGCGAGCGGGACGCCTCGAAGCCGCACGACCTGAAGAGGCTCCGCGTCCTCCTGGTTATCGACAACACCGATCCCGATCACGCCGTCAGCGTGGAGCGCGACCGGCAGAACGTGCAGACGCTGCTCGAGGAGCACATCCCGAAGGGGCGCCGCCAGATCGACTGCCTCGAAGGGCGCAAGGTGACGCGGGAAGAGATCCTCAAGTATTACCGCGACCTGGAGACGGGCCCCGACGAGGCGCTCCTGTTCTTCTTCGCCGGCCACGGGGGCATCGACCCGAAGCTGGGCCACTGCCTGCAGATGGCGGCGGGCGACCAGTCCCGGCTGCCGCGGGCAGACGTTCGCAAGGCGATGGAGCAGAAGCGCGCCGGCCTGGTCGTCCTGCTGACCGACTGCTGCAGCACGCGCGTCAAGACGAAGCCGCTGGACGGGGCGAACCAGCCTCTGACGCCGCGGGAATTGCACCCGGTCTTCCGCTGCCTGTTCTTCCAGCACCGCGGCACGGTGGACATCACCGCCGCCGAGGACGACAGCGGGGCCTTCGGCGACGACCGCGGCGGCGTTTTCACCAGCGCCCTGGTGAACCTCCTTCAGGGGGACGTGAAGGCGCTGGACACCGACCACGACGGTTTCGTGTCGTGGAAGGAAATCGTCCCCCTGCTCTCCAAAAAGACGGAGGAGAACTTCAAGGACTTCGCGGACCGCTGCCGGGACCAGCAGAAACACCTCGATCAGAAGACGCAGCGGCCGAGCTTCTTGGCGCTCCCCGACGCGCCGTCGGACGAGGCGAAGCAGACCTATGCAGTGGTGAGCCTCCACAACGACGGCGGCAAGCCGGTCCACTACCGCTACCGCTGGTCCGGCGAGAAGGAATGGAAAGTCGCGACGGTCTCCCGCAAGGGACACGTCTTGCACAAGGTGGCCGTGAGCGACGCCGGGAGGCTGCCGACCCTGGAGATCGAGGCCGTGGCCCGTTGCCGCAGGAGCTTCAAGCCGGCGAAGTGGGCCGGTCGGGGCCGGCCGGAGTACAAGGACGGCAACGAGTACAATATCAATGCGAGGTAGTCCAAGTAGGCCCCGCTCGGCAAGCGGGGCCTACCAGCAACGTGGCTGTCACTCGAAAGGAACCCGTTCATGTGTCGCTCGACCCTGCGTCACCTGGCCATCCTCATCGTCCTCAGCCTTCCCGTGCTGTCGCCGCGGGCCGATGCCGCGGACCGGGACGCCCCGAAGCCGCGCGAGCTGAAGATGCTCCGCGTCCTCCTGGTCACCGATACGGGCAGCGACCTGGGCCCCAGCGTGACGCACGACCGGGAGCACGTGAAGCGGGTGCTGGAGGATCAGGTTCCCGAAGACCGCCGCAAGATCGACTGCCTCGAAGGGTCCAAGGTGACGCTGGAGAACATCCGCAAGTACTACCGCGACCTCGAAACCGGCCCCGACGAGGCGCTGCTGTTCTTCTACGCCGGCCACGGCGCCATCGACCCGAAGCTGGGCCACTGTCTCCAGCCACAGATGGGCGACACGCCGTTGATCCCGCGCGACGAGGTCCGCAAGGCGATGGAGAAAAAGGGCGCCGGCCTGGTCGTGTTGCTGACCGATTGCTGCAGCACGCGCCTCAAGGCGAAGCCGCCGGTCATTGACCGTGCGCCGATCAAGGGGGAGATGCACCCGGTCGTGCGCTGCCTGCTCTTCCAGCACCGCGGCCTGGTGGACGTCACCGCCGCGGAGGACGGCAAGGGGGCCTGGGGGGGCGAGCAGGGCGGCGTCTTCACCGGCTCCCTGGTCAAGCTCCTGAAGCGCGACGTGAAGGCGCTGGACAGCGACGGCGACGGCTTCGTGTCGTGGAAGGAGTTCTTCCCTCAATTGTCCAAGGAGACGGAGAAGGAGTTCAAGGACTTCGCGGCCCAGGCTCGGGCCAATAACGAGCACGTCAGTGAAAAGACGCAGCGGCCGCGCTCCTTTTCGCTCGCGGAGGGCAAGACGTATGCCGTCATCAGCCTCCGCAACAACAGCGGCAAGCCGGTGCGCTACCGCTACCGCTGGACCGGCGAGACCGATTGGAAAGATGGGACGATCGAGGAGATGGGGAAGGTCGTTCACGAGACGGCCGTCGGCGAGGACGGCAAGCTGCCGGAGTTCGAGGTCGAGGCCGACTCGGGCACGGACAAGGGCAAGGCGACCCTCAAGGCGGCGAAGTGGTCGGGCGCCGGCCGCCCCGCTTACAAGGACGGCCTGGAGTACAACATCAGCGCGAAGTAGTCGGGCGAGCTTGACGCCCGCCGCCTGTGTTCTTCTCCCCTCGCCCCGGAACTCAGGGGAGAGGGGTCGGGGATGAGGGGCGATTCCTTGCATTCGTTGCGCACGGCCGGGGTCGCGCAACGAATCCCGCGCCGCGCAACGAATGCAATGAATGCAACGAATCCTGTTCCCTCAGAGGCTATCCGGGAAGCCGGTGGCTGCTGCGGGGGCTGGCGGGGGTCTGCGCACACTTGGGGGGTTTGCTCACAATTCGCGGGGAATTGTGAGCAAACCCCCGGGCGAGCGCAACCCCTGGTTGAGCAACACCTTGCGCCGTCCCGCGGCGGTGCCGAAGGGGGGTTTGCTCACATTGTTGTTATACGCTCAAACCCCTTCCAACAAGCATGAGCTTGGGCAACCCGGGGAGCGGAGGGACCTTCCCGGATAGCCTCTCCGAGCCCCTCACCCCCGACCCCTCGCCCCGGAGTGCCGGGGCGAGGGGGACACTTCTCGCTCATCCCCACTGCTCTCAAGCCACCTATCTCGTGCCCCCGGCTCTCGGCTGCGGTGGTGAACGCTCTGCCGGCCGCTTCGTCCCGGGGCCGGCCGCTGCCGCTGCGGCGGGCCAGCTGCCAGCGCAGGCAGTCGTAGACGAAGCCGTCGGAGAGTGCGACGAGGAAGTCGCGCGGCATGGCGGCCTTGGTCTGCTCGACGTTGAGGCGGTCGCGCAGCAAGCGGTCGAGGACAGCCTGGCGGACGTTGGCGTCATAGTCGGCCTTGGTGGGCACGTCCAGCGGCCAGGTGCGGAAGAACTTGCGGCAGCGGCAGCGGGCCTGGTACTCTGCGTAGGTGACCTCCAGCCAGGCGAGGCGGTGGTAGGCGGGGGTACGGAACCAAGCGTCGCCGGCGGAGCCCGTACGAGCACTTGGGGTTGAAGTTACCACCGGTGCCGTGGTGGGAGTTGCTGAAGTGGTCTCCCGAGCAACTGCGACAATACCTGTCTGCGCCAGAGCAAGAGAATGGCCCGAGCGATCCGGAAGGGAAGCCGTCATAGCCTGACCAAGGTCAACAACTGTCCGCGGAAGGGGTTGCGGCGTGAGAAAGTGCCTTTTTCCATTTTTTCCGGAGGGGGCCGACGACAAGGCCACCCACGACACGGTGCTGATCGCGGCTGCCTTTTGCAGGTTCAACCGCTACGTCGATGGGCCGGCGACCTGGGCGCCGCGCGACGCCGCACTCCACGACCGCATCGGGGCGCGGCTGGCAAGGGAAGGGTACCTGGCCGCTGCCCGCCCGCAGACCGGCTCCGCATAGGACGCCGTCGGGCCACGCCACGGTCGCCGGTAAAGCCTGATGGCCGTGCCGTTGCCGCCCCGAAGCAGGCGGAGGCCAACAACTTCACGGATCCTTCTCTGATTGATTTTATTCGGATTTTTTTTCGGAAAAGCTTGACAGCTCGGATTTCCAGGTTACTACATGCTCACATCGTTTGAGGGATGGAATCTTGGCAGCTGCGTTCTCTGCCCTGCCGAGGTGCCCGTGGCGGTTGGTTCTCTCTCGAGGCCCGTTTCTCCTTACCGAGGAACCGTCCTCATGCCCGATCCGCTGACAGGAGTGTCAAGATGCGCCGTCTCCTCATCTCCATGAATTGCAATGACTCTGCCAAGTGTCTCATCCGACTGCGTCGAGCGGCACGAAAACCTCGCGCGGCGCGGTAGGTTCAGGTTGCCGCTCGGAGAGACAAGACTGGCCGGACACTGACGGATTCCCAACGCTGATACTCCGCTATAAGGGTGATTGAAAGGCACCTGTGAAGCCTCCACTGGAGACGCTTCCAAAAATGCACATGACCACGATCTCGAACGTAGTCTCTGCCCTCCTCGCTTTCGGCTACTGGCTTGTGAGGATGGCTTCTCCAAACCCCTCCACCCGGTACGCTCGACTCGCCTTCGAGCTACTGGAGACGCGGGTGACTCCAACCACGTTCACATGGACGGGAGCAGCTGGTGCGGGCGCGGCGGGCTGGAATCAGCCAGGTAACTGGAATGTCGGAGGAGGCACCTACCCCGGTTGGAACGGCACGGCGGCCACTACGAATGATACCGCTGTTTTTGACAGCATCCCGGTCACGGCCAACCGAATCTGCAATTTGACCGCACCCGTCGAGATCGCCACACTGGAACTAACTAGTGTCCGTCGGAAAATGAGGAATCATCGAGAATTCCCGGTTGTTTTTCGCGATTGATGGAACGAAGATTGCAAGGGCAACGTCTATCAAAGTGAAGACATCCCGGCAGTTCCGCGGAAAAGGGTGGCGATCTTCACGGAGAAACGGACATGCGTTTGGCCTACCCGCACCAGCGTTTGGATTGCTTGCCCATCACCGAGGT
>DATFNV010000244.1:0-15240 GCA_035266225.1 Gemmataceae bacterium
GTTCGGACCGGGGTAATGATTCTGCCCCGGACACCGTGGAGTGGGAGCTGGCTGCGTGTGCTAGCTACGAGGAGGCCCGGCGCCTCCGCGACTCCGTCTCCAACCGCAACGGCGACTGCGTCATTCGCTTCCTCGGGGAAACCGGGGGCGGCGACTGACTCGCTGCCGTCGTGCCTGTCCGTTTAGCGGCCGCTCGCAGAGCGGCGCGAGCGCGAAACGCCAAGCAGAGCCGCGGCCGCCGCTAAACATTCCGATGGTTCAATAACGACAACAGGCCCCCGAGCGAAACCGGCTCGGGGGCCTGTTGTCGTTATTGGGTGTCGTCAGGCAGTCGGGGGCGCGACGGGCGGCTGCGCCGCCTCGGGGGCGGGGGGTGGCGTTGCCGGAGCCGGTGGGGGTGGGGGTGGGGGTGGTTCCGGGGCCGGCGGTGCGGCCGCCTGCGGCGGCGGCGCGGGTGGCGCCACGACCGGAGCGGGGGCCGCGGCCGGCGCCTTGGCCCGTACCTTCACCTCGCCCTCCTTGAGCAATTCGAGGAAGGCGGTGCGGCCGCCGTCGCCGAGGCGCCGCTCATGTCGCTTGATGATGCGCGTGTAGCCGCCCGGCCGATTCTTGAAGCGCGGGCCGATGTCGTCGAACAGCTTCTGGATGATCTTGCGACCGTCCTGCTTGGCCTCGTCTTTTTCATGGGCCATCGGCCGGGCCTGGCCCATCGGCCCGAGCCGCGCCATGGCGAGGCGGCGGGCGTGGATCGTGCCCTTCTTGGCCAGGGTGATGAGCTTCTCCACGAACGGGCGAACTTCCTTCGCCTTCTCGACGGTGGTGATGATCCGCTCGTGCTGGATCAGGGCCATCGTCAGGTTGCGCATCAGCGCCAGCCGGTGTTCGGCGTTCCTCCCCAGCTGGCGGCCGGCTTTCAGGTGTCGCATGGTAGTGGCTCCTGGCTAGGTGTCGCGAAAGCCGCTTGCGGCTTAGCGTCCGCTAAGCCGCAAGCGGCGGGAAAGTCAGCGCCGCAGCGAAGTCGGCAGTTTCATCCCCAGCTGCAGGCCGCGCTCCAGGAGTTTTTGCTTCACTTCCTTCAGGGTCGTCTCGCCGAAGTTGCGGACCTCCAGCAGCTCCTCGTCGGTGCGGATCACCAGGTCGCGGACCGTGGTGATGCCTTCCGATTCAAGGCAGTTGGTGGCCCGCACCGACAGTTCCAGCTCGGCGAGGCTCATGGCGAGCTTGCGCTCCAGCTCGGTATCGACCGCGACGTCCACCATGGTCGGCTGCGGCACCTCGTCGATGGCGATCTCCGGCCCCGGCTCGGCGTACTGGATGAACGGGTTGAGGTGCTTGCGCATGATCTTGGCCCCTTCGACGATGGCCATCTGCGGCGTCACCGTGCCGTTGGTCCAGATCTCCATGACCAGTTTGTCGTAATTGGTGCGCTGGCCAACGCGAGTGTCTTCGATCTCGTACTTGACGCGGACGACCGGCGAGAAGCTGCTATCGACGGGGATGATGCCGATCTCGCGTTCCTTGCCGGCGTTCTCGTCGGCGGTGCGGTAGCCACGGCCGTTCTCGACCGTCATCTCCACGACGAAGGGCACGTCGTCGGTCAGGGTGGCGATGATGTGCTCGGGGTTGATGATCTGGATGGCGTCGTCGGCCTTGATGTCGGCACCCTTGACGACGCCGTGCTTGTCGCGGTCGATGACGATGGTCTTGGTTTCGTCGCTCTGGTTCTTGACCACCAGGCTCTTGATGTTGAGGATGATGTCGGTCACGTCCTCGACGACGCCGGGGATGGTGGTAATCTCGTGCTGCACCCCCTGGATCTTGACGCGCGTGACGGCACTGCCCTCCAGCGAGGAGAGGAGGATGCGGCGCAGGCTGTTGCCGACCGTGGTGCCGAAGCCGCGCTCGAACGGCTCGACCGAAAACTTGCCGTAGGTATCGGTCAGCGTCGCCCGGTCGCTGACCACGCGGTTGGGCAATTCCAAACCACGCCATCGGATACGCATGGATGGCCTCCCTGAGACGTTTAGCCGCCGCCTTGCCGCTTGCCGGCTTCGCAAAACCTGCGAAGCCGCAAGCGGCAAGGCAGCGGCTAAACAGAAGGGTTAACGCGAACACACTTCAATGATGAGTTGCTCGCGGATCTCTTGAATGCGCGGGTCCACGTCGCCGCGGGTGGGCAGGCGCAGGACGCTTCCCTCGGGCGGCTCGCCGTCGGTGCGCGACAGGTAATCGGGCGGCGGCGGCGGGCCCTGCTGCAGGGCCAGTTTTACCAGCTGGAGCGAGCGCGGGTTGTTCTTCACGCCGATGCGGTCGCCCGACTTGACCAGCAGACTGGGAATGTTGCACTTGCGGCCGTTGAGCAAGACGTGCCCGTGCGCCACCATTTGGCGGGCGCTGGTGCGGTTGGGCGCGAAGCCGAGCCGGTGGACGATGTTGTCGAGGCGCCGCTCCAGGATCGTCAGCAGTTGTTCGCCGGTGTTCTCGGGCGCCCGGCTGGCCAACTCGAAGTAACGGCGGAACTGGCGCTCGAGGACGCCGTAGAAGCGCTTGAGCTTTTGCTTCTCGCGCAGGCGGATGGCGTATTCGCTGGGCTTGCCGCGTCGGGTGTGCATGCCGGGGGCCTGGTCGCGCCGCTCGATGGCACACTTGGGGCTGTCGCAGCGGCTGCCCTTGAGGAAGAGCTTGATGCCTTCCCGGCGGCACATCTTGCACTTGTAGTCGAGTTCTCGTGCCATAATTCTCAGAAGTCAGAAGACAGAAGTCAGAAGACAGAAGTCGGGCCGTTCTGGCTTCTGACTTCTGTCTTCTGACTTCTTGGATTACACGCGCCTCTTCTTGGGGGGCCGGCAGCCGTTGTGGGGCAGCGGGGTGACGTCCTCGATGGCCTTGACGTTGAGTCCGGCGGCCTGGAGGGCGGTGACGGCCGATTCGCGGCCGGAGCCGGGGCCCTTGACGCGAACCTCGATCTCCTTGACGCCGAACTTGCTGGCCCGCTCGGCGGCCACCTCGGCGGCGCGCTGGGCGGCGAACGGCGTGCTCTTGCGGCTCCCCTTGAAGCCGACCGTGCCGGCCGAGGCGTAACACAGGGCGTCGCCGTTGGTGTCGGTGATGGTGACGATGGTGTTGTTGAAGGTCGCCTTGATGTGGGCGATCCCCCGGCTGACGTTGCGCCGTTGCTTCTTCTTCTTGCTCTTGGCCACGAATGAGGCTCCCTTGTCGCGCTAACCGCGCATTTCCTTGACGCCCTTCTTGCCGGCCACGGTCTTGCGCGGCCCCTTGCGAGTGCGGGCGTTGGTCTTGGTGCGCTGGCCGCGGACCGGCAGGCTGCGCCGGTGCCGCACGCCGCGGTAACAGTTGATGTCCTTGAGGCGCGCGATGTTCTGCTGCACCTGCCGGCGCAGCGGGCCCTCGACGGTGTAATCGCGGTCGAGGATCGTCGCCAACCGCGCCAGGTCGTCGTCGCTCAGTTCCTTGGCGCGCCGCTGCGGGTCGATGTGTGCCTGCTCGCACAGCCGCAGCGCCAGCGCCGGCCCGATGCCGTAGATGTAGCGCAGCGAAATGTGCGTCGGCTTGTCGCTGGGAATGTCCACACCCAAGATACGCGGCATGTGCTGTCTCCTCGCTTAGCCCTGGCGCTGCTTGTGCCGCGGGTTGCTGCAAATGACCAGCAACTTGCCGTGACGCCGGACCAACTTGCAATTCTCGCAAATGCGCTTCACACTGGCTCGCACTTTCATGGCGCACCTCCCGCAGTGTCTGCCTCAGCCCCGTTGGGGGAGAAACCATCTTTTTAGCAAAGGGGCACAAATCGTGCAAGGGGGAAAAAACCTCGCGTGTACCTCTGCCCTTGCCCTGGTTGACGCGGCAGCCGCCGCGCTCTTATAGTGAGCCCGTCGTCCGGCCCCCGTCGAGGGGAGTGCCATGTCGCGGCGCGGTCAGTGCCGGTGCGGGTTGGTCCTGACGTTCCACCGCTCGGCCCAGGGCTACAAGATGCGCTGCCCCAGTTGCGGTGCCGTCGTGCGGCTCCGGGTCAGCAAGCCGCGCCGGAAAGCGCCTCCCGAGGAGACGACGATCCTGTCGCCGCCGCCGGCCGAGGACGCGCCGCTGCCGGACGACATCGACGTGGAACTGGTGCCGATGCCGGAGGAGCCGGACGAGCCAAGAGCGCGGCCGTGGCGCGGGCGCTGGATCCTGGCGGCCGTCGCCGGCTTCGCACTGCTGGCCACCGGGGCGGGTGTCGCCTGGTGGCTCCTCCACTGAACGATCAACCCACCGCGGGAGCATTCCTTTCATGAGCAAGTTGACGGGCAAGCGGGCGCTGGTGACGGGCGGGGGCAGCGGCATCGGCCTGGCCGTCGCCCGGCTCTTCCTTGAGGAAGGTGCGAAGGTCGCCATCACCGGCCGCGACGAGGCCAAGCTCCGCCGGGCCGCCGCCGACCTCGCGGCCGGCGACCGCCTCCTCTACCGCGCCTGCGACGTCAGCGACCCGGCCCAGGTCGGCGCCGTCGTCGGCCACGTCGGCGAGCGCTGGGGCGGCATCGACCTGTTGGTCAACAACGCCGGCACGAACATCAAGGAGCGGTCGATACGGCAACTCACGCCGGAGAAGTGGCAGCTGCTGATCCGCTCGAACCTGGACGGGGCGTTCTACTGCATCCACGCCGTGCTGCCGCAGATGCTCCAGCGCAAGGACGGCGTCATCGTCAATGTCTGTTCGGTGGCGGGTAAGCGGGCGGGTCCGCTCGGCGGCGCCGCCTACGCCGCCGCCAAGTTCGGCATGAGCGCCCTGGGCATCTGCCTGGCCGCCGAGGAGAAGGACAGCGGTGTGCGCGTCAGCAACGTCTACCCCGGCGAGGTGGACACGCCGATCCTCGAAGTGCGGCCGACGCCGGTCAGCGCCGAGCAGCGGGCGAAAATCCTCCGGCCCGAGGACGTGGCGGCGGCGGTGCTGTTCGTGGCGACGCTGCCGCCGCACGTGTCGGTGCCGGAGCTGGTCATCAAGCCGACGGCGCAGGTCTACGTCTGAAATGCCGTTGGCGGCTTCGCACGCCCTGCGAAGCCGCCAGCGGCTCTTTTCTTATCGTGTGAGGAGGACGAACGCTCCGATGCCCAGTGCGCCCAGGCCGGCGAGGGCGGCGAGTCCCCAGAGGACGCTGCGGTAGCGCACCGCCAGGGAGAAGGTGGCGATGGTCACGCCGGCCTGGGCGGCGAGCATCGCGTAGAACAGGTGCGTGCTGCGCTCGCGGTGCCGGTCCGACTCCAGGCTGGCCTTGCGCACGTCCAGCTCGTAGAGCCCGGCGACCGCCTGGTTGTCACGGGCCTCGCGGTCGTAACGCCGGCTGTCGTAGACCAGCTGCGCGGCCTTGAAGTCATTGCCCAGCTCGTCGGCGGCCGCTTTCAGGATCAACCCGGCGCGCTCCGCGGCCTGTGCCGCCTGATGCAGTTCGTTCAACTTGGAGTCCCCCCCAGACAGTGGGCCCGCCGCGAGGCTCACCTCTTGCGACGCGCGGTACACCGCGCGGGCCGCACCGGTCTGATCGACAATCAGCTTGTCGAGATCACGGAACGCACCAGTGATCGGCGCGCAGGCGGCTTCAAACTGCCGCGCCGCCTCCTCCGCGTCCTCGATGGCCTTGTGGATCTGCTCCTCGTTGATCTTCGGGAGCGTGTCGTCCATCTGCCGTTCGGTCTTGCGCTCGTTGACCTCCCACACCGCCTCCGGGATGGCCGGGTTGAGGTCGTAGAGGGTTTTCAGCAAGCCCGCATCGAAGTAGCTCAGCGACTTGCGGACGTCCGGCTTGATGGCCTCGAGTGCCTTCGTGAGTTCGTCGCGCTGATCGGAGGCGAGCTGGGCGCGCTCCGGCACCTTCCCTTCGGCGAGGTAGCTCAAGGGGCTGTTTGGCGACTCCTTGGCGAGCGCGTCGAGCTTCTCGACGACCTTGACGGAGGCAGCAAGGGCCTTCTTCGTCTCACCGCGGAACCGCTCCGCCGGCGCGGTGACGTCGGTGGCCGACCCCGCGGCTCCGACCACCTTGACCAGGGCGTCAGCCTCCTTCTCGGCACGCTTAAAATACTCGGACAGGCGCTTGGCCGACGCTTTCAGTGAATCCGGGCTCAACTTGCCGGCGCCGGTGGACGAGCGCAGCAGGATGGCGGTCCCCTCCATGTCGGTGCCGCGAATCCTCTTGGCCTGGAAGAAGTTCCACTGGTCGCTCACCTTCGATTGGTACTGGGCCGCGACCGCCCGGTGGTACTGCGCCTGCGTCATCTCGCCGGCCGACTTCCCGGCCAGGACGGTGGCGATGACGGTGAGGATGATCGGGGTCGAGGTGACGACCCGGTCCCAGACGGTCCGAGGCTTCTCGGGCTCGGCGGGCTTCGGGGCGGCAGCGGGTGCCTGGCTCATGGGGGCGTCCTTAGCGATGAGATGGGAGCAGCGATGGGCCGGCGTCGCGGCCGGCCCCACGGCTGAGGATTGTACACAGCCGGGATCGGGACTGCCAGGAACCTCCCGGCCTCAGCGCGGCAGTCGCGTCCCGACGGCGAGTTGGGCCAGCACGACGACGAACAGCCCGATGCTGATGACGCCGTTGACGGTGAAGAAGGCCCGGTTTACGCGGCTGAGGTCGTCGGGGCGGACCAGCCAGTGCTCGTAACCGACCAGGACCGCGACCGCCGCGACGCCAGCGCCGTAGACCACCCCGGACAGCGGCTCCGCCACCCAGAAGAGGACCACGAGCAGGGCCACCATGACGAGGTGACACGCCAGCGCCACGCGCAGGCTGTGGCGCACGCCGAGCCGCGCCGGCACGCTCGCCAGCCCCGCCTTGCGGTCGAACTCGATGTCCTGGCAGGCGTAGAGGATGTCGAACCCCGCCACCCAGAAGAGGACCGCCAGCCCGAGGACCAACGGCGTGCCGAGGATCCCGTCGAGGCCGCGGATGGCGATCCACGCGGCCACCGGCGCCAGCAGCAGCGACGCCCCCAGCCAGAAATGAGCCAGCGACGTGAAGCGCTTCGTGTACGAGTAGGCACAGAGGAAGAGCAGCACCGGCCCCGCAAGGTAGAGCGGCCACCGGTTGTCCGACGACAGCACGAACAGGAGAGTCGAGGTCACGAAGCCCGCGGCACAGACGAGGGTGAACGCCCAGACGGCGGCCGGGGTCAGCAGTCCGGCGGGAAGGTGGCGGGTGGCGGTGCGCGGATTGTCGGCGTCGATGTGCCGGTCGGCGAGGCGGTTGAACGCCATCGCGGCGCTGCGGGCGAAGGCCATGCACAGCAGAATGCCGACCAGGTCGAGCGCGAATTGCCGCCCGTTGATGGACTCATCCTCCCGCCACGCTAGCACGGCGCTGGAGAGGGCGAACGGCAGCGCGAAGACGGTGTGGCTGAAGCGGATGAGTCCCAGGAGGAGGCGGAGGCGGCCGAACATGGCGGCATTCTACAAAGAATTGAACCACAAAGGGCACAAAGAACACAAAGGAAGAACCGGTAGAAGCGGAGGGGATTAACCGTCACGCGGCGGAGCAGTTCCCTTCCTCCCCCGTGGCTTGCTGCTTCTCTTCTTTGTGTTCTTTGTGCCCTTTGTGGTTCAATTCTTCGCGGCTGGAACCGAGCGTGCGGAATTTCCCCTCGCGCACCAGCCCTTCGAGGGTGAACGACAGGTGCGGCCCGATCCCCGGGAGCGCTTCCAATCCGGCGCGGCCTTCCTTCTCGACGACCTCGGTCAAGGGGCGTGCGAGGGTCAGGACCGTCTCGGCCGCCTTGCGGTAGGCGCGCACCCGGTACAAGTTCCTTTCCCGCGCTTCGATCTGGTTGGCGTACTCGCGCAACCGCTGTGCAATTGTGGGATTGTCCATGACAGTAACCCGCCGCGTGGTCCGAATTCTCTCCTTTTATTATACGCTTGTACAGAGTGCCGGGAAAGGCCCGTAGCGGCAAGCCGGCGCCTCGCCGCTACAATGCCGGTGTCCCTGCGATCAATCACCTGGGGTCCGTATGAGCGCCGTCGAACTCGAGAACGTGACGAAGACCTTCGGTCCGCACACGGCCGTCGATGACCTCTGCCTCGCGGTCCCCGAGGGGAGCATCTACGGCTTCCTCGGCCCGAACGGCTCGGGCAAGACGACCACCCTGCGCATGATCATGCGGATTTTGCACCCCGACCGCGGCGTCATCCGCGTCCTGGGAGCCGAGGACCTCGACGCGGCCAGCGACCGCATCGGCTACCTGCCCGAGGAGCGCGGCCTGTACAAGAAGATGGTTATCCGGGCCGCGCTGCGCTTTCACGCCGAGTTGAAGGGCTGTCGCGACTCCCGTGCGGCCATCGACGGTTGGTTGGAGCGCCTCGGCCTCGCCGACTGGGGCGACCGCAAGGTCGAGGCCCTCAGCAAGGGCATGGCCCAGAAGGTGCAATTCATCGCCGCCGTCGTGGCCCGGCCGCAGCTCGTCCTGCTCGACGAGCCGTTCAGCGGCCTCGACCCGGTCAACCGCGACGTGCTGCGCGAGGCGGTCCTCGGCCTGAAGCGTGACGGCACCACGGTCATCTTCTCGACGCATGACATGGCCGTCGCCGAGACGCTGTGCGACTTCCTCTTCATGATTTACAAGGGGCGCAAAGTCCTCGACGGCACCCTCGACAGCATCCAGGACCGTTACGGGAGTGACACCGTCCGCGTGCGCCTGGAAGGCAACGGCCTCGACCTCGGCGGCGTGCCCGGCGTCGTCCACGTGACCGAATTCGGCCGCTTGCAAGAGCTGCGCCTGGCGGCCGGTGCCGACCCGCAGCAGGTGCTCGCCGCGCTGATGAGTCGGACGGCGGTGCGGCACTTCGAGCTGGGGCGGCCGTCGCTGCACGACATCTTCGTCCGCATCGCCCGGCCCGACACGGAGACCCCGACCCATGCGTAAGATCTTCGTGATCGCCGTGCGCGAGTACAACGCCGCGGTCCGTACCAAGGCGTTCCTCGTCAGCCTGGTTTTGTTACCGGTGCTGATGCTCGGCAGTTTCGGCGTGCAAGCGATGCTCCGCGATCGCGTCGATACCAGCCCGAAGCAGTTCGCCGTCATCGACCGGACGCGGGGGGAAGAGGTGCTCCGCGCCCTGGAGGAGAAGGCCAGGGAGCGGAACGAGAACCATCTGCACAACACCGCGGGGCGGCAGGTCCGGCCGGAGTACGTGCTGGAACGGGTGCCGCCGCCCGACTCGACCGAGGCCCGCGACGCGCTGCGCCTGGAGCAGTCGGAGCGCGTTCGCCGGGGCGAATTGGCCGGCATCGTCGAGATCGGGGAGGACGTGGATGAGGTGGCGCCCGCCGCCGCCGACCTGGGCGACTTCGAGGGGCCGGACCCCGCACCGACCTTCGACGAGCGCGTGTCGGTGCGCTTCCAGGCGCACAGCCACACGTCGCACGAATTCACCGCCTGGCTGCGCCGCTCGGTCAGCGACGTGGTGGAGATGCGGCGCTTCCGTGAGCAGCCGATCTCGGCCGAGAAGGCCCACGAGTTGATGCGGAAGGTGCCCCTGCTGGCCCGGGGGCTGTCGGCGCGCGACCCGCGGACGGGGGAGATCCACGACGGCGCCGAGGCCAACCGCCTGGCCTCGTTCTTCGCGCCGGCCGGGCTGGTCATGCTCATGTTCATGATGATCTTCGTCGGCGCCACGCCGCTAATGCAGGGAGTGATCGAGGAGAAGAGTCAGCGGATCGCCGAGGTGCTGCTCGGCTCGGTGCGGCCGTTCCCGCTGATGCTGGGCAAGCTGCTCGGCACGGTCGGCGTGGCGACGACGCTGGCGGTGGTCTACCTGGGAGGCGCCTACGCGGCGGCGCGGCACTTCGGCGTCACGGAGCACCTGCCGGCGCGGCTGATCGCCTGGTTCCTGGTTTACCAGACGCTGGGCGTGTTGATGTACGGCTCGCTGTTCATCGCCGTGGGCGCCGCCTGCACCAGCGCCCAGGAGACGCAGACGATGCTGCTGCCGGTGATGCTGGTGGCCATGATGCCGCTGTTCGTGATGACCAACGTCATCATGGAGCCGGACGGACCGCTGGCCACGGGGGCGTCGCTGTTGCCGACGGCGGCGCCGATGCTGATGCTGGCCCGGCTGTCGGTCTCGCCGGGGTTGCCCTTGTGGCAGCCGCTGCTGGGCGTGGTGCTGGTGTTGCTGGCGACGCTGCTGTGCGTGTGGGCGGCGGGGCGCATCTTCCGCGTCGGCCTGCTGGCGCAGGGCCAGGCCGCCGGCTTCCGCGAGATGATGCGCTGGGTGTGGCGCGGCTGAGCGGCGCCCGGCCCGGCACAAATTCTCCCTTTTCCCCGGGCATTCCGGCGCGCTTCTGGATATGCTTGCTGGGCGCACCTGCGATCATCGGCGCGCCGGCGGGCCCGCGTTGGGCCCGGGCGCGATCCGCGATAAGGGAGGGACATTGGCATGGCAGATTGGCGCAAGCTGGCGATGGCGGCCATCCTGGCTGACGGAGTGATTGACGACGCCGAGGTGAAACTCCTCAAGAAGGAGCTGTTTGGTGACAAGCAGATCGACAACGAGGAGCGCGACTTCCTCATCGCGCTGCGCAACGCGGCCCAGAAGAAGGCGGCGGGCGGCGAACTCAACCCGGCCTTCGAGAAGTTCTTCTTCCTGGCCATCGAGAACAACGTCCTCGCCGACGGCGTCATCGACGCGGACGAGGCGAATTGGCTGCAGAAGCTGATCTTCGCCGACAAGAAGGTGGACGACAACGAGAAGAAGTTCCTGGCGCGCCTCAAGAAGGGGGCGACGCAGACGAGTCCCGAGTTCGACGCCCTGTGCGCCAAATGCCTGGGCGCGGGGAAGGAATGAACCGCCGGGCCGCTTGCGGCTTCGCACGGCCTGCGAAGCCGCAAGCGGCTCATCGCTGCTCCCGATACCATTCCAGCGTCCGCCGCAACCCCTCCTCGAACGTGAACGCCGGCTCGTACCCCAGTTCGCGGCGGATGGCGCCGATGTCGGCGCGCGAGTGGCGGATGTCCCCCGCGCGCGCCGGCCCGTGTTCCGGCTTCATCTGCGTCCCCAGCTGCCGATTCAGCACCGCGACCAGCTCGAGCAGGTTGGTGCCGCGCCCGGTGCCGACGTTGTAGGTGCGCCCGCCGACTCCCGGCGTGTCGGCGGCCTTCGTCTGCGCCTGCACCACGTCGCCGACGTAGGTGAAGTCGCGCGATTGCCGGCCGTCGCCGTGGACCCCCGGCGTTCTGCCGTTCATCATTGCGGAGATGAAGAGTGCGATGACGCCGCTGTAGGGGCTGTGGGGGTCCTGGCGCGGACCGAAGATGTTGAAAAAGCGCAGCACGACCGTTTCCAGGCCGTAGGCGGCGGCGAACGCCTGGCAGTAGAACTCGCCGGCCAGCTTGGCCGCGGCGTACGGCGACAGGGCCCGTAGCGGGTCGGCCTCGGTCTGCACGTCCCCGGCGGGGATGCCGTAGGCGCTGGCGCTGCCGGCGTAGACGACGCGGCGGACGCCGGACCGGCGCGCCGCGTCGAGCACCTGCACGGTCCCGCTGGCGCCGTCGCGATGGCTGCCGACGGGATCCTCGATGCTGTGCTGCACCGACGCGCGCGCGGCCAGGTGAAAGACGACCTCCGCCCCCTCCACCGCGCGGCTGACGGCGGCCGGGTCGGACACGTCGCCCTCGACGACCTCGGGGGCGGGCTTGACGTGGGCAAGGTGTTCGCGGCGGCCGGTGCTGAAGTTGTCCAGCACGCGCACCCGGTCTCCGCGGGCGGCGAGGGCCTCCACGAGGTGCGAGCCGATGAAGCCGGCGCCGCCGGTGACCAGGCAAAGATCGCTCATGAGTTTAGCGGCCGCCCTCGATTTATCGGTTCGCGAAACGATGAATCCGCGCCGCCCCGAGGGCGGCGGCTAAACGACGGGTTACTCAAAAAGCGCCTCGACGTAGGAATCCGGGTCGAACGGCTCCAGGTCGTCGAGGGTCTCGCCGACGCCGATGAACTTGACGGGCAGGCCGAGCTTCTGCTTGATGCCGAAGATGGCGCCGCCCTTGGCCGTGCCGTCGAGCTTGGCGAGGATGAGGCCGGTACATTCGATCGTCTTCTTGAACTGCTCCGCCTGCGTGATGGCGTTCTGTCCGGTGGTGGCGTCGAGGACCAGCAGCACCTCGTGCGGGGCGCCGTCGATCTTCTTTTTGAGGATGCGGCTAATCTTCTCCAGCTCGCGCATGAGGTGGGCCTGCGTGTGCAGCCGGCCGGCCGTGTCCACGATGAGGACGTCGAAGCCGCGCGCCTGGGCCTTCTCGGCGGCGTCGTGGGCCACCGCGGCGGGGTCCGACCCCTTCTGGCCCTTGACAATGTCACAGCCGAGGCGCTCGGTCCAGATGGTGAGCTGTTCGACGGCGGCGGCACGGAAGGTGTCGCAGGCGGCGACGATCACCTTTTTGCCGTCGTCCTTGAGGCGTTTGGCCAGCTTGGCGATCGAGGTTGTCTTGCCGGCGCCGTTGACGCCGCTGACCATCACGACGGTCGGGCCGTTGGGGTTGAAATGGAGACCGGCCTGGTCGGCCAGGAGCAGCTCCTTGAGCTGCTGCTTGACGAACGCCTCCACGTCGCCGGTGATTTCCTTGTCGAGGAATGCCTGGCGGACGCGCTCGACAATGAGGGCGGTGGCGGCGCTGCCGACGTCGGCCAGGTAAAGGCGTTTTTCCAACTCCTTGAGGAAGTCCTTATCGACCTTGCCCTTGAGGCGGAAGAGTTGGGCGATGCCGCTAAAGACGCCGCGCGTCTTCGCCAGGCCCTGCTTGATCTTGTTGAAGATCGCCCGGAACACCATGAGCTTCACCTCGTAGGTCAGGCTTTCCAGCCTGACTCTTCTTCGTGTCAGGCTGGAAAGCCTGACCTACGGCGCAACGCTTCCAGCTCCCCCGCCGAGATGCCGCACGCCCCGACGGCCCGGCGCGGCTCGTCGGGGCCGTGACAGTCGCTGCCGCCGCTGACGGCCAACCCCAGCTCCCGCGCCCAGCCGCGCAGCTCCCGCGCCCGGGCCGGCCGGGTGGTCGGGTACTCGGCCTCGACGGCGCCGAGGCCGAGGCCGCGCAGCTCCGCCAGCGTCTCCCGAGTGCAATCATAGGAGGGGTGCGCCCAGGCCGCAACGCCGCCGGCGCCGCGCACCAGGCCGATCGCCTCCGCCACCGGCAGCCGCACCTTCGGCACCGCCACGCGGCCGCCGTCCTTGAGGTAGCGGGCGAAGGCCTCGCGCACCGATCCCACCTGGCGCGACCGGACCAGCAGCTCCGCCAGGTAGCGGCGACCGAGGGAGCCCGGGACCGCGGCGGCGGACCTCGCCTCCTCATCAAGGGACACCCCGAAGGCCCGTAATCGCTCGACCATGTCGTGAAAGCGCGCCGCGCGGTGCCGGCACAGCCGATCCAGGGCGGCGACGAGCGGCCCATCGGGGCGGACGTAGTAGGCGAGCAGGTGCAGCTCCCTGCCACGGTACTCGCAGGTGATCTCGCATCCGGGGATGATTTCCAGCGCCGATCCGGCCGCGGCGGCGCGGGCCTCGGGCAGGCCGCTGAGCGTGTCGTGGTCGGTCAGGGCGATGGCCGACAACCCGCTACGGCGAGCCAGATCCACGACCTCGGCGGGCGTATACAGGCCGTCGCTGTGCGTGCTGTGCAGGTGCAGGTCGGCGCGGCCGGCGAACGGGCCGCGCGAGACGAGGCGGCAGAGGGCGGTGAACGGTTGGCGTGCGGGCATGGTGGGGATTCGGTTGGCGCCGCAAGCCGCTTGCGGCGGCTAAACCTTTTCCTCTTTCGTTTGTCGCAGTCGATCGAGGACGCCGTTGACGAACCCCGGCGAGTCCTTGGCGCCGTAGCGGCGGGCCAGCTCGATCGCCTCGTCGATGGCGACGCCGGCCGGGGTGTCGGGCGTGAAGAGCAATTCGTAGGCGCCGAGGCGAAGCACGTTGCGATCGACGGCGGCCATGCGCGGCAGGCGCCAGTTCTCGGCCGCGGCGCCGAGGCGGCGGTCGATCTCGTCGAGGTGGGCCACGACGCCGTCGTAGAGGCCGAGGCAGAACGGCTCCAGGGGCGGGTGGCCGAGGCGGGCGCGGGCAAAGTCGGCGACGGCGCCGCGGCTAACGTTGGGGTTGTGGTCGCGCTGGAAGAGCAGTTGCAGGGCGACCTCACGGGCTCGCGAGCGCTTGGTCATGATGGTCGATCCGTCGAGCGGGCGTCACCCCTTCATGGTAGCGTGTCGGTCGCCGCTCGCCAGACGAATCGCCGCTCACGTCTCCGGCAGCCGGCGCAGCAGGTTGACCATCTCGATGGCCGTCAGCGCCGCCTCGAAGCCCTTGTTGCCCGCCTTGGCGCCGGCGCGGTTGATCGCCTGCTCCAGCGTGTCGCACGTCAAGATGCCGAACACCACCGGCACCCCGGTCGCCAGGGACGCCTGCGCGATCCCCTTGGCGGCCTCGCCCGCGACGTGGTCGTAATGGTCGGTGTCGCCGCGGATGACGGCCCCCAGGCAGATCAGCGCCGCGTAGCGGCCGCTGGCGGCCAGGCGTTTCGCCACCAGCGGGATCTCGTAAGACCCCGGAACCCAAACCAGGTCGATGGCGTCGTCGGCGACGCCGTGGCGCTTTAGCCCGTCGGCGGCCCCGCCGACGAGGTGCTCGACCACGAAATGGTTGAAACGCGCCGCCACCAGGGCGAAGCGCCCCGGCGGCGGCGCGAACGTACCTTCGTAGACGGTTGGCATGGGTGATCCAATTGCAGATTGCAGATTGCAGATTGCAGATTGGGAAATCTGCAATCTGCAATCTGCAATCAAGCAAGGTTCATGCTCATCAGGAACTCGGCGTTGCTGCGCGTCTTGGCCATGCGGCCGGTGAGCAGCTCCATCGCCTCCACCGGGTTCATGTCGCTGAGCACCTTGCGCAGGATGTAGACGCGGCGCAACTCCTCGGGGTCGAGTAGCAGTTCCTCCTTGCGGGTGCCGGAGCGGTTGACGTCGATGGCCGGCCAGATCCGCTTGTCGACCAAGCGGCGGTCGAGGTGCAGCTCCATGTTGCCGGTCCCCTTGAATTCCTCGAAGATCACGTCGTCCATGCGGCTGCCGGTGTCGGTCAAGGCCGTCGCCAGGATGGTGAGGCTGCCCGCTTCCTCGATCTTACGGGCTGCTCCGAAGAACCGCTTGGGCTTCTGCAAGGCGGAGGCGTCGACACCGCCGGTCAAGATCTTGCCCGAATGAGGAGC
>DATFNV010000245.1:0-9706 GCA_035266225.1 Gemmataceae bacterium
TCTGCCTGAGGTGCATCGTCGCATATGTGATTGGCTCCTGGAGCAGGCACGACGCGAACGGAACGATCGGCAGTGCGACTCGAATGATCGGCAGCGCATCACTTTCTTCCGCCCAATGCGCAATTGACAAAGCCGTACTAACCACCGCGCTGGCGCTCGTCTTCGTGCCATGCGTTATGCTGACCGGCCGCTGTTCTACTGACCGGCCGGTCAGGCTAATCACCGAGTTCGGCCTCGGCGGTACGCGGCCGTTGCTAACGGGCACGCCGCGTGTCCGCCTCGCCGTTAGCGTCCGAGGCGCTCCCCCGAGGGCGCCGGTCACCGGGAGAGCAGTGACCGCCCTCGCCGCAAGCCTGACCTCGATCTGCTCCGCGTTCAGGATGTTGGACTCTCGGGGCCGGTGAAGACGCCTTGGAATTTGACTCCAGTGGGAGAAAACAATGAAAATATTGCCATCGTTGCGCAACATGATCGCCCAAGAAGTAGCGCGGCACCTCCCTGGCTACTCCCTAGCACCCTACGACCCAGGCGGTGGCGACTCAAACGATTCCCCCTTCAACCAATCCTGCCGCCTAACCCGTACCGAGACTTTCACTGAAGGACCAGTCATCCAGTTGCGCCTCATCAACTTCACGCATATCCAGATTGACGGCCATTGGCCGCGCAGCAAGCTGGATACCAACAAGATGTATCCTGATGAAGAGCGACGGACCAAAGCCATCACGGTAGTATTCGACACGCCTGAGCAAATCGCCCCTGAGCAAATCGCCAACGAGATTCAGCGCCGCTTCCTGCGGAGTTACGAGATGTATTTCATGAAGGGCATTGAGGATCGCGACCGCTATGACACCGAAGAGCAGGCTGCGCTGGCTTTGGCGGCGGAACTGGCGAAATTGGGCAAGGGCTCACCTGTTGCTTGTTCCCCATCAAACTTGATCGGCAACCATGGCGCTGGATCCTTTCGCGGGCAAGTGCGTCACGGCAACACAGTCGTTCTAAAGTTCAGTGGCCTGCTCCCCATAATAGAGGATAAAATCATCCAAATAGTGGGTAGGGATGCACTCGAGAGGCAGGAACAAGGCGATTTGAAGACCAATGAACTGCCCGTCGAAATGGCGCGTAGAATCATGGCGCTATTTGCGTGACGAGCCCAGTGGAAGACTAAAGGCGTCGGGAGTCGATTTGAGGCGAACCAGGGAAAGAAAACGCGTCAAGAACCTTTTCCGGATGAAGAGATAAAAAAATGGTGTTGACATCTTTTTTCTGCTTGTAACAGGAGGGATCGCCATGACGGGACTGGACGCGCTGCAATCTGTACAATTTGTGAGCAAGAAGGGAAAACGCCTTGCCATCCTGAGTGCGGAAGATTGGGAAACCCTGATCGAATGGCTGGAAAGTCTTGAGGACGTCCAGATAGCACGGCAAGCGTTTGCGGAGCTCAAAGCGGCGAAGGGCAACCGCCGCCGCGCGGGCTGGCTGGAATGGAACGCCGTCAAGGACGAACTCGCGTGAGTCGCTACACAGTGTACGTCACGCCGGCTGCATGGAAGGAGATCAAGGACCTTCCTGGCCAGATACGGCAGCGAGTGCGCAAAGCCTAGAGGCTTTGGCCGAGAAGCCGCGACCTGCGAAGAGCAAAGCACTCGATGTGCCCGGTGTCCACTCAGAGGTGCGTCGGCTCAGGTTGGATCGCTGGCGAATAGTCTACGCCATCACCGAAGCCGACGAGGCGATCGATGTCTTGGCAGTACGGAAGCGCCCACCTTACGATTATGGGGACCTGGAATCTTTGATTAAGGACCACTCGTCGGAATAAAACAAGACGGCCCGTGGAAAACGGCAGGCGGATGCGTATCGCAGATGTGGAGGACGGCGCGCCTTGAAGCTGACGCACGACGAGCTTGAATTCCTGGGGGGAGAAAAGAGTTTTCTCTTTGCGGTCGTTCTTCCCTTCTAGGAGACGCTATGAAGCCCATCCGACTGACCGCCCATGCTCAGGGATACTTGTCGCGCCGTGGTTTCACAGTCGCTGAAGTCGAAGACGCGATCCGAACCAGTAGATGGCGATCCGCCTCTCAGGGGAGGCAAGAGACAAGCAAAGAATTCGCCTACGGCCGAGACTGGAACGGCACCGTATACACCACGAAGCGAGTTCGACCCATTTTCGTGGACGAGCCGACGGAAATTGTGGTCATCACCGTCTACACTTACTTCTTCTGAGAGGCTGCCATGAAGATCACCTACGACGCCGAGGCCGACGCTCTCAGCATCGTCTTCGCTGAAACGACCGTTACGACGCAGCACTTAGCGGATGGTATCGCCGCCGAGTACGATGCGGCCGGATGTCTGGCGGGACTGGAAATCCTAGACGTTCGCAGTCGCCTCGGCGGTGCCGACACGTTTCGACAGATCATCCTGGAAGGCGTCGGCAACTTGGTTCCTGGCCATACGGTCCCCCACCCGTGAATCAACATCGTCCGGTCGGAGGCACTCATGAACCAACACTGCGGTTGCAACAACGTCCATCGCCGCACCTTCCTCGCCGACCTGGGCCTGGGCTTCGTCGGCCTCGCCCTCGGCGCCATGCTGCACCGCGACGGCTACGCCTCCTCCCCCGTCCCCTGGGCGCCGCCGGACGGCAAGCCGCACTTCGCGCCGAAGGCCAAATCGGTCATCTGGCTGTTCATGAACGGCGGCGTCAGTCACCTGGAAACCTTCGACCCCAAGCCGGCCCTGAACAAGTACGCCGGCAAGACCATCGCCGAGACGCCGTTCAAGGACACGCAGGACCCCGAGAAGCTGAAACTGGCCCGCGTCGTCGTCGTCAACGACGCCAACGGCCAGCAGCGCAACCGCCTTTACCCGCTCCAGGTCGGCTTCAAGAAGTACGGCCGCAGCGGCATCGAGGTCAGCGACTGGCTTCCCTGTCTCGGCGAGTGCGTCGATGACCTGGCCATCGTGCGCTCGACGTACACGACCGACGACAACCACGGGGCGCAGACGCAGTTCCACTCCGGGCGGCACATGCTCGACGGCGAGTTCCCGACGCTGGGCGCCTGGGTGCATTACGGCCTCGGCTCGCTCAACGACAACCTGCCGGAGTTCGTGTCGCTGGGGCGGCGCGAGTACTGGAACGCGAAAGACGGCCATTACCTCGGCCCCGCCCACGACGCCGTGCCGCTGCGTATCGACCCCGCCAACCCGCTCGACTACGGCAAGCCGGAGGGCGACGTGCGGGCCGACGAGCAGAAGATCAATTTCGACCTGGCCGGCAAGCTCAACCGCCTCCGCGCCGTCGAGTACCCCGACGACCCGGCTCTGGCGGCGCGCGTGCAGTCCTACGAATTGGCCTTCCGGATGCAGAAGTCCTTGCCGGAGGTGCTGAATTTCAAGGAGGAAACTCCCCAGACGCAGCGGCTGTACGGCCTCGACCGGCCGGAGACGCGCGACTTCGGCATGCAGATGCTGGCGTGCCGCCGGCTGGTGGAGCGCGGCGTGCGCTTCATCCAGGTGCAGCACGGCGCCGGCGGCGCCGGCGTCTGGGACGCGCACGGCGGACTGAAGGCCAACCACTCGAACAACTGCCGGGCCGTGGACCGGCCGATCGCCGGGCTGCTCAAGGACCTGAAGCGGCGCGGGTTGCTGGACGAAACGCTCGTCGTCTTCGCGAGCGAGTTCGGCCGCACGCCGGGGTCGCAGGGCAGCGACGGCCGCGACCATCACATCTATGGCTTCTCGGTATGGTTGGCGGGTGGCGGCATCAAGGGGGGCGTCGTCCACGGCGCGACGGACGAGATCGGCTTCCACGCCGTGGAGCAGCGCCACTACGTCACCGACGTCCACGCCACCATCCTGAGCCTGCTCGGCCTCGATTCGCGGCAGTTGGAGATTCCCGGCCGCAAGCGCCTGGAGATCGACCACGGCAAGCCGATCCGCGAGATCATGGCCTGACGTCAGCGAGGGAGGGGACCATGCGCCGGGCGCTCTTTTCCGTCGGCTACGCCGGACTGTGGGGGCAGACCGCCCTCGGCACCCGCGAGTTCATCGAGAAGGCCGCACGCCTCGGCTACGACGGCGTCATGCTGGCCGGCAAGCGACCGCACCTGTCCCCCCTCGATGCCACGCCGGAACACGTCGAACGGATCAAGGAGGCTCTCACCCGCACCGGCCTGCGCTGCGAGGTCGTCGCCGCCTACACCGACTTTGCGGGGGGCGGCGCCGCCGAGGTGCCCTACGGCGAGATGCAGGTGGCCTACGTCGAGTCGCTGGCGCGGCTGGCGGCGGAGTTGGGCTGCGGCATGGTGCGCGTTTTCACCGCCTACGAGTCGCCGGGGCAAACCGCCGGGGTGCTTTGGCCGCGCGTCGTCGCCGCCCTGCGGGAATGCTGCGACCGGGCGGCGGCGTACGGTGTGACGATTGCCATCCAGAATCACCACGATCTGGCCGTCCACACGACGGCGCTGCTGGAATTGCTCGGCGACGTCGATCGGCCCAACTGCAAGCTCGGCTTCGACGCCTGGTCGCCGGCGCTGCGCGGCGAGGACCTGTACGAGGCGGCGCGCCGGGCGGCGCCGCACACGGTCCTTACCACCAACGCCGACTACGTCCGCCTGCCGCGCTTCCAGTACCAGCCGGCCCTGGTGAACTACACGCCGGCCCTGCCGGAACTGGTCCGGGCGGTGCCCTTCGGCCAGGGCTTCATCGACTACGCGGCCTTCTTCCGTGGCTTGCTCGACGGCGGTTTCGACGGGGTAGCGACTTACGAAATGTGTTCGCCACTGCGGGGCGGCGGCAGCCTCGACAATCTGGACCGCTGTGCCGCTGGCTACCTGAAGTGGATGCGGGAGAACGTGCCGGCCCGCTGAACCGTGGGCTTCCCCATGCGCATGAACTCTCGTCCCTGCCTGCCCTTTGGCCTGGTCAGGCTGCTTCCTTGCGCTCGTTACGGATCGTCACCACTGGCTCCGGGTTGCGCGGGGGGACAGGCAGGCCCTGTTCGACGAGCAACTCCACGTGCTCCTGCATGGCCCACTTCGCCTGGTACAGGCAGTCCTCGACGGAGTGGCCGATGCCTGAGAAGCCTTCCAACTCCTCGGAATAGAAGCCGAAGAAATCCGGCTCGTTCGTCGCCTCGATGATCAGCGAGTAAGGGAGATCGATCATGGCTGCTCTTCCTCCGGCTGCTGCTCGTCTGGTGGCGGTTCGTCCGCCCGTTGCTGTCCGGGTTTGGGAACACCGGCCGCCTTCAGGATCGCATGACAGGTCCCAGTCGGCACTTGCTTGGCTCCGTGGTAATCGACCCGAATCAACCGCGGCCACCCCGCCTTCCCGTAGTAGCGCACCGCCCCCTTCTGACGAACGAGGGTGAAACCATTGGCCTCCAACAGACGGACCAGTTCACTGAACTTCACTGCCACTCCCTGGCGAACTGCTCGAACAGCGAGGCGCTGACGACCGCGCTGGTGTCGAAAACAGAGCGCGACTCACGGTTCCTTGAGGATCGACTCCAGGATTTCGGGCGTTAACCCGCGCTCTTGTGCCTTGCGGCTGATGTCCCGCATCACTTCCTTGAGCGATCCGCTCGGGCACAGAGCATCATGGAGGCGCAGGCTTAACAACAAGTCGAGCGTTCGCTGCTCTTGTTCCGACGCGGCACGGTAGGCCCGCGCCGCTTCCGAATCAACTCGAATGGTGATCTGCTCAGTCTGCATGGTCATCGATACCTCAGCAACTATCATTTCCCGTAGGCATCCGTATCGACTTTGTTACGTCCCGGTGCCAGGAGGGAACGGCCTGCGCGGGCTGGCCTGCGACTTGGCCACCAAGGTCTGAAAGGCGGGGTCAGATTGCAGCAGTTCATCGACGAGCGAATCGTGCTCCTCCGCCTCCAGCGACTGGATGCCGACCAGCCGCCGATAGGCGTCCCGCCGCCGCTCAACGACCTCGCGCGCGATCTCCTCCAGCAGCGCACGGCGGGCGGCGTCCTCACCCGGCCGGAGGATCAATTGCCGGTCACCGACCGTGACGTCCACCACGTCCCCAATGCGCAGGCCGACCGACTCCAGAACTTTGGCGGGAAGGACAACGGCGGCGGAGTCCCCGTGAGGAACAATCGTGAGTTGTGGCATGGCCACCTCCTGCCCTCATCTTACCAGGCCGGCCGCTCGTCAGGCGAGCAGTTCCTTTACCACGTGGCCATGCACATCGGTCAGTCGGAACCGGCGCCCCTGGAACTTGAACGTCAACCGCTCATGGTCGATCCCCAGCAGGTGCAGGATGGTCGCCTGCAGGTCATGAACATGCACCGCACCCGGCGTGAACGTCGCCTTGTCGGGGCTGATCGCCTCGCCGTGCTCGTCGGCAATATTATATCCGTAATCGTCGGTGCGCCCGTAGGTGAGGCCACCCTTCACCCCCGCGCCGGCCAGCCAGACCGTGAAGCAGCGCGGGTGGTGGTCGCGGCCGTAGTTGTCCTTGGTCAGCTTCCCCTGCGAGTAACTCGTCCGGCCGAACTCGCCGCCCCAGATGATCAGCGTGTCGTGGAGCAGGCCGCGCCGCTTCAGGTCCTTGAGCAGCGCGGCGCTCGGCTGATCGGTTTCGCGGGCCTGTCCGCGGATCTGCCGCGGCAGGTCGCCGTGCTGGTCCCACCCCTGGTGGTAGAGCTGGATGAAGCGCACGCCGCGCTCGGCCAATCGCCGGGCCAGCAGGCAGTTCGCCGCGAAGGTGCCGGGCGTCCGCACGTCGGGGCCGTACAGGTCGAGGACGTGCTGCGGCTCGTTGGCGAAGTCCGTCACCTCCGGCACGCTCGTTTGCATCCGATAGGCCATCTCATATTGGGCCATCCGCGACTCGATCTCCGGATCCAGCTCGCGCTCCAGTTGAACGCGATTAAGTTCCTCCAGTTTGTCCAGCAGGGCCCGGCGGCCGGCGGCGGACACGCCCTCCGGGTTGGTGAGGTAGAAGACCGGGTCCTTGCCGGCCGCGAACTTGACCCCCTGGTAGCGCGAGTCGAGGAAGCCGTTGCCCCACAGCCGCGCGTACAGCGGCTGATCGCCCTTGCCCTTGGTCACCAGGACGACGAAGGCCGGCAGGTTCTCGTTCATCGACCCGAGGCCGTAGCTGACCCACGATCCCATCGACGGCCGACCCGCGATCTGCGAGCCAGTCTGGAAGAACGTGATGGCCGGGTCGTGATTGATGGCCTCGGTGAACAGCGAACGGATGATGCACAGCTCGTCCACGACACTCCCCGTGTGCGGAAGCAATTCGCTCAACCAGGCGCCGCACTTGCCGTGGCGCGCGAACTTGAAGGCGGAGCCGGCCAGCGGGATCGACGCCTGGTTGACCGACATGCCGGTCAGGCGCTGGCCGCCGCGCACGTGGTCGGGGAGCTGCTCGCCGTTCTTCTCGTTGAGCAGCGGCTTGTAATCGAAGAGGTCCTGCTGCGCCGGTCCGCCGCTTTGGAAGAGGTAGATAATCCGCTTCGCCTTTCCGCTGAACTGCGGCGCCGCAGGAGCGCCGCTTGCGGCTTCGCAGACGCCCAGGGCCAGGGCCCCGAGGCCGAGGCCGGCGCCCGACAGGAAATGGCGGCGGGTGATGGTCAGCGGGTCCAGGGGTTCGTTCGCGCTCATGACGGAGTTACCGGGTGGTGACAGAGGCATCGAGGTTGAGAATGGCGCCGGCGGTGGTGGCCGCGGCGGCGAGTTCGGCCGGGTCGAGCCCCGGCGGCGGCGGGCGGTCGCCCGTCTTCAGGAATTTCTGGGCGCCCGTGGGATCGGCGCGGAAAAGCTGCACCTGGTCCCTGTACAACTGCACCAGCAGGCGCAACTCGCGCTCGCTGGGCTTGCGCGTCGCGCCGAGGCGGAAGGCGTAGGTCAGTTTCTCTTCCGGCGTCGCTCCGCCCTCGCGCAGCAGCCGCTCGCCCAGGGCGCGGGCGGCCTCGACGAACTGCGGGTCGTTGAGCAGCACCAGCGGCTGCAACGGCGTGCTGGTGGTCTGGCGGCGGACCACGCACACCTCGCGGCTGGGGGCGTCGAAGGCCAGCATGTTCGGCGGCGGCGACGTGCGCCGCCAGAAGGTATACAGGCTGCGGCGGTGCAGACCTTCGCCCTTGTCCGCTACGTAATCGGGCAGGAAGGCGTTCATGGCGTGCCACATGCCCGGCGGCTGGTACGGCTTCGCCGGCGGGCCGCCGATCTTCTGCGATAGCAGCCCGCCGGCCGCCAGTGCCGCGTCGCGCAATTCCTCCGCCGACAGTCGCCGGCTCGGCCCGCGCGCCAGCAGCAGGTTGTCCGGGTCGCGCTCGCGCAGCTCCGGCGCGGCGACGGAGCGCTGCCGGTAGGTGGACGAGAGAACGATCTGCCGGCACAGCGCCTTCACGTCCCACCCGGAGACGATGAAGTCGCGGGCCAAGTAGTCGAGCAATTCCGGGTGGGTCGGCAGCGCCCCCTGCGTGCCGAAATTCTCGGTGGTCGCCACGATGCCGCGGCCGAAGAAGAGCTGCCAGTAGCGGTTGACGGCGACGCGCGCCGTCAGCGGATTGCGCGGGTCGGTCAACCAGCGCGCCAACCCGAGCCGGTCGCGCGGCGCCTCCTTCGGGAAGGGCGAAAGCGAAGCGGGGATGTCGCGCCCGACTGGGCGGTCGTGCGGAGCGTCGTAGTTGCCGCGGGCCAGGACGTACGCCTGTCGCGGGTGGGGTAACTCCTCCATCGTCATGATCTCGAAGACGCCCGTCTGGGCGGCGAACAGCCGCTGCCGGGCCTGCCGCAGCTCCTCGCGCGCCCTCGCCGACTCCGCGTCCACGGCCGCCAGGTAATACGGCCGCAGGGCCGCCTCGTCCTTGCGGGCCAGGGCGTCGGTCAGGGAGCGGCCGTCGTGGAGCTGGGCCACCTCGATCTCGGAGAGCGCCCGGTCGTGAATGCGCACCTCGTCAAGGAGGCAGCCCTTGAGGCCGGTCGAGCGCATGCGCTCGCCGAAGGTCAGTGTGCCGCCCCCTGCTTCGACGTTCTTGGTCAGCCGGTCGCGCAGCACCTCCACCTCGGCCGGCTTGCCGTCGAGATAGACGCGCAGTCCGCTCGCCCGGCCCGAGGCGTCGTAGCTGACGGCGACGTGGACCCACTCCTTGGCCGGCAGCGTCGCCCGGGTGCGGACGGCGGCGGCATTGCCCGGCCAGAAGCGAACCAGGGCGAAGAACAGCCGGCCCTGGTCGAACGACAATTCGACGCCGTGGAAGCCGGTATCGGTGCCGGCCTGGTGGTGGAAGACCATGCCCTGTTTCATCACCTCCGGCGTTTGCAGCCAGAAGGAGGCGGCGAACGGCTGCCCGCGATCGAGGGCGGCCGGGGCGGGAAAGTTCGCACCGTCGTCGCCGGTGAAGCGCAGCGACTGGCCGACCTTGCCGGGCGCCAACGTGTTCGCGGGAGAGGTCGATCCGGGGCTTTTCGCGCCGGCCAGGTTGGCGAGGCGATTATCCGCCTCCAGTTTGTCGAGCGGATAGTACCCCATCAGTCCCGGGACGTCCGGCTTCAGGTCGGGGCGGCCGAGCCAGGCCCGGAAGGCGCCGTCGCGCGACTTCTCCACCTCGCGCAGCTTCGCCGCCAGCGCCTCGACCTCCCGGGCGCCGGCGGCCAGGGCGCGCTCCTGCTCCGGGGACGCCAGCGGCAGGGCCGGCGTGGGGCGGAAGGCGGAGTTGTCGTAGGTGCCCCAC
>DATFNV010000246.1:0-2851 GCA_035266225.1 Gemmataceae bacterium
AAGGAGTTCCCGGACGAACTGCGCGGTTTGATCAAGCTCGACGCCGACAAGGCCGGCGACGTGGCCATCCACCGCATTGAACTCCCCTTCGCCGACGAGAACTTCAAGAAGTCGTTCGGCGACGGCCCGGCCTACCTGGCGGTGCGTTCCGACGCCGCCTTCCTCGTCGTGGGCGACGCCGCCCTGGAGGCGCTCAAGGGGGCGCTGAAGGTCGAGCCGAAGGTGGGCAAGCCGCTGCGGGCCGAGGCGTCGCTGGCCCGCATCGCCGAGGCGATGGCCAAGGAGAAGCCGGAGGCGCCCCGGGCCGCCGCCAAGGCGTTCGGCAAGGACAAGGACGCCGACAAGCTCCGCGTCTCGCTCGAGGCCGGGCATGAGTTGAAGATTCGATTCGTCATGAAGACGCCGGTGCTGACGTTCTTCCACCTGATGGAGCCCGGGGCCGACGTGAAGTAACCGCCCGGACTAACTCGCCCCTCGCCTCGGTACTCCGGGGAGAGGGGTCGGGGGTGAGGGGTTTTGGTCTTCTCCTTTTGCCTGTTGCCTGTTGCCTTCTGTATTTTGCCTTCTTCGAGGTGACTGAAAAGTGCAAAATACAGAAGGCAAAAGGCAACAGGCAAAATGACCAGCTTCCCCTCACCCCGACCCCTCGCCCCGGAGTACCGGGGCGAGGGGAGCGGAACACAGGCCGCCGGCGGCCTCAAAGTCATTTCGCCGTCATCGCCCCGCCGGCGTCACGGGACGAGGGACACGGACATGCCTCTGGTCGTTCAGAAGTTCGGCGGCACCAGCGTGGCGACCGCGGAGCGCATCATGGCCGCCGCGCGCCGGGCCATCCGCGCCCGCCAGGGCGGCAACCAGGTCATCGTCGTCGTCAGCGCCCGTGGCGACACCACCGACGAGCTGATCGCCCTGGCCAAGGAGATCAGCTCCCGGCCGCCCGCCCGCGAGATGGACATGCTGCTGGCCACCGGCGAGCAGGAGTCGATCGCCCTGCTGGCCATCGCCATCCAGGAGCTGGGCGAGAAAGCCGTCAGCTTCACCGGCGCCCAGGTCGGCATCGTCACCGACAGCTTCCACACCAAGGCGCGCATCAAGAACATTTCGACCGAGCGCATCCGCCAGGCGTTTGACGACGGGCACATCGTCATCGTCGCCGGCTTTCAGGGGATCGACGAGAACTACAACATCACGACGCTGGGCCGCGGCGGCTCCGACACCACCGCCGTCGCCCTGGCCGCCGTCATGAAGCACGACCCGCGCGGCGGCTACGGCGAGGTCAACTGCGAGTTCTACACCGACGTCGATGGCATCTACACCACCGACCCGCGCGTCGTGCCCGAGGCGCGCAAGATGGACGTCATTTCCTACGACGAAATGCTCGAATTGGCGAGTGTCGGTGCCAACGTGCTGCACTCGCGCAGCGTCGAGTTCGCCAAGAAGTTCGACGTGCCGCTGCAGAAGCGCTCGTCGTTCACCGACACCGAGGGCACCTGGATCGTGCCCGAGGCCGATTGGATGCGCGACGTCGTGGTCTGCGGGGCGGCCCTGGTCAAGGACGAGGCCCGCGTCGGTCTGGACGGGTTGCCCGATCGGCCCGGCGTCAGCCACCGCGTCTTCTCGGCCATCGCCGGCCAGAACATCGCCGTGGACATGATCGCCCAGAACGTCGGCACCGGCGGCAAGGCATCGATCGGCTTCACCGTACCATCAGGCGAGTTGGCCGCCACGCTGGCCGTCGTCCGCCCGCTGGCCGCCGAGTTGGGCGCCACGGTGTCGCACGACGAGGGCGTCGGCAAGGTCTCGGTCGTCGGCACCGGCATGCGGACGCACACCGGCGTCGCCGAGAAGATGTTCGCGGCCCTGGCGGCGGCCGGCATCAACCTGAAGATGATCACGACCGGCGACATCAAGATCTCGGTCCTGGTGGACAGGGTCGATGCCGTCCGGGCGCTGCGCGCGGTCCACCAGGCGTTCGCCCTGCACGAGCCGCGGCCGGGGGCCGGCCTGCCCGGCAAGACCGCGGGGGCGGCGCCCTTCCGCCGCCGGCCGCCCGAGGCGGTCCAGGACGCCGGCCGCGACCTGACGGCCGTGGCCCAACAGCTCTCGAGCATGGAGGACATCGTCGTCAGCGACGTGCTCCTCAACGACGACCAGGGCCGCATCACCATCTTCGACCTGCCCGACCGGGCGGGCGTCTGCTCGCGCGTCTTCCAGGCGGTGGCGTCCGGCGGCATCGTCGTGGACATGATCGTGCTGAACGTGAGCCGGCCCGGGTTGGCGGAGCTGTCCTTCAGCGTGCCGCGCGGCGATCTGGCCCAGGCGATGCGGTTAACCCAGGAGGCGGTGGCGGCGATCGACGGCGTCGCCCGCGCCGCGGCCGACGCGGACATCGCCAAGCTGTTCGTGCTCGGCATCGGCATGCGCACGCACACCGGCGTCGCCCGGCGCATGTTCGGGGCGCTGGCCCAGCGCGGCATCAACATCGCCATGATCAACACCAGCGAGGTGCGCGTCAGCGCCGTGGTGGACCGGGCGCGTGGCGCGGAGGCACTGGCAGCGCTGAAGGAGGCGTTCAACGTGCCGTGAGCAGCCTGGGGAACCGCTTCCTTTCGGACCTGTCACAAGAATGGAGGCCGTCCCGCGCTCGGTATCTCCGGGGCCCTGCCCCACCTGGTCGCTCCACTTGGCCCGTGGGATCCAAGTAGATCGCAGTATCAGCCCAATAAGTCTGGGGGAGAGCAGCTGCGCCGGGCTTTCTGCTGCGTAGAATGGAGCATGACCCTGGCGCTGCCTGACATCCCCGAATCCGAGCGCACCCCGCTTGTCCTCACCCTGCTCGACCTCATCCACC
>DATFNV010000247.1:0-2690 GCA_035266225.1 Gemmataceae bacterium
CCTGGCCGGGCTGGCCATCGCCCCGGTCGGCAAGGGCGAGTCGGTGCGGCTGTGGCAGGAGCTGCGCCCTGGCACCCCGGTGGTGGCGCTGAACGCGGCCGTGGAAGGCGCCGCCGGCGTGTCCCGGGTGTACCCCGATAATGCGGTCGGCGTCGAACTGGCGATGCGACGCCTGGCCGAGCTCGGGCACTCCTGCGCCGCGTTCCTGTCCGCGCCGCGCGGCCTGGTGGCCGACCCGGACCGGCTGCGCCACTTCCGGCGGCTGGCTCGCGAGCTTGGCGTCGAGCCGGTCGTCATGCGGTCGCCCCTCACGATCATCGATGTGCGCAAGGCATCCGGGACACTGCTGGGACGCCGTGACGCCCCCACCGCGGTCATCACGAACTCCGACTACACGGCGCTCGGCATCTACAAGACCGCCAGGGACCTGTCGCTGCGGATCGGTCCGGATGTCTCCGTCATCGGACACGACGACCTGCCGACCTCCGAACTGCTCGACCCTCCGCTGGCGACGATCCGGCTGGACGGCAGGGAAATGGGCCGGGCGCTGATGGCGCGGTTGCTCAACGGCGATCGTCTAGGCGACTATGTCGCCCCGGTTGAACTGGTCGAACGCGCCTCCCTGCAGGCGCCTCAACTTCCCGTTAACCCGGTGTTCACCCCGCTCAGTGCGGCAACTCGGTAACGTCCCTTGACACCCTCGCGACGGGTGTGTGAGCATTCGAACGCTAAACGTTTTAGGTGCGTTTATCCTGCACTCTTAGCTGGGGGAGAGGTGGGTCGGCAAACCGTTTTGGTACCGCCGCCCGGGCCCTTTTCGGGCAGCCGCAATCCACTTCGGGGTAGGAAAGCTTTCAGGAGGCACAGGTGAGATCCTCATATCGATTCGCGCTCGCGGGCGTCGCGGCCGCGACGTTGCTCGCGGCTGGCTGCTCGTCGTCGAGTTCCTCGGCGAGTTCGAGCGGCGGGACTAGCAGCTCGACCAACTGGGCGACGGAGACCTCCGCCTCGGCCGGAGGCGGCATGAATACGCTCGTCGCGGCGGCCAAGCAGGAAGGCACGCTCAACGTCATCGCCCTGCCGCCCACGTGGGCGAATTACGGCGCCATCATCTCGGCCTTCACCGCCAAGTACGGCATCAAGGTCAACTCCGCGCTCCCCGACGGCACCAGCCAGCAGGAGGTCGACGCGGTCAAGACGGAGAACGGCACCGCCAAGGCGCCCGACGTGCTGGACATCGGCATGGCCGTCGCCCTAGCCAACACGAGCCTGTTCGCCCCGTACGAGGTCAGCACCTGGAGTTCTATCCCGACAGCCCAGAAGGCGCCGGACGGCATCTGGGTGCAGGACTACGGCGGCTTCATGGCGGTCGGATACTCGAGCAAGTTCGGCACGATCACCTCGCTCAACCAGCTGCTCGGCTCGCAGTTCAAGAACGCGGTCGCGCTGAACGGCAACCCGACCTCGGCTAACGCGGGCCTGAACGGCGTCATGATGGCGAACCTCGCGGAGGGTGGAACGGCCTCCGACATCTCCAAGGGCGTGGACTTCTTCTCCAAGCTCAAGGCCGCCGGGAACTTCTCCCCCGTATCGGCTACCGGGGCCACGATCAAGGCGGGCACCACCCCGGTCGTGTTCAACTGGGACTACCTCAACCTGCCGAGCTACGTGGGCGTGTCGAACTGGAAGGTGTTCATCCCGTCGGGCGTCGCCCTGGGCGGGTACTACGCGCAGGCCATCAACAAGAACGCACCGCACCCGGCGGCGGCCCGGCTGTGGGAGGAGTTCCTCTACTCGCAGGCCGCCTCGGGCGGGCAGAACCTCTGGCTCGAGGGTGGTGCCCGGCCGGTGGAGCAGGCGGCCATGCAATCCAACGGAAGCATCAACACTGCCGCAGCCTCGAAGCTGCCCGCGGTCAGCGCGACGCCAACATTCCTCAGCCCGACCCAGGCCACGGACGCCGCGAATTACCTGGCGGCGAACTGGGCGAAGGCCGTCGGCTAGCGAGGGAACGTGGCTGTCGCTACGACAACCAAGACCGGCGCCCGGCCTTCGCGGTCCGGGCGCCGGCCGTCCGTTCCGGCCTGGGTCGGTACCGTCCCGTTTTTCGCCTACGTCGCGGTCTTCCTGCTGTTGCCGACCGGGATCGTGGTCGTCGACGCGCTCAAGAACCCGAACGGCTCGTGGGCGTTCTCCAACATCAGCGAGCTCGGCAACCCGCTGGTGCGCGGTTACTTTATCGGCTCGCTCAAGCTGTGCCTGCTCTCGTCGGTGTCGGGGGCCGTGTTCGGCGCGATCCTGGCTTATGCCGTGGCCTCGGGAAACCCGGACGGCGTGGTACGCAGGCTCTACATTTCTGCCTCGGGCGTCCTCGCCCAGTTCGGCGGGGTAACTCTGGCGTTCGCGTTCCTCGTGCTCATCGGCCCCGTGGGCCTGCTGTTTCACGCCAGCTGGTATTACGACTTCCCGTGGGGTATCGGGCTGATCTACACGTATTTCCAGATCCCGCTGATGGTGCTGGTCTTCCTGCCCGCGATCGACGGGCTGAAGGTCCAGTGGCGAGAGGCGTCGGAGAACCTGGGCTCGTCCGCGTGGCAGTACTGGCGGTATGTCGGCGGGCCGCTGCTGGCGCCAGCCTTCCTCGGCGCCACGTTGCTGCTGTTCGCGAACGCGCTGTCGGCCTTCGCGAC
>DATFNV010000248.1:0-3603 GCA_035266225.1 Gemmataceae bacterium
GTGGGACGGCACCGCACAGTCCCCTGTGCCGGAGACGCACAGTCAGCACATCGCCAGGAAGATCTGGCGCGACGTGAGTCCTGAGCCAGCGCGGGCGGCGCGGCGGCTGATGGGACAGCGTGCCGACTCCTACGTGGCCGCATTGCCAAGCAGGCCGGGTTGAAAAGCGGGTGACAGTCGGCGGGGGCCCTCACCGGTTGAGCTGGAGGTTCAGCCCAATTTGCTCCCTGCCGAATCGTTTCATTGCCCCCCCGAAGGGTGTCTACCAAAGTCGTGAAACGAATGGGTTGTCGGCGGCGCAAGGCAAGGAGGGACAAGGACATCAGGAAACGCGATTGAACTAAACCGCTCCGCGGTGGTCTAAGAGCCCTTCCCTTCTCTGCCTTCTTGACCTTGCCGTTGCCGTCGCCCCATGTCCACTTGTGCCGCCTGTGCGGGCTGTGCCGCTTTTGCTGACTTGCGCCCGCCCCTTTCCTCGGGCATGCTTCTCCTGCGCCCTTCTGACTTCAGCTCCACCCCGCAGCCACCCGAGAGGATTTGCCATGACCCCCTTGCGCCAGCGACTCATCGACGACCTGCGCCTCCGCAACTACTCGCCGCGCACCATCCAGGCCTACGTCGCCGCCGTCGTCAAGCTCACACGACACTTCCGCAGCGCCCCCGAGCAACTCACCCCGGAACAGGTCCGCCAATTCCAACTCCAGCTCGTCGCCCAACGTGTCTCCTTCAGCCACCTCAACCAGGTTACCTCCGGCCTGCGCTTCTTCTACGCCGTCACCCTCGGCCGGCCTGACGTCGTCCACAAGATCGCCTACGGCAAGCGACCCAAGAAGCTCCCAACCATCCTCGCCCCGCACGAGGTCACCCGCCTCTTCGACGCCGCCACCAACGACCGCGACCGCACCCTGCTCCGCACCGACTATGCCCTGGGCCTGCGCCTCAGCGAGTTGGTCGCCCTGCGCCTGGAAGACATCGACGCGGCCCGGGGACTCGTGGTGGTGCGCCAGGGCAAGGGTGCCAAGGATCGCCTCGTGCCCCTGTCGCCCCGGTTGCTTGAGGAACTGCGCGCTTACTGGCGTCGCTATCGGCCCCGGCCCTGGCTGTTTGCCGGCGCCCGGCCCAACTGTCACCTCAGCATCGGCGGGGTGCATCGGGTGGTGCGCCGTGTGGCGCAGCGGGCTGGCCTGGGCAAGACCATCAGCCTGCACACGCTACGTCATTCCTTCGCCACGCATTTGCTGGAAGCGGGTTGCGACCTGCTGACCATCCAACGCCTGCTCGGCCACAAGGAGCTCAAGACCACGGCCCGCTACCTGCACGTCAGCGCCCAGCAACTGGGCCGCGCCCCCAGCTTGCTCGACTGGGTGGCCCGGCCGCCCTCGACGCCGGCGTCGCCCCCGGAGGAACGACCGTGACGACCCGGACGGGAGCCAGTGCCGACGTCCCGGTGGCGTCGGGCCTCACCGTGGCGGACGTGATCCGCGTCCACGGCGCCGCCTTCGTGGACCGCTTCGGGGCCGGCCTGAGCGGAGTGCAACGGCGGGCGTTGGCCGACCTGGCGGCCTGCCGTACCGAGTCGTTGGGCGGGCACGTCTGGCGTTGCAGCGACTGCGGCCACGAGCGCGTGCTCTACAACTCCTGCCGCAACCGGCACTGCCCGACCTGCCAGGCGTCGCTGCGGGCGACGTGGCTGACGCGCGAAGCGTCCTGGCTGCTGCCGATCGAGTATCACCACGTGGTCTTCACCCTGCCGGCGGAAGTGGCCGAGGTGGCCCTGGCCAACCCGGCGCTGGTCTACGGGATGCTGTTTCAGGCGGCCAGCGCCACGCTGCGGGAGGTGGCGGCGGAGCCGAAGTACCTGGGGGCGCAGGTGGGGGTGGTGGCGGTGTTGCACACCTGGGGGCAGAACTTGCACCACCACCCGCATCTGCATTGTCTGGTCACGGGAGGTGGCTTGTCGTGCGACCGTTGGGGGCGTGTGGACGGGCGGCCGTGTTGGCGGTCGTGTCGTCCGGGGTTCTTTGTGCCGGTGCGGGTCCTGGGCCGCGTGTTCCGGGGCAAGTTCCTGGCGTTGTTGCGTCAGGCCCACGAGCGGGAGCAGTTGTCGCTGGTGGGCCGGCTGGCGCCGTTGCTGGAGGCGTCGGCGTTCGCGGCTTGGCTTGTGCCTTTGTACGGGCGGGACTGGGTGGTGTACAGCCAGCCGCCGGCGGCGGGGCCGGCCGTGGTGCTGAAGTACCTGTCGCGGTACGTGCATCGCTCGGCGTTGAGCAACAGCCGGCTGGTGTCGCTGTCGGAGGAGGAGGTGTCGTTTCGCTGCAAGGACTACGCGCACGGGGGGAAGGAGCGGGTCTTGACGTTGTCTGGGGAGGAGTTCCTGCGGCGCTTCGTGCAGCACGTGTTGCCCAAGGGTTTCGTGAAGGTGCGTCACTACGGGCTGTTGGCCAGCCACGGTCGGGACGAGAAGTTGGCGGCGTGCCGCTGGCAGTTGTGGCTGTCGGGATTGGCCGCGGCGGCGGCGGCGGCGGCGCCCGGAGACGGGGCCGCGTCGTGGCCGGGGCCGCGCTGCCCGGCGTGCGGGTCGCTCTGCTGGCGGAAGGGTGCGGAGGTGCTGGGGGTGGGTGCGGTCGTAGTGGACACGTCGTGAGGGATGGTGGTGTGGTGGGACGTGAGGCCGGGTCGGTCACGGGGCGGGCATAGGGGAGGCGGGGGCGGTGCGCGCCGGCCGGGGAAAAGGCGCTGAAGCAGGGTGGTAAAGGCTGTCAAGGGGGCGCACGATGTCCGTGGCGGCCCACTCTGGGCCGGGCTGTCCTGGGGGGTGGGGAAGGGATCACGGCGGAGCAAAACCCAGGTGGAGTCCGGGGTGGCGCGGTTCAGTTCAATGGAATTCTATCCGGAGTGCCCCGCCCCAGGCCCGTGCAGAGAGGATGCGGCCGCTGGGGGCGGGGCACTCCGGATAGAATCCTTAGCATTCGTTTCACCCCCCCGTGAAACGAAACGGCCCTTGGCACACCCGGCGAGGCGAAGGAACGCCCGCCGCGGCCGGGGTGGCGCCGTGCCGTGTGTGCGCCGCGCCAGTCACTCCCTTGTGCGGCCGAGCCAACGAGACGGGCGTGTGTGTGTGCGCCGCGCAATGCAATCCATTCTGCGGCCGAGCCAATGAGACGGGCGAGAGGCGTGGGTGGCCGAGGGCTCGGGCGTGCGGGTGACCGGCAGGGGAATCGGCGGTTGCCGGGCCAATCCTGCTGCCGGGGCAGGCTCTGCACCAGCCCGCATCGACCCCTATCCCGTAGTCCGTCACCGATCGCGCTACCGTGTCCCTTGTTGTGTCGTTCTGCTGCGCCGCTCGTCTTCGTTTCACTTGCTCGGTTGGTCCTCGCGATCAGTGTCAAGGCCCAGGGGCCAACCCCTGCCGAGGCGACCGTGATGCCGCAAGCGGCTCGGGAGCGAGAAATCGTCCCCTCACTGTCCCATCTCCTGTTGGGGGGCATCTGTACATGTCCCGCCGTTGTCGGCCGATCCGGCGCACCTGTTGCGATCGGTCTGTATTGACCCTCTTCACCCCCCTTCCTTAGACTGACCATTTGGGGAAGTACACGAGTCCGG
>DATFNV010000249.1:0-32035 GCA_035266225.1 Gemmataceae bacterium
TTTATCGATTCGCGAAACGATAAATCAGCGCGCGGCTCAACGAATGCCGTGTTTCCTCTTGCATTCCTTTGCGATCGTGGCACACTGAATTCGCCTGCCCTCCCGCCCTCCCGCCGTCCTCCGCTTGACTCACGCCGGCGCGCCTGTCAATATATCTGAGAGAAGCGCTCGCTGAGTCCGTCCCCACGACGCCAAAGACCCACCGGGTGCTGTATGTTGCCGTCTTCGTCACACCCCTGTCCCAACCCCCTGACCCGCGTCGTACAGAGACCAGGTGCCGGATTGGCGAGCCAACGTCTTCTCCCGTTTCTCCTCCTCGGTCTGTTGGTGGCCGCGCTGCCGCTGGGCTGCCAGCACGACGAGATTGCCGAATACGACGTCCCCAAGGACGAACCGCGCGCCCGGCTGCTCGGGGCCATCGTGCCACACGACGCTGACGTCTGGTTCTTCAAGGTCGCCGGCCCGATCACGGACGTCGCTAAACAGAAGGACGCCTTTGATCGCTTCGTCCGCTCCGTCCACTTCCCGGGCAACAAGGATGGCAAGCCCGTGGCGTGGGACGTCCCCGACGGCTGGAAGGAAGAGGCCGGGCCGGAGCCGCGCTACGCCACCTTCAAGCTCGGGCCGGCGGACAGCCCCCTGGAATTGACCGTCACCCGGCTCGACAACAAGGGGAAGGCCGCTGATGTCCTGGAAAACGTCAACCGCTGGCGCAAGCTCGAACTCGGTCTGCGGGCTCCCCTGCCGGAGGAAGACCTTCCCCTGGTGACGCGCCGGGACAACGACGCGACCTTCGTGGACGCCAGCGGGCCCGGCGCTCCCCTGCGCACGCGGCCGGCCGACGGCATGGGCGGCATGGGCGCGGCGGCGGCCCGCGGCGGCAAGCCGTCGTTCAAGTACGACACGCCCGCCGGCTGGGAGAAGTTCGACGCCAGCCGGGGCATCGTGCCGATGGAGCTGGCGTTCCGCATCAAGGACAAGGAAACCAACCAGACCGCCGACATGACTGTCTCGACGGGGGGCGGCGACGTGGAGGCCAACGTCGTCCGCTGGGCGGGCCAGGTCCGCCTGCTCAAGTTCAGCCCGGCGGACGCCCGCAAGGCGATGCGGCCGGGCACCGTCGATACGTTGCCGGCGCAGTTCGTCGATCTGGAGGGGCCCGCCGACGACCCGGCGGGGCGCCAGCGCATCCTCGGGGCCATCGTCAAGCGCGACGGCACCCAGTGGTTCTTCAAGCTGAAGGGGCCGCACGCCCTGGTCAGCAAGCAGGAAGCCAACTTCAAGAAGTTCCTCGACTCCTTCAAGTTCGAGGGCGGGAGGTGAGCCAGTAATGGACAAGACGGCGATCCAAACATCCGTCCCCTTCAGCCCGCCGCCCGCGCCGAGCGCCCCGGCGAAGCCGCGGCCGGCCCCCGTCCGGGGGATCGCTTACTGGATTAAGAAGGGCCTGAGCGCCCTGGCCTCGCTGCGGCTGACGGTGTTCCTGTTCGTCCTGGCCCTGGTCATCGTCTTCGCCGGCACGCTGGCGGAGGTCGATAACGGCCTGCAGACCGTGCTGGCCAAGTACTTCCGCTCGTTCTTCGTCTGGATCCCGCTCGACCTCTTTTCCCGCCACTGGTTCCACCTGCCAGGGAGCCTCCCCTTCCCGGGCGGCTGGGCCGTCGGCAGCGCCCTGATGTTTAACCTGCTCGCCGCCCACCTCGTCCGCTTCAAGCTGAGCTGGAAGCGCGCGGGCATCATGCTGCTGCACTCCGGTATCGGCGTCCTCTTCGTCGGCGAATTCGTCGCGGGGGTCAAGCAAGTCGAAGGGCACCTGACCGTGCAAGAAGGGCAGACGGTGAACTACCTCGAGCAAAGCGACTCTACCGAATTGGCCGTCATCGACCCCTCCGACCCGAGCAAGGACAAGGTCGTCGTCGTCCCCGGCTCGATCTTGCGCAAGGGCGGCACGGTCAGCGACTCGCGGCTGCCGTTCGACATCGACGTGGTCAAGTACATGGTCAACTCGGACTACCCCGCCGAGGCGCCCAAGGGCGTCAAGCCCGGCGGCGCCGCCAACCCGGCCAACGCCGGCGACGGGGTGGAGCTGGTGACCACGGAGCGGCCCGAGAGCAAGGGCACCGAGAGTGCCGCCGACTTCGCCTCGGCGTACCTGACCTTCACCGACAAGGAATCGCACAAGGATCTGGGAACCTACCTGGCGACGGTGTGGTTCTCGGGCGCGGTCCTGTCGCGGGTCGATCTGCCCGACCTCCCGCAGCGCGTCCGCGTCGGCGACAAGCGCTACGACGTCTCCCTGCGCTTCAAGCGGACCTACAAGCCCTATTCGGTATACCTGTACAAGTTTGAGCACGACAAGTACCCCGGCACTACCATCCCCAAGAACTACGCCAGCACGGTCCGCGTGGACGACCCGCAGGGAAAGGACCCCCGCGACAACGTCCAGATCTCGATGAACGCCCCGCTGCGCTACCGGGGGGAGACCTTCTACCAGTCGGGCTTCCTGGAGGCAGGCCGGCGCGGCACGGTCCTGCAGGTGGTTCGCAACCCCGGCTGGCAGCTGCCGTACTGGGCGTGCGGCATGGTGGCCGCGGGGATGCTGATGCATTTCGGGGTGGGCCTGTACGGCTTCCTGCAGCGGAGGGCGGCACGATGAACCCGGAAACCACCGCACGCTATTTCCCCTGGGCCGTCGTGGCCGTCGCCGCGGTCTACTTGATGTTGGCGGGCGCCGCCCCGCCCGACAAGGCGGACGTGATGCACTTGCAGGAGTTCGCCCGCCTGCCCTCCCAGGACGGCGGCCGCATCATGCCGCTGGACTCCAAGGCCCGCAACCTGATGCTGGTGGTCAGCAACCGCCAGACGTACCAGGACGACAAGGACAAGACCCAGCCGGCGATCACCTGGCTGACGGAGACGATGGCCGCCGGCGCCCAGGCCCAGTTCGGCGCCTCGCCGCGCGGCCTGGCCGCCTTCCAGATCCCGCTGTTCCGCATCGAGAACGAGGAGGTGCAGAACGTCCTCAAGCTCCAGCCCAAGGCGGGCTTCCGCTACTCGCTGGCGGACATCGGCCCGGAGATCCCGGCGCTCCGCAACCGCGCCAACAAGGCCAAGGCCAACGGCGAGGACGGGCGCGACGACCTGGTGGACAAGAAGTTGGTCCAGCTGGCGCAGCAACTCGAGGCCTACACGCACCTGTTCAACCTGGAGGAGCCGAAGGTCATCCCGCCCGAGTCCGGCGAGGACTGGGAGTCGCTGCCCGACGCGCTGGAGCGCTGGCCGGAATTGAACGCGGCCCTGGCGCAAGAGGCTCACCAGCAGGCGCCGTCCCTGCGGCGGGCGGTTCTGGCGGTCCGCAAGGCCGGCGGCGACCGGCCGGGAGTCAGCGCCTATGCCCTGATGCTCGACGCCTACGCCCGCGCCGACGCGCCGACGTTCAACGAGGAATTGGCCGGCTACCGCAAGTGGCTGGAGGCCAACCGGCCCGGCGACGTGCAGATGGCGGAATTCGAGACGTCCTTCAACTCCTTCGAGCCGTTTTACCAGTGCGCCTTGCTCTACGTGATGGCCCTGCTGCTGACGTTCGCCTCGTGGCTGGTCTGGCCGGAGCCGCTGCGCCGCGCCTCCTTCTGGCTCATCGTCCTGACGGTCGTCGTCCACACCGGCGCGCTGTGCGCCCGCATGTACATCAGCGGCCGCCCGCCGATCACCAACCTCTACACCACCGGCATCTTCATCGGCTGGGCGTGTGTCCTGATCGGCATCGCCCTGGAATGCATCTTCGGACTGAGCATCGGCAATCTTGTCGCCTCCGTGATGGGAGCGGTCGGGGTTCTCATCGCCCACAACCTGCCGCCGACCGGCAACGGCGACACCATCGGCGTCATGCAGGCGGTGCTCGACACCAACTTCTGGCTGGCGACGCACGTCGTCTGCATCAACCTGGGCTACGCCGCGACGTGCGTGGCCGGCCTGCTCGGCATGACGCTGATCCTGTTCGGCGTCTTTAGCAACCAGATGACGCGCGACCTGTACAGGACGCTGGGACAGGCGATTTACGGCGTGATCTGCTTCGCCACCTTCCTGAGCTTCACGGGCACGGTGCTGGGCGGCATCTGGGCCGACCAGTCGTGGGGCCGCTTCTGGGGTTGGGACCCCAAGGAGAACGGCGCCCTCTTGATCGTCATCATGAACGCCCTGATCCTGCACGCCCGCTGGGCGGGGTTGGTGCAGCAGCGCGGCATGGCGGTCCTGGCCGTGCTCGGCAACGTCGTCGTCGCCTGGTCGTGGTTCGGGGTCAACCTCCTGGGCGTCGGCCTGCACAACTACGGCTGGATGGAGGGGGTCGATACGGCCCTGGAGGCGTTCGTCATTTCCCAGGGCGCCGTCGCCCTCCTGGGCGTGCTGCCGATGCATTACTGGCGCAGCTACGCGGCCCTGCAGCCCCCGGGATCGAAACCCTCTCCCGTCGCGCCCCCGACCCGGCGCGGCGCCCCTGCCACGGCCATCACCGCGCGGTAGACAGCGTGCCCGACGTTCGGCCCCGGAAGGCGTCCCTCAGCGGGCGGCTTGCGGGGCCTTGTTGCGCGCGCCGCGGCAACGCCGGCAAGGGCGGCAACCGGGGCAAGGCACGGCCCCACTTCCCCCCGACGAATAACAATTTGAGAATATGATCCTGACGTGGCTCCGTTTGCGCACTATGGTTAGAATGCGACCCACGGGCCGCAAGGGCCCGACCGGAGCAGCGACGTGCCGATGACGGCAGGTCAACACCCTTATCGTCGAGGGATCCGACGTGACGAAGTGTATCCGCGCCATCGCCCTGACGGTCGCCCTGTTCCTCCTCCCTTGCGCCGCCCGGGCCGAGGTCAACATCGCGCCCGAGTGTCGCATGAAGAACCTTCCCCCCGGCCGTTGCGGCTGGTGCGCCCTCGAAACCCTGGGCCGTCACCACCATATCAACGCCCTCATCGGCCTGGTCGAGAATCACCCCAGCACCGCCGACCCCGATGACCTGACCGCCGTTCTCGACAGTGTGAAGGTGCGCTACAAGTTGCAGCAGCGCGGCGACCGCCACACGGCCCTGCTCCGCAAGGCGTGCGCCGAAGGACTCGGCGCCGTGGTCGGCTTCCGCCCCTTCCAGGAGGGCGGCGGCGGCCACATCGTCACCCTCGTGGACTTCACCGAGGACACCGTCAAGTTGATCGATCCCAACGATCAGGACTGCCGCGTCCGCACCATCCCGCGCGAGCGCTTCCTGCGCTGGTGGGACGGGTTCACCCTCGTCCTGCAACCGCCGGCGAGCACCGTGAAGAAGTAACGCGACAGCGACTTGTCGTTTCGCGCTCGCTGTCGGAACGAGAGCGCGAAACGATAGGTCGCTTGCGGCTAATAATCGCGCACCGACCCGTCGCCGTAGGCCGGCTTCGGCCACTTGAAGGCGCGCTTCGGGTCGGCGGCGACCTTGGCCATCAGCGCCTCGTCGATCTCCACCCCGAGCCCCGGCCCCTGCGGCAGCGAGGCGTAGCCGTCCTTGTCCACGTCCCAGTTCTTCCGCGCCACGCCGGGCGGCATGATGTGTCCGTCGAGGTAGCCCTCCTGGATCAGGAACAGCGGTATCGACGCCACGGCGTGCAGGCTAGCCGACAGCCCCAGCTCCGAGCAGGTGTTGTGCGGCGCCAGCGGGACGAAGTACGCCTCGGCGAGGGCGGCGATCTTCTTCATCTGGCTGATACCGCCGGTCTGCCCCACGTCCGGCTGCAGGATATCGACGCAGCGCTCCTGCAGGTAGGGGATCATGCCCCAGATGGTGCGGTCGCGCTCGCCGGTGGCGATGGGGATGCGGATCTGTTCCTTGAGACGTTTGAACGCCTCGATGTTCCCGGGGACCACCGGCTCCTCGAGCCAGAGGACGTCGTACGGGTGAATGGCCCCGGCGAGCTGGATCAGCAGCGGCGGCGGCACGGCACAGTGACAATCGAACATGATGGCGCCGTCGGGGCCCACCTGTTTGCGGGCGTTCTCGACCATCTTGACCAACGGCTCGATGTCATGGTAATTGCCCGACCACGGGTGCGGCCCGCCGGTGCCGACCTTCGTCGCTTTGGGCGTCGGGTACATGCGGATCTTGTCGCGGGTCGGTCCGCCGAGGAGGCGGTAGACGGGGACGCCGTGCAGCTTGCCGGTGATGTCCCACAGGGCCATGTCGATGGCGCTGATGGTGTGCGTCATGAAAGGCCCGCCGCGCATGTCGCGGTGCGAGCGGTACAGCTTCTGCCACAGGTGCTCGACGCGCGTCGGGTTCTCGCCGTCGAGCAGCTCGAACAGCGACTCAGCCAGGGCGCAGGCGACCTTCGGCTCCAGGCCGGTCACCTCGCCCCAGCCGGTGATCTTGTGATTGGTCTCGATCTTGACGTAAGCCTTGGGGCCAACCGGGAAGGCGTGCAGGGCGATGATGCGGATGCCGGACGCCTTGTCCTCGGCGGCCTTGCCGGGGGGGTCGGCGGCGAGGACCTCGGCGGCGATGCCAGCCGCGGCGACGGCGCCGGCCACGGCCAGCAGTTGACGGCGATTGGGGTCGGGAGGGTTCATGAGAGTCTCCAGGGATCGCCGCTTGCGGCTTCGCAGGACGTGCGAAGCCGCAAGCGGCCTCTATTCCAGGTAGGCGCCCGCAGCGGCTCGCCTGTAGGTCTCTTCGAGGTCCACGGTCACGGACTGGTAAACATTCAGAGGCAAGACCATCGAAGGGAGAGGGGCACCCACGACCAACTGACGGTGCCAGACGGCGAGAAACCGCCCCCCTCCCGCAGCCTGCTCCCCGACCCTGTAACTGGCCGCACACGGGGGGGGGCAAGGGGGCTGCGCGAACCCCAGTGCGGCCGCGATCCGATCCGGGTACGAAAAACCCGCCGGGCGAGGGTGAACGTCAACAAGCAGGAGGTGGACCCCTTGAAGGAGATAGGCCGTGTAGCGGGTGAGCGAGGCCTCCCGCGAATCCGGGCGATCCTTGTTCCTCGGTGACACCAATTCGACCGCCGCGACAAGGAAGCCGCGGCTCTCCACGAACAACGTTGGGCCCCGCTCCAGAGTGGCGACCGTCACCTCGAACATGGGGGCCTCCCCGGAGTTCGTGACCGCTCCGTTCCCATCTCCTTTTTGAACTTCCGGCGGGACGGCTTCTCCCGGCCACTGATGCACACTGACATCCGGCCTCCCGGAAGAGCCGCCGACGCTGAGGAAGGGCACTGTCGCCATGTACGCCCGGAATCCCTCGGGCAGTCGTTCTTTGACGGCGTAATACAACGCCGTGATCCACAGCTGATGCACGGTTTCCCAATTGTCCAACGTGGTCCAGTCGTGCAGCGGCATGGCAAGCCTCCTCGGGGCGCCGCCATTGTACCTTCCGCGCCCTTACGCCAACAGCTTCGCCCGGATCTCCTCGGGAATCGCAATCGCCTCGATGCCGTGTTCCGCCGACACCAGGCAGCAGACCGACGTCATCTGCCCGCGCGCCACCGCCTCGCCGTCCTTGCTGAACTCGAAGGCGTAGCTGACCGACTTCGCCCCGACCCGCTCCACGCGCACGGAGATCTCGACCACGTCCATGAAGGTGACCGGCTTGAGGTAGTCGCACGACGCCGACACGCGCGGGAAGCCGAGCCGGCGCCCCTCCCAACCGACGTCCACGTTCAGCCCACGGCCGGCGAGGAAGTCCACCTCGGCGGCCTCCATCCAGCGGAAGAAGTTGGCGAAGTGGGCGATGCCGGCCATGTCGGTGTCGGCGAACTCCACGCGGCGCCTCGTGCGGAACGGCTCGCTCATGCGACGTATTTCCGATAGACAGTGACGGTTTCTTCGGCCATCACCGCTGCGTGGAAGCGGCGCCGCACGGCCTCCTGCCCCTTGCGCCCCAGCTCGGTGCGGTGGCCGGCGTCATCCGCCAGGCGCCGCAGCGCCGCCGCCAGGTCGCGCGGGTCGTCGGGGTTGACGAGCAGGCCGCCGCCGGTCGCCTCGACCAGCTCGGGGAACGAGCCGTGCCTCGGCTGCACCACCGGCACCCCATTCGCCAGCGCCTCCAGGACATACAGGCCCTTCGGCTCGCGGTAAGTCGTCGGCACCGAGAGCACGTCGAGCCCTTGCAGGAAGCGCACCTTGCTGGCGTGGTCGGGCGATTCCACGTACACGAAGCGGTCGCCGAGGCCGGCGCCCGCCAACGCGCGGCGAACCTCGTCGAGGTAGGGGCGGTTATTCTCGCCGAGCCAGCCGGAGGCGCGCAGGCGGGCCGGCGGCGCCCCCGGCTCCTGCTGCATGAGGCGGAACGCCTCGGCCAGGACGTGCAGCCCCTTCTCCGGACAGATGCGGGCGAAATAGCCGACGGTGAACGGGGCACCGTTGGACTCTTGGCGCGGCCCGCCGTGGCCGCGCAGGTTCAGCCCGGGGTAGACGACGTGGATGCGCTCGCGCGGGATGCCGAGGTAAGTGGCCATGAAATCGGCGTAGTAGCCGCTCGTGGCGATGAACCCATCCATCTCGCGGCAGTGGTCGCGGATGAGGGCCAGCGCCCGGCCGCGGTAGGGCTCCGGCAGGGCGTCAAGGAAGATGTCGTCGCCCTGCAATGTCCCCAGGACCGGCACGCCCAGTTCGCGCTTCAGCTCGTGAACCATGCCGGAGAGCAGCACGTTGGTCAGGTTGACGACCTCGGGCTTGATCTCGTCCTTCAACCAGCCCACCAGCTTCGCGACCTCCTTGCGCTGGTGACCCTGCTCGCCCTGGAGGATGGAGACGGTCAGGTCGCCGAGGTCCCCGTACTTCGTGTTGACGGCGAAGCGCGACACCCAGCTCAGCAGGCGGCGGGCGTCGAGGAGGCGGTCGAGGAGCCAGGGGGTGTGGCGGAACAGGGCGAACTTTTCCTGGAGGTAGACGTTGATGCCGCCGAAGAAGACGCGCTTCTGCGAGACGTCGATTTCGTCGGTGCGGAGGGGGGTGTAGGTGGGGATGAGCAGCGCGTCGTGGCCGGCGCCGACGAGGGCCGACACGAGCGTGTTGTCGTGCATGCAGCTGCCGCAGAACATGCCCGCGGCGCCGGCGGTGATGTACGCGATACGCATAGGTGGTTTCGTTGAGCGGCCGCATCCGCCGCTTGCGGCTTAGCGTTCGCGCGAACGCTAAGCCGCAAGCGGCTAATCCGCGATGTTCCCCTCCTTCGGCTCGGGCAGCCAGAAGGTGAGGACCGACCCGATGGCGAAGACGACGCAGCCGACGACCGCCGCGGCGTAGGCGATGGAGACGGTCGGGGTGAGCGCCAGCGCCGGGACCAAGGAGATAAACACGCTGCGCAGAACGGTAGCTGCGTACTGTCCTCCGGTGCCCAGCATGCGACCGCCGATGTTGGCCGCGAAACTCTCGCCGGTGCCGCGCAGGTGGACCGGGTAGACCCGCGGCAGGTAGTTGCCGAAGAAGCTCATCTGCGCCACTGTCAGGAAGCCGACGACGAAGATTCCCGGCCGCAGCCACGTCAGGCTCGGCTCGCCGAGGTTGCCCGCGGCCGCCAGGGCGAAGACCAGTGGCAGGACGACCACGCCCGGCAACTGGAAGGTCCAGAGGAGCTTGCGGCGGCTGAGGATCCGCACCGCCAGCCACGCCAGGGCGAAGCGCCCCGCCAGCCCGCCCAACTCCTGCCAGAGCTGAACGTTGCCGACCGTCTGCTCGCGCTCGTGTTCCAGGTCGTGGATCTTGTCGCGCAGACCCTCCCGCTTTTTCTCATCCTTGCTGGCGCCCAGGGCCATGCCGTACTGCTTGCTCGCTCGCTCCTCTTGCGCTTTCAGCGCGGCGTTCTCGGGGTCGGCATCGACTTTTTTCTTGGCCCCTTCGGCCCGCTTCTGCAAGTCGGCGAGCTTGGTTTCGTTCGCGGCCGCCTCGTAGGCCTCTTTCATGGGGTTCAGCGGGCGCAGCTCCGGCACCAGGCCGGGGACGATTTGTGGTGTGAGCTGGATGGCCCCGAAGGCGGCGGCGAAGACACAAGCGAAGATCGCGGCCGACACCAGCGACGTGCGGCGGAACGCGGGCTGGAACAACTGGAAGAGGCTCGCCCGCTTTAGCGTCCCCTCGGCCCGCTTGCGCTGCCATTCCGGCGACTCCGGCAAGAACGGCCGAATGATGATGAGCGGCAGGGCTGGGAGGACGCCTGAGATCAGCGTGTAACGCCAGGCATCGTGCCCCTCGAAGATGGCCGGCAGCCAGTCGGCGGTGGCATTCGCCAATTTGAAACTGCCCGCGGCCAGCAGGCCGCCGATGGACGAGAACGCTTGAGTGTAGCCGAGCACCGACTCGCGCTGGTGAGGGTTGGGGAAGAGTTCCGCGAGCCAGGCGACCGCGGCGACGAACTCCACGCACACGCCGATGAACGTGCTGCAGCGGAATAGCAGAAGCATCGGCGCCGACGTGCTGAACCCGGAGGCGACGGCAGACACGGCGTAGAGCAGGATACTCCAGGTGAGGATACGCCGCCGGCCGAACAGGTCCGTCAGGTACCCCCCGAGCAGGCCGAAGATGCCGCCGCAGGCCGCGCTCCCCCAGGTGATGTAACTGCTCCACTCGAGAATGAGCTTGGTCCCGCTGTCGGTGTCGGGATCGACCCCCAGGAGTTGCCCCAGCGCCGGCCGGGCGATGAGCGGCATCACCAGCAGCACGTAGATGTCGAAGGCGAAGCCGATCGACGCGATGACGAGTATCAGCCAGTGCGTCAGGGTCAGGCGCTGCGGCGGAGGGACGGAGGGGGAGTCGGACACGATGCACTCTCCACGTTCCGGCGAAATCTCAATCGATCATTATGCGAACAGTTCCTTCACCGTCTCCCCGCCGTCGAGGATTTCTACCGGCCGGCCGTCGGGCGTCATCAGGTGCTTGTGCGGGTCGATGCCGAGCGCCTCGTACACGGTGCAGGCCACGTCGGCCGGCGCCACCGGCCGCCGCGTCACGTAGGCCCCCTGCTTGTCGGTGGCGCCGACGACGTTGCCCCCCTTGACGCCGGCACCGGCGAACAGCAGCGACGCGGCCGGGCCCCAGTGGTCGCGGCCGGCGTCCTTGTTTATCTTCGGCGTCCGCCCGAACTCGCCGAAGCACAGCACCAGCGTGTCGGCCAGCAGACCGCGCGCGTGCATGTCCTCCAGCAGGGCCGAGAAGCCCGCGTCGAACTCGGGCAGCTTCTTGTCGAGGCTCGGGAAGATCTTCGCGTGATGGTCCCAACCGCCATAGTTGACGGTCACGAACTTGACGCCCGCCTCGATGAGTCGCCGGGCGAGCAGTGCCGACTGGCCGAAAGTGTTGCGGCCGTAGCGGTCGCGCAGGCGGTCGGTCTCCTGCTCGATGGCGAAGGCGCGGCGAGCTTCGCTGGACAGCACCATCGACGCGGCCCGCTGCTGGAACTCGTCGTAGGTGGCGATCAGGTCGTTTCCCTCGACCCGGCGGGCGAGGCCGTCCACCGCCTGCAACAGCGTCTGCCGGCGCTCGGCGCGCTTGAGCGTCAGCGGCTCGGGGGGGGAGACGTCCTGCACCTTGTAGTTGGCCTCGTTGGGGTCGCCGGCCTTGAACGACTCGTAACGGCCGCCGAGGAAGGCGCTCTTGCCCAGTTCCCAGGTGAACGACGGGTTGCGCGGCACGGCGACGTAGGGAGGTAACTTGCCGCTGAAGCCGGTTTCGTGGGCGACCACGGCCCCCATCGCCGGGTAGTCGCCGAACAGCGATCCGAAGCGGCCGCACAACACCCAGTTGGTCGCCGTTTCGTGGTGATCGTTGTTGTGGGCGCCGGAGCGGACCAGGGTCAGCTGGTCCATGACTTTCGCCATGTGCGGCAGCAGCTGGCCGACCTTCAGGCCGGGGACAACGGTGTCGATGGGCTTGTAGTTGCCGCGGACCTCGGCCGGAGCGTCGGGCTTGAGGTCGAAGCTGTCGTGATGAGATAGGCCGCCGCCGAGGTAGACGAGCAGGACCGACTTCGCCCGGGACTTGCGCGGCGAGGCGGCGTGCGCTTTCAGCAGGCCGGGGAGCGCCAGGCCGAAGGCGCCAAGGGCGCCCACGCGGAGGAAGTTGCGGCGCGAGGTAACGACGTCGAACATGGGTGGCTCCCACCGATTGTCTACGATTTATCGTTTCGCGCTCGCGGGTGGCGCGAGCGCGAAACGATAAATCGGGTTCAATGATTGAACGTGAACTCCTTCGAGTTCAGCAGCGCCCAGAACAGATCGCGGAACACCTCGTCGCGCGCCCCGCCGTCGCCGAGCGCCTTCGTCACCGCCTCCGTCTCCTTCGCCGACGGCGGCCGCGATAGCGTCGCCAGGAACAGTTCCTCGGTCAGCTGGGCATCGGTCTTTTTCTCCTTCAGGAGCGCCGCCAACCGCCCGTCGCCCGAGCGCAGCTTCTGCGCCACGTCATCGCCGTTTTGCAGGTGCAGGAGCTGCGGCATCGTCACCTCGCCGCTGCGCTCGCAGGCGCAGGCCGTCACGCGCTCCGAGCGGCCGAACAGCGTCAGGAAGTACGACTTGAGCGTGGGGTCGGGCAGCTGCAGCGCCCTCATGCCGGCGGGGTAGCCGGCGAAGTTGTCCGGCACGCCAGTCCCCTGGCTGATGGCGTCGAGCAGCACCTCGGCCGGCAGGCGGCGGGCGAAGTAGTGCGAATAGAAGCGCGTGTCGGTGGCGTTGCCGGGTCGCGTCGCCGAGGTCAGCTGGTAGGTGCGCGAGTTGAGGATCACGCGCATCAGATGTTTCATGTCGAACTTGTGGCCGACGAATTCTTCGTTCAGCGCCGCCCACAGTTCGGGGTTGCTCGGCGGGTTGCTGGCGCGGAGGTCGTCCACCGGCTCGACGAGGCCGACGCCGAGGTAGTGCCGCCAGACGCGGTTGACCATGGCGCCGCTGAAATACTCGTTTTTCGGATCGGTGATCCAGGCGGCGAGCGTGACGCGCGGGTCGTCGCCCGGCTTGACGTCCACGGCGGAGCGGTCGAGCGGCTGCGGCTTCATGAACTGGCCGGTGCGCGGCTGCGAGACGCCGACCGGCTGCTTGGCCTGGTTCGGGTCGCGGGTGCCGACGAACAGGGTTGTCGGCCCCTGCTTGGGGTCGCGGCGCTCCAGCTTCACCCGCGAAAAGAACGCGGCAAAGTGGTAATAGTCGTCCTGGGTGTACTTCTCCAGCGGGTGGTTGTGGCACTGGGCGCAGCCGACGCGCGTGCCCAGGAACGACTGCGCCACCGAGGCGACCACTTCCGAGCGATCCGGCTCGCCGTGCTCGCCGACGGTGACGATGTAGTAGCCGACCGCCGGGTTGGCGTCGGACGGGCCGCGGACGGTCAGGACGTCGCGGGCCAATTCGTCCCACGGCCGGTTGGCGGCGACCTGCTTGCGCAAGAAGTCGTGGAAGGAGCGCACGCCCTTGGCGCCGCGCACGTCGTGGTCGCGCTCCTTGCGGTTCTGCAAGAGGTCGCCGAGGAAGAGCGCCCAGGTGTCGAGGAACTCCGGCCGCTCGAGCAGGGCGTCGATCAGCCTGGCCCGCTTGTCGGCCCGCTTGTCGGCGAGAAAGGTGCGAGCTTCTTCCGGCGTCGGCAATGTGCCGATGGCGTCGAGGAAGGCCCGGCGGCAGAACTCGGCGTCGTCGCACAGGCCGGACGGCTCGATGTTGAGCGCACTCAGCTTGGCGAAGACGTGGTCGTCGATGAAGTTGTTGCGGCCGCGGAAGGCCTCGGGGTTGACCTTCTGCTCAAAGGGGGCGGTGACGATGACGACGGCGACCTGTCCCAGGAAGCCGGCGCGGACGGCGGTTTCGCCGGAGCGCTTCATCCGGACCGTGCCGCGCGCATCGACCGCGGCAACCCCGGCGTCGTTGGAGTCGAAGCGGGCCAGCCAGGTGACGTCGCGCTTGCGGCCGTCGGCGTACTCGGCGAAGACGGTGAGCTGCTGCTCCTGCCCGGGTTTGAGGGCGCACCGGCCCGGCTCGGCAGAGACGCGCTTCACGGCCGGCTCGTCCTTCAACGGCCCGGGCGCCCCGGCCTTGATCCAGTCGAGGAGCAGCCGATACTCGCGGCTCCCCTCGGACAGGAGTTTGCCGCCTTCGTGCGGCGCCTTGCCGAGCGCCTTGAGGAGCAGAAGGCTGTTTTCGGGAGTGGTGGTGTCGAGACGACGGCCGTCGTACTCGCGCGTCAGCCAGAGGTGGTCCATCTCCGGGGCGTAGCCGCGCAGCGACAGGCGGAAGCCGTTCTGCCCGGCCCCCTTGCCGTGACAGGAGCCCTGGTTGCAGCCGAGGCGCGTGAAGAGCGGTTCCACGTCGTGGACGAAGGACGGGGCCTCGGCCGGGCGCGCCGGCGCGCAGGCCGACAGCAGCAGGAAACAACCCCATCCCCAGCGGGTCAGGTGTGGCACGGGCAACCTCAGGGCAGGCGGGCAGGCGAGGGCGGCAGGCGGGGAGAGACCGGCGGGCGGGCGATCTCTCAACTAACTTACCCGGCGCGGCGCAGGCGGGCAAGCAGAAAGTGAAGCCGGGCGCTTTTCGGTTGTGCTCCGGTCGATCACCGCCTACGCTATACGGTGGCAAGGTTCGGCCCCTTCCTCATCCCGGCGCGGAGTGACGCCCATGCCGATCCAATTTCCTTGTTCCTGCGGCGAGCCGCTCTGCTTCGAGAATGAGCAGTCCGGCAGCGAGTCCTCATGTCCCCGTTGCGGTTGCGCCCTGACCGTCCCCCGGCTCAAGCGGAAGAGCCCGCCGAGAAACAACAGGAGCGCGACGAGGTCGAGCGCGCCCGGGAAGAGCAACACCGCAAGGCGCGCGAGGCCGCCGAGCTGAAGCGACCCGAAAAAGAAGTGACCCAGCCGCTTGCGGCTTCGCAGGGCATGCGAAGCCGCAAGCGGCTACCGAGCGACCCGATCCGGGAGAACGAATCATGGCTCACGGCGTCAGCCGCCGCGACTTCCTGCGCACCTCCGCGGGCGGCGGGTTCGCCCTCGGCAGTCTGCTGTCCCTGGGCGCCGACCTGCGCGCCGCCCAGGCGGAGGTCCGCTCTCTCAAGATCGCCAATGCCCGGGAAGTGCCGAGCGTCTGTCCCTACTGCGCCGTCGGCTGCGGCCAGATCGTCAGCGTCCGCGACGGCAAGATCATCAACATCGAGGGCAACCCCGAGAGTCCCATCAGCCGGGGCACTCTTTGCCCCAAGGGGGCGGCCACCTACCAACTCGCCGTCAACGACAACCGCATCAAGAAAGTCCTGTACCGTCCCAGGGGCGGCACCGCCTGGGAGGAGAAGCCGCTCGACTGGGCGATGGACCGCATCGCCCATCTCGTCAAGGAGACGCGCGACCGGACCTTCCAGGAGGAGCGCGATACCGACCTTGCCGGCCGGCCGTTCAAGGACAAAGACGGCAAGCCGGTCAAGAAGCGCGTCAACCACACCCTGGCCATCGCCTCCCTGGGCGGGGCGACGATGGACAACGAATGGAACTACGTCCAGGCGAAGCTGATGCGGGCGCTGGGGGTCGTCGCTATCGAGAACCAGGCGCGGATCTGACACAGCTCGACCGTGCCCGGTCTGGGCACTTCCTACGGCCGCGGCGGCGCCACCACCTTCGCGATGGACCTCAAGAACAGCGACAGCGTCCTGATCATGGGCTCGAACATGGCCGAGTGCCACCCGGTCGCCTTCCGCTGGGTGATGCAGGCCAAGACGCGCCCGACCAACCCGGCCACGCTCATCCACGCCGACCCGCGCTTCACGCGCACCTCGGCGATGGCCAACGTCTACGCCCCGCTCCGCGCCGGCAGCGACATCGTCTTCCTCGGCGCCCTCATCAACTTCGTCCTCGAACATCACGAGCCGATCCTGCGCAAGGACGAGTCTGAACGCACACCGCGCGAGCGCTTCTTCACCGACTACCTCATCCACTACACCAACGCCGCCACCCTCATCACCGACGAGTTCAAGGACACCGAGGAGAAGGACGCGGACGGCGCCTTCGCCGGCGTCTTCTCCGGCCTCGACCCGGATAAGCGGCAATACGACGTGAAGAAGTGGCGCTACGACACCGAGCCGGCGGGCGAGAAGGGTCCGGAGAGCCCTGGCGGCAAGCCGGGGGAGGGCCGGCCGCACTCGTTCAGCGGCCAGGTCGGCAAGCTCGTCGGCCCGCCGCCGAAGACCGACCCGAAGCTCGAACACGATCGCTGCGTCTGGCAGATCCTGCGGCGGCATTACCGCCGCTACACGCCGGACCTGGTCGAGCAGGTCTGCGGCACGCCGCGGGAGACGTTCCTGAAGGTGGCCGAGACGCTGCTAAACAACGCCGGCCCCGAACGCACCGGCGCCATCTGCTACGCCGTCGGCTGGACGCAGCACACCGTCGGCGTGCAGATAATCCGCGCGGCGGCCGTGCTGCAGCTGCTGCTGGGCAACGTCGGCCGGCCCGGCGGCGGCATCCTGGCCCTGCGCGGCCACGCGACCATCCAGGGATCGACCGATATCGCGACCCTTTATAACCTACTGCCCGGCTACCTGCCGGCCCCGGACGCCCGCCGCAAGAACGACACGCTGAGCGACTACATCGATACGGAAACTTCGGCGACCTCCTACTGGTCGAATTTCCCCAAGTTCATCGTCAGCCAACTCAGGGCGTGGTTCGGCGGCGACGCCACCGCCGACAACGACTACGCCTACGACTACCTCCCCAAGGCCATCGGCGACCACTCGCACATGCCGATGTTCGTGGAGATGGCGAAGGGGACGATCCAGGGCTTTTTTGCGATGGGGCAGAACCCGGCCGTGGGCGGGCAGAACGCCTCGTACCAGCGGCAGGCCCTGGCGAAGCTCGACTGGCTGGTGGTGCGCGACCTGTACGAGACGGAGACGGCGAGTTTCTGGAAGGACTCGCCCGAGGTGAAGGACGGGACGCTGAAGCCGGAGGAGATCAAGACCGAGGTGTTCTTCCTGCCGGCGGCGGCGGTCGCGGAGATGGACGGCAGCTTCACCAACACGCAGCGGTTGGTGCAGTGGCACGACCGCGCCGCCGACCCGCCCGGCGAGGCCCGCAGCGACATCTGGTTCACCTACCACCTGGGGCGGCGACTCAAGGAGCTTTACAAGGACAGCCGGGAGAAGCGCGACCGGCCGATCCTCGCTCTGGTGTGGGACTACGTGGACGAGAAGGCCAACGAGCACTGGGCGATCAAGGACGAGCCGTCGGCCGAGCTGATCTTGAAGGAGGTCAACGGTTACGCCTGGCCGGCGGGGAGCGAGCATCCGGTCAAGGACGGCAAGCCGCTGCCGACGTTCGCCGACCTGAAGGACGACGGCACCACGGCGAGCGGGGCGTGGATCTACACGGGCATTTACAAGGACGGCAAGAACCAGGCGGCGAATCGCCACGGCGACGACTGGGTAGCGCTCGGCTGGGGCTTCGCCTGGCCGGCGAACCGGCGGATCATGTACAACCGCGCCTCGGCCGACCCGAAGGGGAACCCCTGGCCGAAGGAGGCGCGCCTGGCCCGGCAGTACGCCGCCGCGGCGGGGGAGGGGGCGCCCCGGCATCGCGGCTACGTCTACTGGGACCCCGCCGCGGCCCAGGGGAAGGGGCAGTGGGTCGGCCTCGACGTGCCCGATTTCCCGCCCGCCAAGGCGCCGACGGCCGCGGCCAAGAAGGGCGGCGTCGGCCTGGACGCCCACGACGGCGCCTCGCCGTTCATCATGAAGGCCGATGGCAAGGGCTGGCTGTTCGTGCCCAACGGCCTGGTGGACGGGCCGCTGCCGACCCACTACGAGCCGTACGAGTCGCCGGTGTCGAACCAGGTCTACAAGCAGCAGTCGAACCCGGTGGCGCTGTCGTGGCCGATCCCCGGCAACCCCTACGCGGCGGTGGGATCGCCGGATTATCCGCACGTCCTCTCGACGTACCGCCTGACGGAGCACCACCTGAGCGGCAGCATGAGCCGCTGGCTGCCGTGGCTGTCGGAGCTGCAGCCGGAGCTGTTCTGCGAATTGTCGGAGGAGCACGCGGCCGAGCTGGGCGTGCGCAGCACCGAGTGGGTGGTGATCTCGACGCCGCGCGGCTCGATCCGGGCGAAGGCGCTGGTGACGCGGCGCATCCGGCCGTACCGGCTAAAGGAGAAGGTGGTGCATCACGTCGGCCTGCCGTGGCACTGGGGCTACAAGGGGATCACCACCGGCGATGTGGTGAACAACCTGGCGGCGCTGGTCGGTGACCCGAACGTGACCATTCACGAGGCGAAGGTGTTCGTGTGCCAGGTGCGGAAGGGATAGAATGACGGGAAGTAAGGGGTGAGGTCATGCAACTGGAAGACTACTTCGATTTCCTGGGACCGGGCGAGATCAAGATCAAGGACCACCGCATCTGGATGGAGCACATCCTTGAGGAGTACCTTGACCGCGGGATGACGCTGGAAGACCTTGTCGAGCGCTTCTCGACGCTGACCAAGGAACAGCTCCTCGCGGCCCTCCTGTACTACCACCAGAACAAGGAGGCGATGGACAAGTACATGGCCGACCATCGCGAATACTGCCGACGATCCCGCGAGGAAAACCTGCGGAAGCATGCCGATTGGTACGCGCGCATGCGGCGGCTCAAAGCCGAGAAGGAGGCGGAGCGCAGAGGCCAGACCGCGCCATGAATTTCGGCTTCCTCCTGGATGAAAACCTGCCGGTGTGGTGGCGGCCGACCATCACTCGTTTGCAACCGCACCTGCGCGTCCTGTGCGTCGGTGAGCCGGGAGTACCGCCCTTACGGTCCCCTGATCCGGTCTTGCTGGCCTGGTGCGAGCTGAACACCAGTTACTTGCTGACGAACAACCGCCGCTCGATGCCGGGGCACCTCGCGGCGCATAACGCCCAGGGACATCACGTGCCGGGGATATTCAGTGTAGACCCGAGGCTGGACATCACTGACCTGGCCAACGAGTTGGCCCTCATTGAGGGAGCTTCACTACCCGACGAGTATCAGGACCAGATCCGAAATCTGCCGCTCACTTAACTCTTCTCGGTCGAGGAAAGGGCGAGCCATGCCCGAACCCGTGGGCTTCTTCACCGACACGACGGTCTGCATCGGCTGCAAGGCCTGCCAGGTCGCCTGCCACCAGTGGAACGACCTGCCGGCCTGGACCGACGAGCCGCCGCGCCCCGGTGGCAAGGTCAGCCTGCCCGTCCTCAGCGGCGACAGCTACGACAACACCCGCAGCCTCTCGGCCGTCAACTGGCGGCACGTCAAGTTCATCGAGCAGTTTAGCGCCGACGCCAACCGCAGCCAGGCGGCCTGGCTGATGATGTCCGACGTCTGTAAGCACTGCCACGACGCGCCCTGCCTCGAAGTCTGCCCCACCGGCGCCATCCTCCGCACCGAGTTCGACACCGTCTACATCAACCCGCCGGCCTGCAACGGCTGCCGCGATTGCATCTCCGCCTGCCCCTTCGGCGTCATCCACACCAGCAGCAAGGGCATCGCCCAGAAATGCACCTTCTGCTACGACCGCCTCAAGCAGGGGCTGACCCCGGCCTGCGCTCAGGCGTGCCCGACGCAGTCGATCAAGTTCGGCCCGCTGGCGCAGCTCCACAAGGACGCCCAGGCCCGCGTCGCCCAGTTGCGGCAGCAGGGCGAACCCAAGGCATCCCTCTACGGCGCCGACGACCAGGTCCTCGGCGGCCTCAACGCCTTCTACCTCCTCGTCGATAAGCCGGAAACCTACGGCCTGCCGTCGCGGCCGAAGCTGCCCAGCCGCAGCGTGCCGCTCTCGTCGTTCTGGGCCGTCTTCACCGCCCTGCTGACCGCACTGGGCTTCCTCTTCGCCTTCCGCCGGCGCGCGCAGCCGGAACCCCTCACCCCCAACCCCTCTCCCCAAGGGGGCGAGGGGGGTGTGCCGCAGGCGGGGAGGGCCGAGCCATGAACCTCTTCGTCGCCGACCCGGATTGGGGCTGGTGGATCATCCTGTACTTCTACCTGGGCGGCATCGCCGCGGGGGCCTACTTCACCGCCACGCTCATCGACCTGCTGGGGAGCGACGAGGATCGCGAGCTGGCGCGCATCGGCTACTGGATCGCCTTCCCGCTGGTCTGCCTGTGCGGCCTGTTCCTCACCGTCGATCTCGGTCGCCCCGAGCGTTTCTGGCACATGCTGTTCAAGTCCGAAGTGGTCAAGGCGGCCGTCGCCGAGGGCTGGCCGTGGAGCGGCGCCGGCTGGGCTCAAATGAGCCACGCCTTCCTGTTCAAGTACTGGTCGCCGATGTCGGTCGGCGCGTGGGCGCTGACGCTGTTCGGCCTGTGCAGCTTCGTGTCGTTCCTCGCCAGTCTGTGGCCGGGCGGCCGGCTGGAGCGCCTCTTCCGCCACGGCTGGCTCGGCCGCGGTTTGCAGGTCGTCGGCTCGCTGGTCGGCTTCTTCATCGCCGCCTACACCGGCGCCCTGCTCACGGCGACCAATCAGCCTCTCTGGAGCGACAGTACCTGGGTGGCGGCGCTGTTCCTCGCGTCGGCGGCGTCCACCGGCATCGCCCTGATGATCTTGATCGCCGAGTGGCGCCGCGTCTCCCCCGCTGCGCTGCAGCGGCTGGAGCGGGCCGACCTCTGGGCGCTGGGGTTGGAGCTGCTGGTCTTCGCGGCCTTCCTGGCATCGCTGGGGGGCGACCTGCTGGCGGTGCTGGAGAGCTGGCACGGCCGGCTCTTCGTTGTCGGTGTCCTGGTGCTCGGTCTGCTGGTGCCGCTGGCGGTCCACCTGCGGCTGGGTGTGTCGCTGCGGGCGCGCGGCGCCGTCGTGGCCGCGGCATTCGCCCTGGCCGGCGGCTTCCTGCTGCGCTATGCCCTGCTTACCACGCCGCCGGAGCTGTTGGCCGAAGGGCCGGCCAGGGTGGCACGCTTCAGCCCGGAGGACGGGCGGGCGCGCGGCGAGGGGACGGGGGCCGACCCGAACAACCGCGGCGGCGAGGTGGAGCCGCGCAGCAAGGTGTTCGACAAGGAGTGACCATGCGCCCGCGCGACCTGGCCCTGCTCCTGCTGGCGTCCGGCGACCTGCTGCCGCGGCAGCGGGCGCGCGACCAGCAGGCCGATCGCGCCGGCCTCGACCTCAAGCGCCGCATCCTCGACCGCCTCGCCGTCCTCGACCCCGAGCCGGCCGAGCTGGAAGCGGCGCTCTTTCGCATCGTCGAGGAGATCGGCCCGCCGGCGGGGCCGACCCGGGCCGTCGCGGCGGTCGTGCGCGACGAGTGGCTGGCGGCTTGCTCGTCGCCGGAGTGGGTGCTGCAGCTCCTCGGTGAGGCGACCTCCGCGGAGGAACGGGAGACGAAACGTGGCCGGCGGCTTCCTCGATAAACTGCTTGGCCGGCCCGCGCCGCCCCCCGACGTGCTGGAAGCGCTCGCCGAACTGGGACGGCTCCGTCAGGAACGCCCGGCGCTGGCCGGCCCGGCGGCGCTGCTGGGCGAATTGCTTCCCGCACTCGCCGAGCGGCAGCCGAACGTCATTCCTCCCACCCTCCCACCCGAGCGCGCCGTCGAAAAACTCGCCGGCGGTATCCCCCTCCTGCGCGGCGAAAACGTCGCCCTCGACACCAGATCCCTGCGCCGGCGCTGGGCCGCCCTGTGTGCCACGGTGGGGCAGTACCAGCAGGGGGATGGCGCGGCCGCGCTGGCGGAGGCCGCGAGGCGCGGGCGGCTGCCGGTCGAGGAGATGGCCGACGCCGTCCTGGCCGGCCGCGCCGACGAGGTCCACGCCCGGGCCGACGCCCTCGGCCTCGACGCCGGACTGGCCGCCACGGTACTCCGCTTCGCCCTCTTCCCATCCTTCGTGTCGCTCAACGTCGCGCTGGCACCCCTGGCGTCCGGCGCCGCCTGGGGCCGCGGTTACTGCCCGACGTGCGGCAGCTGGCCGCTGCTCGGCGAGTTCCGCGGCCTCGAACAGGTCCGCTGGCTGCGCTGCGGGCTGTGCGCCGGCGAATGGGAGTTCCCGCGCCTGGCCTGCCCCTTCTGCGACAACCGCGACCACCACCACCTCGGCTACCTGCACGTCGAGGGGGAGGAGGCCCGGCGCCGCGCCGCCACCTGCGAAGAATGCCGCGGCTACGTCAAGATGCTCGCCACCCTCGGCCCGCTGTCGCCGCCGCGGCTGCTGGTCGCCGACCTCGCGACGATGCACCTCGACCTGGCCGCCGCCGAGCGCGGCTACGCACTTCCCTCATGACCTGTCACTTGCCGCCAGTGCCCGCGAGTTGCCGTTTCTCCGGCCTGGGCCCAATGAGACGCCTTCGACGGATGCGTCGAGCGCCCCTCCGGCTCTCGCAGCAGTTTTCGTAGCGCGGCCTGACGTCCCTCCAGGCGCCGAACCGATAGGGCTCGCATGGGCAGAGTGGCGGTGGCAAACAGCGGAGGGATTGACGAATGTGGTACTTATTCGGCCGGCGTCTTTTGGGTAGCGTGTTCTCCCCCCGGCGGTCAAAGGGCGGCCCCCGCCCGCAACACCGCCCCAGCCTGGAGCCGCTGGAAGACCGCTGCGCCCCGGCGGTCGTGACGACCCTCCAGGACGGCATCGGCATTCATTCTCTGCGCGATGCCATCGCCGCGGGTGGCACCGTGACCTTCGCCGCCGGGTTGCACGGGACCATTCACCTGATGTCTAACCTGGGGCCCCTGACCATCACCCAGAACGTCACCATCAACGGGCCGGGGCCTGCCGTCATCACCGTGAGCGGCGACGGCGCGATCGGCGTGTTCAGCATCACCGGCGGCACGGCGGTGAACATCTCCGGCCTGCGGATCTTCGACGGCAACGTCGAGGGCGACGGCGCCGGTATCGACTCGACCACAGAGAACCTGCCACTGACCCTCACCAATTGTGAGTTCAACGGCAACATCGCCGGGGGCGGCGGTGGTGCCATCGCCCTGAGCGGCAATGACTCGTCGCTGATACTCGTCAGCTGCAGCATCGTGGGCAACAGGGAGATGGGCAACGACAATACCGGGGGCGGGGCGATTTTGACCATCGGCGGTCCGGTGATGCTGACGAATTGCGGCCTGATTGGCAACACGGGCGACCAGGTGGGCGGGGGCGCCATTGCAACGGAGGGCGCCTCCGTCACCGGGGTGGGCTGCGTCATGAACGGTAACAACACCAACGGCGAAGAGGGTGGCGGCGCGATCGACAGTCAAGGCGGCGACGTCATGCTCACCGACAGCACCCTGATGGGCAACCAGGCCGCCAACGGCAATGAGTTCTCCTTCGGCGGCGGCGCCATCAACAGCGGGATGGGCAGCATCACCCTCGTGCGCAGCACCGTCAGCAACAACCTGTCCGCGGGCCTGGAAGGGGGCGGCGGCATCGACTGCGAGGGCGGCAACGTCATGCTCACCAACAGCACCATGTCGGGCAACCGAGCGACCAACAGCGGCGCGGGCTCGTTCGGGGGCGGCGCCATCTTCACCCGGTCGGAGCAGTTGATCGTCGTGATTAACAGCACGATCTACGGCAACTTTGCCGCGGGCAAGGAGGGTGGCGGCGGCATCGCCGCGGAGGGGTCGGAGATCGGGCTGGTCAACACCATCGTGGCCGGCAACTCGGCGTTCGGGCCAGGTCCGGACATCCTCGGGCCGCTCGCCTTGGCCGACCACATTCTCATCAGCGACGGCAGCACGACGGGCCTGGTCAACGGGGTCAACGGCAACCTGGTCGGCCGGCCGGGCCACGTCATCAACCCCCTGCTCGGCCCCTTGCAGTACAACGGCGGTCCGACCCCGACCCTCGCCCTGCTGCCCGGCAGCCCGGCCATCGACGCCGGCGAGGACAGCGTGCTGGGCCCCCCCGACAACCTGACGACCGACCAGCGCGGCTTCCCGCGCAAGTTCGGGCCGCACGTCGATATCGGCGCCTTCGAGTTCGAGCCGCTGGCGCCGCCGCCGCCGCACGGCCGCCGTAACGGTCCCCTGTAAACCCAACCCGCCGCGGACGTCGCGGCGACTCGCCGGAGCAACCACTGGATTCCCGAGGTTCACATGAAAAAGAGAGTTTTCGCAGCCCTGGGCGCGGTCGCCCTTTGTGGGACCGCTGCCGTCGCACAATCCCCGGCCCCCACCCCCCAGTCCGACGCCGTGCCGACTGCCGCCCCCAAGGCCGCCGCGACCGCCGACCCGGCGCCGGCTGCCGCACCGGTCGGCCCCCTCGGCGACCACGGCCCCGACCTGGTCTTCCCCGGTCCCGAGGCCGAGGCGGACAACTGCCGCCGCATGACCTTTAGCGCCGACTACCTGTTGTGGTGGGTCAAGAAGGGGCCGAGCGGCGGCCCGCTGGTGACGGCCGGCTCGACGAGCGACCCGATCCCCGGCGCCCTCGGCCAGCCGAACACACACGTCCTGTTCGGCGACGGCGGTTTCGACTACCACGCCGCTTCCGGCCTGCGCCTGGGCGGCAGCTTCGGCCTGGGGTCCGGCCTGTCGGTGGACGGCAATTACTTCGTCCTCGAGCGCCGCTCCGTCAACTTCAGCGCCGCCTCGGATCCGGACGGCAACCCGTTCATCGCCCGCCCCATCATTAACGACCATAACGGCATTCAGGAGTCCTACACCACCTCCTTCCCGGGACAACTCGCGGGCCAAATCGACGTCTCCAGCCACACACAGTTGCAGGGCTACGAAATCAACCTGGCCGCCAACCTGTCGCGGGGCGAGGGGAGCAGCCTGGACATCTTCGTCGGCTACCGCTACCTGAACCTGCGCGAGGACCTGCTGTTCCGCGAGTCGCTGACGCCACTGACGCCGGGCTTCCTGAGCTTCGATCACGGCCCGGCCGACCCGCCCGACACGGTCGCCGACTTCGACGGCTTCCACACCCGCAACCACTTCTACGGCGGCCAGGTCGGCGCCCGCTGGCAGCAGTGCTTCGGCAAGTTCGACGTGGGCGTGACCGGCAAGCTCGCCCTCGGGGCCAACTCGCAGCAGATCGTGATCGACGGTGTCTCCACCCTGAACGTCCCCGGCGTGGGCGTGACCACGGCGCCGGGCGGCCTCCTGGCCCAGACCAGCAACGGCGGGGCCCATTCCCGCACCGCGTTCTCCGTCGTGCCGGAGCTGGGCGTCAACGTCGGCTGGCAGGTAACGCCCTGGCTGAACGCCAGCGTGGGCTACACGTTCCTGTACTGGTCCGACGTGGTCCGGCCGGGGGCGCAAATCGACTCGCGCGTCAGTCCCTTCCGGGTGCCGACCGACCAGGACTTTGGCACGGCCCCGGGTTCGGGTCACCCGGCGTTCGGCTTCCACTCCAGTGACTTCTGGGCGCAGGGCCTCAACTTCGGCATCACGCTACGGTTCTGATCCAGGAAGGGAGTGCCTATATTACTGGCACGTCAGCGGCGGAGAGGAAAGACGGGGCCGGATGCCTGGGAACCTCACGAAGAAGCTCACAACGAGGAAATGCAACCATGTTCAACTTCTTGCCGTCGTCGGCTCGGAGGGGCGGTCCTTCCTTCCGGTCCCGCGGGCATGTCCGGCCGGGGCTGGAGTCCCTGGAGGACCGCCTGGTGCCGGCCCTGATCTTCGTCCACAATCACAGCGACGGTGCCTCGATGCCCTTCGTGGGCAACATGGCGCCGAACCTGCGCTCGGCCATCGACCAGTCCAACCCCGGCGACGTCATCGAGTTGGACAACGCGACCTACACCCTGACCGGCGGCGCCGGCGGCAACGAGCTGGACGTCTCGCACACCCTCGTCATCCGGAACGCCGGGGGAGGCGCGTCAACCATCGACGGGCAGGGCGTAACCCGTGTTTTCGAGATCGACAACGGTGCTACCGTCACCATGACGGGGCTGATCGTCGAGGGCGGCAACGGCAACGGGTCCGGCGAGGGCGGCGGCATTCTCGTGGGCCCCGGCACCAAGCTGACCCTCGACACCGACCGGGTGACTCTGAACGACCTCGTCGCCGGCACGCCCGCCCAGGGAGGGGGCATTTTCAACGGCGGCACGCTGACGGTCATCAACACCAACATCAGCCAGAACTTCATCTCGGGGAAGTTGAACGCGACCAACTCCGGGTCGGTCGAGGGCGCCGGGATCTACAGTTCCGGCAAGCTAACTCTGACCAACAGCGTGCTGTACGGCAACGAGGCCCTCGGCGGCAGTGTGCATCCCGAAGGGGGCTCGGAACAGGGTGAGCCGGCGTTCGGCGCCGGCCTGTTCCTGGCCGCCACGGAGGAGCCGGTGTCTGCCGTCATCAGTGGCACGAGCTTCCTCCAGAACGGGGCCCTCGGCGGCGTCGGCGGCGGCAGCGCCGCCGGCGGCGGTCTGTACCAGGATGCCGGCACCGGTTCGGTTACGATCAAGGGCAGCACGTTCTACAAGAACACCGCCACCGGGGGAGCGAGTTCCGGGGGCGCGGGGACGGTTGCCGGCAATGCCTTCGGCGGCGGGTTGTACCAAAACCCCGGCGCGGGCGGCCTGTCCATCTTCAACAGCACCTTCGCCAACAACAAGGCCGTCGGCGGATTCACGGACCTCCCGGGCGCCACGGCCGGCAATGCGACGGGCGGCGGGCTCTTCCTGGCCGACACCATTCCCGGCCTGCTCGTCAATGACACCATCGCCCAGAACAGCGCCGCGCCGTCGGCGGCGGGGGGATTCGGCACGGCCGGCGGGGTATTCGTCGAGGGCGATCCGAAGGTGTGGAACACTCTGATCGCAGAGAACAGTGCCGCCACCGACCCGGACGTGGACGGCCCCTTCCTGAGCCTGGGTCACAACCTCTTCGGCAACACGACGGGCTCGAGCGGCTTCAGCGCCGCCAAGCACGACCTGCTCAATATTCCCACGTCGCAGATCGGCCTGGACAATATTGCTGACAACGGTGGCCCCACCGCGACGATGCGCCTGGAGCCGTTCAGCCTCGCCGTCGATCACGGCGACAACTTCGTGCTGGCCCTGCTGAGCACCGACCAGCGCGGCTTGCCGCGCCTGTCCGGGTCGGCCGTGGACATCGGCGCCTACGAGTTGCAAATCCCCAGCTCGCACGGCCGGCGCAATGGCCCGTAGGCCGGCCGATGCGATCGGCACTCAAATCGGAGCAGCGAATGCGGTCAGACGCGGCGGAACTGCCGTTCGAGGTCGTGCCGGCTGAACAGCAGTGCCGTCGGCCGGCCGTGTGGGCAATGGTGCGTGTCGTCGGCGAGTTGCCGCTGTTCCGGCAGCCGCCCAAACTCCGCCACCGGCAACTTCCGCCCGCAGCAGCGCCCCCAGCCCTTGCCTTCCTTCTCTTGCCCAGCGCTGTCTCCGTCGAGTAGAATCACTGACATGATCATCATCCGCTTTCCTGACGACGGATCGAAGCGCCGCGCTCTGGGTTGGCTGGCGGGCCGGTTTTCGTTCAAGAGCTGGGCGACCGGGGAAATGATGGTCCCCGACGAAGCCTTGCCTTACCTGGCCCGTGATGGGATTCGGTTTCAGGTGGAAGGACCTCCGATTGCCTCCGACGCCGTCACACCCGCCGGAACTGCCGCTCCAGGTCGTGCCGGCTAAATAGCAGTGCCGTCGGCCGGCCGTGCGGGCAGTGGTGCGTGTCGTCGGCGAGTTGCCGCTGCTCCAGGAGGGCCGCGATCTCCTCCGGCCCCAGCCGGTCCCCCGCCCGCACCGCCGAATGACAGGCCATCAGGCTGAGCAGATCATTGAGCAGCACTTCCCGCGTCGGGGCACGGTCCTTGGCCATCAGGTGATCGACCACCGCCTTGAGTACTTCCCGCGGCGGTCGCCGATTCAGGATGGCCGGGTAGCTCGTCAGCAGCACGGTGCCGCCGCCGAAGTCCTCGACGCCGAGCCCCAATTCGCCCAGCGCCGCCCGATGATCGAGGGTGCGGGCGGCCTGGTCGGCGGTCAGCTCGACCGGCTCGGGGATGAGGAGTCGCTGCGTCTCCAGCGGGCCGTCGCGGAGACGGCGCTTGAGCTGCTCGAACAGGATGCGCTCGTGCAGCGCGTGCTGGTCGATGACGAGCATGCCCTCCGGCGTCTCGAGCACCAGGTAGCAGTCGTAGAGTTGGATCGCCTTGAACGAGCCGGGCGGCGGCAGCTCCGGGCGCGGGCCGTTGCCGATGTTCGGAGGCGGCGGCAGGGTCGGGACAGCGGGGAGCGACTCGGCGGGCGTGGCCGCAGCGCCGTTGCCGTTCGCGGGCGCCGGCGGCGGCGGCTCCGGCGGCCGGGTCGGCGCCGCTTCCGGCGGCATCGCCCAGATCGCGCGCTCGGTGGGGGGCGGCGGCGCGGCGACACCCGGCGTGACCTGCAAGCGCGGCGTCAGGTTCTCGGCGCGCAGCCGTTCGCGAACGGCGCCGAAGACGAGGTGATACAGCGCGTTACCGTCGCGGAAGCGCACCTCGGCTTTCGTCGGATGGACGTTCACATCGACCTGGTCGGGCGGCAGGTCGAGGAAGAGGAAGGCCACCGCGTAGCGCCCCGTCATCAGCAGGCCGCGGAAACCTTCCTGCAGCGCGTGGGCGAGGCTGCGATCGCGCACCCAGCGGCCGTTGACGAACAGGTACTGCATCTTGGCGTTGCCGCGCTCGCAGGCCGGGTCGGCGATGAAGCCGCGCAGGTGGACCGGGCCGTGCCGCACCTCGATCTCGTAGAGCTGGTCGCGCACCTCCGCCCCGAAAAAGAGGCCGACACGCTCGGCGAGGCCGGCCGTGGCCGGCACCTCGTAGACCAACTTGCCGTTGTGGCGCAGGACCCAGTGGATCGTCGGGTGTGACAGGGCCAGGCGCGTAAACGTCTCGCAAACGTGGCCCATCTCGGTGCCGGTGGTGCGGAGGAACTTGCGGCGCACCGGCGTGTTGTAGAACAGGTGCCGTACCTCGAGGCGCGTGCCGGCGGCGCCGTTCCAGGCGCGGGCCGGCGACAGGTCGCCGCCGTGGCAGCTGACCTCGGCACCGTGCGGCGTGCCGGGGACTCGCGACTGCAACATCACCTGGGCGACGCCGCCGACCGAGGCCAGCGCCTCGCCGCGGAAGCCGAGGGTAGCGATCCGGAACAGGTCGTCGGCGCTAGTGAGCTTGCTGGTGGCGTGACTGGCGAAGGCCAGCGGCAACTCGTCGGCGGGGATGCCGCAGCCGTTATCGACGACGCGGATGCTCTCGACGCCGCCGGCCTCGACGTCGATCTCGATGCGGTTGGCGCCGGCGTCTACCGAGTTTTCGAGCAGCTCCTTGACCACACTGGCGGGGCGCTCGATGACCTCGCCGGCGGCGATCTTCGTGACCACGGATGGGGGTAATTGCTGGATACGTGGCATCGGAATCCGCAGTTGACGCGCCTCGGGGACGAAGTATAGTGACCCTAGGTCTTGGAACCGTGGACCCATTGAAGGAAGAAATTTGCGCTCAAGCGCCGCTGGTGCTATGCCCAGCCTTAACCACGGTTCTAAGACCCTTCCTCTTCCGCCTCGCGCCCGAGTTTCTTCAATTTGCGACGAAGAGACTCTTCTTCCATCCCTAGTTTCTTCGCCGCCTCCTCGACGTTGCCGCCGGTCTCGCCGAGCGCCTCGCGGATGCGGTCCTGCACCTTCCAGTCCTGCATCATGCGGTACAGCGTCCGCTCGCCGATGCCGAGCATTCGCGCCGCCTCCTCACGCTTGCCCTGCGTCAATTCCAGGGCGCGCTCGCAGTAGTAGCGCTCCACCTCCGTCAGCGGCCGGCCCACCAACCCCGCGGGGCCGTTCGCCTGGCCGTCCGACCCCTGCACGCGCCGCAGCGACTCCCCCTCCTGAATGTCGTCCATGTCGAGCACGCCGTCCGAATCCTGCACCACCATGCTCTCGATCAGGTTGCGCAGCTCGCGGACGTTGCCCGGCCAGTCGTAGGCGGCCATCGCCTTGCGCACGGCGTCCGAGACGCGCTGCACGTTCTTGCCGTGGCGGCCGGCGAACTCCTTGAGGAAGTGGGCCGTCAGCAGCGGCAGGTCCTCGCGGCGCTCGCGCAGCGGCGGCAGCTTGACCGTGACGATCTTCAGGCGGTAATAGAGGTCCTTGCGGAAGGTCTCGGCCTCGACGGCCGCCTCCAGGTCGCGATTGGTGGCCGACAGCAGGCGCACGTTCACCTTGATCGGCGTGTTGCTGCCGATGCGGAACACCTCGCCGTTCTCCAGCACGCGCAGCAGCTTCGCCTGCAAGGTCAGCGGCATGTCGCCGATCTCGTCGAGGAACAGCGTGCCGCCGTTGGCCGCCTCGAAGCGCCCCTTGCGGACGCGGTCGGCGCCGGTGAACGCCCCCACCTCGTGGCCGAACAGCTCGTCGTCGAGAAGGTTTTCGTTCAGGGCGGTGCAATTCATGGCCACGAACGGCTTGTCCTTGCGCGGGCCGTTGTAGTGGATAGCGCGGGCCACCAACTCCTTGCCGGTGCCGGTCTCGCCGACGATGAGGGCGGTGGCGCTGGTCGGGGCCACCTGCTTGAGCTTGGCGATGACGTCGTGCATGCGCGGGCTGTTGCCGACGACCCCCTCGAAGCCGAACTTCTCGTCCAGCTGCCGTTTCAATTCGCGGTTGGCGCGGGCCAGGCGGAGGCGCTCGGCGGCGCGGTCCACGATGGCCCGCAGCTCGGCCAGATCGACCGGCTTGGTGAGGTAGTTGGCGGCGCCCTGCTTGATCGCCTCGACGGCGGTCTTCACGTCGCCGTGGCCGGTGATGACGACGACCTCGGCGTCGGGCAGGTCGTGCCGGGCCTTGCGCAGGATGGCCAGGCCGTCCATGTCGCTCATGCGCAGGTCGGTGAGGACGACGTCGAAATCCTCCTGCTCGATCTTGCGGGCGCCGGCCGAGCCGCTGGTGGCGACCACGCACGAATAGCGGCGCCCCTCGTCAACGCGCTCGAGGCTCTCGGCGACCGCCTCGGCATGGTTGCGCTCGTCGTCGATGACCAGGACGCGCAGCGGCTCGTCGGACGGACCACCGCCCCCGCGCGGCGCGCCCACCACGGCCGGGAGCGTCGTGCTCCGCTTGCCATCGCCCGCGTCTGAGTGCGTCTTCATCGCTGGGTCCCTGTGCAGTGCGCTCGTCGGGTGGCGAAATGGTCCCGACTCACCACCCGTTATCTTACCTGCCTCCCCCCGGCGAACCTAGCTCAGTGGCCGGCCGGCAGCGCCGGCCGCTAAACGGCATACTTCGCCGGCGCCTCGGGGTGCATCTCCAGACCGAGCCCCGGCCGCGGTGGGGGCACCACCTTGCCCTCGGCCAGCCGCGGCGGCTCCGCGAAGGCCGGGAACAGCCACGGCATCCACTCCACCGCCACGACGTTCGGCAGGCCGCACGCCAGGTGGACGGCCACCTCCGGCAGCAGGTGCGGCGAGACCGGCCTGTGGTGCGCCTCGGCCAGCGCCGCCACCTTCAGCGCCGCCGTCAGCCCGCCGAGGCGCGTCACGTCCGGCTGCAGCACGGCGGCGGCGCGGGCGTCGAGGTAGCGGCGGAACTCGTCGCGGCCGAACAGCGTCTCGCCGACCGCGATGGGCGTCTCCAGCCGCTCGGCCAGGCGGGCGTGCCCCTCCACGTCGTCGCAGGGCAACGGCTCCTCGAACCAGTCGGGGCGCACCTCCTCGTCGAGGAAACGGCCGACGAGCAGCGCCTTGCTGTAGTCGTAGCGCTGGTTGGCATCGACCGCGAACCACACCTCGTCGCCCAGCGCGTCGAAGACGCGCTGCAGCCGCCGGGCGTCGTCCTCCGGGTCGGCGTGGCCGATCTTCATCTTGATGCCCATGACGCCCTGGTCGAGGTATGTCTTCGCCCCTTTGACGATCTCATCCGGGCTCATCCAAAGCCAGCCGACGTCGGCGGCGTACACCGGGGCCGCCTCACGCGCCCCGCCCAGGAGCTTGTACAGCGGCAGCCCCGCGGCCTTGCCCTTGAGGTCCCACAGCGCCAGGTCGATCGCCGAGTAGGCTTGGGCCACCAGCCCGAGGCGGCCGATGCCCTGCAGCCGCCAGTAAACCTTCGCCGCCAACCGTTCGTGGTCGAGCGGATCCTCGCCGACGACCAGCGGCGCCAGGTCGTCGTCGGCGACCGCCTT
>DATFNV010000250.1:0-5770 GCA_035266225.1 Gemmataceae bacterium
GCAGGCCATGCGCTCCGTCGCCTTCTCGCCCGATAACAAGACCGTCGCGGGCGGCTCCTTCGACAACGCCATCCACCTCTTCGACGTGGCCAGCGGCAAGCCGACGCTCACCCTGCGCGGCCACACCGGCGGCATCAACGGGCTCTCCTACTCGCCCGACGGCAAGCTCCTCGCCTCGGCCAGCCTCGACAAGACGGCCCGCCTCTGGGACACGACCACCGGCCAGTCGTTGGCGACGCTCAGCTGGCACAAGGACTGGGTCCTGTCGATCGCCTTCTCCGCCGACGGCAAGAGCCTCATCACCGGCAGCAAGGACAACACCGCGAAAATCTGGGACGTGGCGACGCGCAAGGAGCGTTTCACGCTCGAAGGGCACGCCGGTATGGTCGAGACCGTCGCCTTCGCCCCGGACAACAAGACCGTCGCCACGGGCAGCTACGACATGACGGTCAAGCTGTGGAACGCGACGACGGGCAAGGAGCAGAACACGCTCCGCGGCCACAACGGCATCATCGCCGGCGTGAACTTCTCCCCCGACGCCAAGACCATCGCCAGCAGCAGCGGCGACAACACGATCAAGCTGTGGGACGCGGCTAACGGCAACGAGTTGGCCACCCTGACCGGGCACCAGAACATCGCCTGGTCGGTCGTCTTCTCGCACGACGGCAAGACGCTGGCCTCGGCGAGCTGGGACAAGACGGTCAAGCTCTGGGACGTGGAGGAGCGCAAGGAGAAGACCACCCTGAAGCCGGCCGACGACGGCGCCGACGCGGCCTTCGCCGTCTTCGCGGCGGCCTACTCGCCCGACGGCAAGACGGTGGCCCTGGCCGGCGACGTCCCCACCGTCCGCCTCTACGACGTGGCCGAGGGGACGACGCGCCTGCTGCTCAAGGGGCACGAGGACGTGGTCGGCGGCGTCGCCTTCTCGCCGGACGGCAAGCTGCTGGCCACCGCCGGCTACGACGGCAGCGTGCGCCTCTGGGACCCGGCCACCGGCGAGGCGAAGGGCGTCCTCAAGGGACACCGTAACTGGGTCTTCTGTGTCGCCTTTTCCCCCGACGGCAAGACGCTGGCCTCGGGCAGCTACGACAAGACGGTGCGCCTCTGGGACGTGGCGACGGCCAAGGAGATCGTCAGCCTGACCGGCCACACCGCCGGCGTCCGCTCGGTGGCCTTCAGCCGCGACGGCAAGCTGCTCGCCTCCGGCGCCGGCGATCACCGCATTCGCCTCTGGGACGTGGCCGAAAAGAAGGAAGTCAACGTGCTCAAGGGCCACAGCGGCGGCGTGCGCTCCGTCGCCTTCTCCCCGGACGGCAAGCTGCTCGTCTCGGCGGCCGAGGACCCGCAGCAGGTGAAGGAAGGCGAGACGAAGAGCGCGACCGTGATCCTGTGGGACGTGGCCAAGGGCGAACAGGTGCGGCAGCTCAACATCCCATCGAATCCCAACCAGTTCCCCCAGGCCGGCGGCGACGTGCTGGCCGTCGCCTTCTCGCCGCGCGGCCGGAACATCGTCACCGGCGGCATCGACGGCATGCTGCGCGTCTGGGAGCCGGAGTCGGGACGGCAGCGAAGCACCTTCAACGCCCACCCGTTCCGGGGAGGCGCCGACAGCCAGGCCGGCGTCAACTGCGTCGCCTTCTCGCCCGACGGCAGGCAGATCCTCTCCGGCGGCGCCGACAAGAGCGCCCGCGTCTGGTCGAGCACGACGCCGCCGGTGGAGTCGCGCGTCGCCGTCGGCGGCCACAAGGGGCAGGTGTGGTTCGTCGCCTACAGCCGCGACGGCAAGGCGCTGGCGACCGGCGGCGACGACAAGACCGTGCGCCTGTGGAACGCCGGCGCCGGGCTGCTGCGGCCGCTGGCGGAAGGCCGCGGCGGCCACCTGACTGGCGTCGCCTTCTCGCCCGACGGCAAGACCGTCGCCACGGCCGTCAGCGACCAGACGGTTCGTCTGTGGGACGCGGAGAGCGGGCGGGTGAAGATGGACCTCCGCGGACACACCCAACCGGTGCGCGGCGTGGCCTTCTCGCCCGACGGGAAGACGGTGGCCAGCAGCAGCGGCGACTGGGACAACCACGTACAGCCCGCCGAGGTCAAGCTGTGGGACGTGGCCACCGGCAAAGAAGTCACCTCGTTCGTGGGGCACGAACAGCTCGTCTTCACCCTGGCCTTCTCGCCTGACGGCAAGACGCTGGCCACGGTCAGCTGGGACAACACGGCCCGCCTCTGGGACGTGACCACCGGCAAGGAGCGGGCGAAGCTGAGCGGGCACACCAACGCCGTGCGCAACCTGGCCTACTCGGCCGACGGCACCCTTCTGGCGACGGCGAGTTGGGACCGCACCGTGAAGCTCTGGAACGCCCAAACCGGCAAGGAAGTGGCGACGCTAAGCACTGCCCTGTTGACCGGCTGCAACGCCGTGAAGTTCTCCCCCGACGGCAAGACGCTGGCCCTGGGCGGCAAGCCGGCCTCCGAGGGTCAGGACAGCGGCGCCATCGAAGTCTGGGACGTGGCGACGCGCCAGCGCAAGACCGTCCTCAAGGGAGCGCTAAAGGGCACCGTCAATTCGCTGGCCTTCTCCCGCGACGGCAAGGTGCTCGTCTCGGGCGGCGGCGAGTGGATGAAGTTCGGCGAGGTCGGCGTCTGGGACCTGACCGGCGAACAGCCGCCGGTGGTCTGCACGCGCGACATGGCGCTGGTCGAGCAGATCGTCATCAGCGCCGACGGCAAGCGCCTGGCGACCTGCGACGGACAAATCGGCGTCCCCGGGCGGATGACCGTGTTCGACGCCGCGGGCCTGTTCCCGCTGACCCTGAAGGGGCACACGAATTTCGTCAGTTCTGCAGCGTTCTCGCCCGACGGCAAGGTGTTGGCCACTGGCGGCTGGGACAAGACGGTGCGCCTGTGGGATGCGGCCACCGGCAAGGAACTCGGCGTCCTGACCGGCCACAAGGAGGGCATCCGCTCGCTCAGCTTCTCGCCGGACGGCAACACGCTGGCCAGCGGCGGCGAGGATCAGGCGCTCAAGCTCTGGGACGTGAAGGGGCGCAAGGAGAAGGCGACGCTGGAGGGTCACAAGCTGAGCGTGTACGGCGTGGCCTTCTCGCCGGACGGCAAGACGCTGGCCTCGTGCAGCGGCGACTGGCGCAAGGGGGCGGCCGGCGAGGTGAAGTTGTGGGACCTGGCGACGCTCAAGGAGCGTGCCTCGCTGGGAGGCCACCCGCGCGAGGTGTGGAGCCTGGCCTTCTCGCCGGACGGCAAGCACCTGGCCACCACCAGCGGCAACGAGGTGCGCGTCTGGGACGTGGACGCGGCCCGCGAAGTGACCACGCTGAAGGTGAACGGCTCGTACGTGCGGCCGGTGGCCTTCTCGGCCGACGGCCGGACGCTCGCCGCCGGGCAGGGCGACGGCGGCGTCAAGCTGTGGAACACGGCCAACTGGCAGGAGCGTGCCACCCTGCGGGGCCACAAGGACCTCGTCTTCTGCGTGACGTTCGCGCCGGACGGCGGGACGCTGGCCTCGACCAGCAAGGACGGCAGCGTGCGCCTGTGGAACGTCCCGGGCGGGGCGCGGCCGGCCGTGGCGGCGCGGTAAGTAAGGGAACTTCGTTTAGCGGCGGGTCGCAGACCCGCGGGTCTGCGACCCGCCGCTAAACAGGATGGATTTGAGGGAGATTCGCGCGATGCTTCGACCACGTTGGGGACTCCTCGCCCTGTGCGCCCTGCTGCTCGGCGCCCCGGGCGCGCCGGCCAAAGACAACGTCCGCGACGCCCGGGCGCTCGCCGAGCGCATCGACCGCTACCTCGCCCTGCGCTGGGAGCGCGACCAGGTGACGCCGGCCGCCCTGGCCGACGACTCCGAGTTCCTTCGCCGGGTCTATCTCGACCTCGTCGGGAGGATCCCGCTGACGTCCGAGGTGCGCCGCTTCCTCAAGGATTCGTCCCCCGACAAGCGCCCGCGCTTGATCGAGACCCTCCTCAAGGAGCAGTCCTACGCCACCCACATGACGCACGTCTGGCGGGCGCTGCTGCTGCCGGAGACCGACAGCAACGACCAACTCCGCTACCTCCAACCCGGCCTCGAGACCTGGCTGCGCAAGCAGTTCGCCGAGAACGCCGGCTACGACAAGATCGTGCGCCAGATCGTGACGCTGCCGTTCGGCAACAGCCCCAACGGGATGCAAGCCTACTACCAGGAGATGAACGACCAGAGCACTGGGTCGCCGGTGGCCTTCTACATGGCGAAGGAGGGCAAGCCGGAGAACCTGGCGGCGACGACGGCCCGGCTGTTCCTGGGGGCGCGGCTGGAGTGTGCCCAGTGCCACGACCACCCGTTCGCGCGCTGGAAGCGTGAGCAGTTCTGGGGCCTGGCCTCGTTCTTCGCCGGCCTGCAGCGGCAGCGCGGCGACTTCTACGGCCCCATCACGGAGTTGAGTGACCGCCGCGAGATGACCATCCCCGGCACCGACCGCGTCGTGCAGGCCAACTTCCTCGACGGCAGCGAACCGCGCTGGAAGTACAAGGTCGGCTCGCGCGTGACCCTCGCCGACTGGATGACCTCGCCCGACAACCCGTACTTCGCCAGGGCGGCCGCCAACCGCCTGTGGGCGCACTTCTTCGGCACCGGCATCGTCGAGCCGGTCGATGACTTCAACGACGAGAACAAGCCGTCGCACCCCGAGCTGCTCGACGACATGGCCCGCGAGTTCGCCGCCCACGACTTCGACCTGAAGTTCCTCATCCGGGCCATCACCTCCACGAAGGCGTACCAGCTCACCAGCGCCGCCAGCGACCCGAGCCAGGAAAGCCCGCGCCAGTTCGCGCGCATGGCGGTCAAGGGGCTGACGCCGGAGCAGCTGTACGACAGCCTCGTCAACGCGACCGGCTACCGCGACATGACGCCGGCCAACCAGCGCATTTACGACATGCAGTCGCCGCGCGCCGTCTTCGTGTCGAAGTTCTCCACCCAGGAGAAGCGCACCGAGTACCAGACCTCCATCCCGCAGGCGCTGGCGCTGATGAACAGCCAACTCATCGCCGACGTGACCAGCCTGCAGCGCAGCGAATTGCTGGGCGCGGTCGCCGAGTCGCCGTTCCTGGAGACGCCCGACAAGGTCGAGGCGCTGTTCCTGGCGGCGCTGTCGCGCAAGCCGCGGGCGGAGGAGGCCGAGCGCCTCGTCAAGTACGTCAACGACGGCGGCGCCACCAAGGACAAGAAGAAGGCGCTGGCCGACGTGTTCTGGGCACTGCTCAATAGTCCGGAGTTCATTCTGAATCATTAACCGTTTGGCCGCTTGCGGCTTAGCGTTCGCGTCTGCCGTCGATGAACCGAACGCTAAGCCGCAAGCGGCGAGACACTGGGGGAATCTCGATCATGACACGTACTCCGTCCCTGTCCCGCCGCGACTGGCTCCGTCTCAGCACGGCCGGCGTCGTCGGCTGCTCGATGTCCGGCTGGCTCGAGGTACTGGCCCAGGACGCCGCCAAGAACCCCGAGCGCCAGCGCTCGTGCATCCTCCTCTGGATGAGCGGCGGCCCTTCGCAGACGGACACCTTCGACCTGAAACCCGATCACGCCAATGGCGGCGAGTTCAAGCCGATCGCTACCAACGTCCCCAGCATGCAGATCAGTCAGCACCTGCCGAAGATCGCCAAGTTCGGCGACCGCATGGCGATCGTCCGCTCGATGTCCACCAAGGAAGGGGACCACGGCCGGGCCACCTTCCTGATGCGCACCGGCTACGTGCCGCAGGGCCCGATCCAGTACCCGTGC
>DATFNV010000251.1:0-7879 GCA_035266225.1 Gemmataceae bacterium
GAAGTGGCCCTCGCACCACTCCCAGACGTTACCATGCATGTCGTAGATACCCAGACGGTTCGGTTTGTACGAGCCCACTTTCGAGGTGCGCTCCAGGTACTTACCCTTGGGCGCGTTGCCGGCAGGATGGTTGCCGTCGAAGTTGGCCTGCTCAGCGGAGAGGTCGTTGGTGGGCTGGGAGAAGTAGAAGTCGAACGCGCAGTCTTTTTGAGAAATAGCCCCTCCCCGACAAGAGTATTCCCATTCCGCCTCGGTCGGCAAGCGGTACAAGAATCCACTATCCTTCTCGCGCGCGTTCAGCCGCTTGAGAAACTCCTGCACGTCGTCCCACGACACCTGCTCCACCGGGAACTGCCGCAGGTCAGCATCGGTGATGCCTTTCACCTTGTCGGCACCTCCACCGCCTCGCGTGAAGTAGCTGGGATTGCTGCCCATGACGGCCTGCCACTGCTCCTGCGTCACCGGGAAGGCGCCCAGGTAGAAGTCGCGGGGGATCTGCACCTGCGTCTGACTGCCGCGGTCGCCCATCCAGAAGGTGCCGCCGGGGACCAGGACCAGCTTCATGCGCAGGGAGTTGACGATCTCGCGGGGCACGTCGCCGAGCGCCTGGTGCAGTTCGTTAATCGCGGGGTCGTCCGGCTTGAGGCGGCGATACTCGGCCACGAGGTTGCGCAGCCGGAAGGTGTGGCGGTGGTTCTCGACGTCCTCGTCAATCGCGGCGCGGAGTTGGGCGAGGCGATCCCGTTTGGCGCGGTAGTCGGCGAGAACGGCCCCGTCGCGCAGCGCCTCGGGGAGCTTTTCGACCAGGGCGACGGCGGCGGCGTAGTCGGCGTCGGTTTCGGCGGCGTCGCGAGCCAGGGCGTGGGCGTGCTCGCGCCACTTATCCTGGAGTTCTTTCAGCAGCGCCGGCCGGCGGCGCTCGTGCGGCAGGCGACGGTACTCGGCCATCGCCTCTTCATAGCGCTCCGCGTCGATGAGTTCGCGGATGCGGTCCCCGGGTGGCGGGGGCGGCGGAGGGGGAACCGCAGCCGTGCGGCCTTCGAGGCGGTCCAGGAACTCGCGGACGGTCTGCGGGCGATTCTCCTTGAAGCGGTTCATGGCGTCGGCCACCAGCTTCGCCCAGGCGGGCGGGCAGCCGGCCGGAACCGCCACGGCACGCGGGTCGAAGGTCAGCAGCTCCAGCAGCAGGTTGCCGAGCAGATAGATGTCGCTGCGGACGTCGAAGTCGCGGTCGGGCGGCATGTACACCGGCGTGCCGACGTCCGCCTGTCCCGTCAGCGTCGCCCGCCCGTCCTCCAGCACGCGGGCGATGCCGAAATCCATCAGCTTGGCGTGACCGCCCTTGGCGAGCATGACATTGGGCGGCTTCACGTCGCGATGATAGACTCCCTGCACATGGGCATAGGCCAGCGCCTCGCCGAGCGGCTTGAGGATGTGGACGATCTCCTTCGGATCCAGCGGTTTGTTCTTCGCCTGCCGCTGCGCCAGGAATTGTGCCAGGCTCAGGCCGTCGATGTACTCCAGGACGAGGCCGTACAGCTCGCGGCCGGTCGTGTGCGGGTCGTCGAAGATCTCGTAGCCGAGCGTCCGCACGATGGCGGGGTGTCGGCCTTCCGACAGGCGCAGGGACACCTCGATCTCCTGCACGAAGCGGCGACACGCCTCGGTATCGGCCATCAGCCACGGCGCCGGCACCTTGACGGCCACCACCTCGCCGGCGCGCACCTTCGAGGCGCCGGTACAGCGGTAGACGCTGGCCATGCCGCCGCGGCCGACTTCCGCCTCGACGAGGTACTTGCGGCTGACGAGGAAACCGCGCGGTAGGCTGCGCCACACCGGAACCCGCCCGCCGCGCGTGCTCGCCGTGTTCAACCCGGTCAGGACGCGCGTCAGGGACGAGGAGCGGCTGGCGCCGTCGATCCCCTCCAGGGCGGTGCGCGTGCGGTTCAGGTCGCCCTGGCTGAGGAAGCGCAGGCCGGCCAGCCGGCACAGCGTTGATTGGCCGACGCCGCGGCGGCGCAGCAGGCCGAGCACCTCCTGCGTCCCCTGGTCGCGCCGCCCGGCCAGGAAATGCTCGTCGGCGCGGCGGAGGATCTGGAGGGCATCGGGCTGGGCCTGCCGCAGTTCGGCCAATTCTCCCAGCAACGGCATCATCTCGACGAACAGCACCTTGATCTCCTCCATGCCCAGCGCCACCTGCTGCTGGACGTGCAGGGAGACGTCCAACTTCTCCTCGATGCGGCTCAGCGATAGGGCGATGAGGCACACGCTCTTCTTGTGGGCGTCGAACTCGGCGCGCCATTCCTGCCGTTCGTCCAGGGCTTGTTTGACCAGGGCAGTCAGTTCCGCGTCGCTGGCCTCGTCCTTGACCGGAAGGGCCTCCAGGCGATCGAGCAGCGGGCCGTAGGACGTGGTGAGCGTCTCCAGCCAGGCGTTGATCTGGTCGAGCTGCTCGGTCGGGAACGTCTGTCCAGACGGTTTGAGGTCGGGGATGTCGGCTTCGGTCCTGGCGAGGCGTTCGACGCCGTGCTTGGCGACCTCACCGACGATGCGGACGGCCAGGCGGGCGCCGGGGATGAGATCGACGGCCTCCTCGACGGCGACGCCGACGAGGCCCTCGAGCAGGCGCTGGCGCTTGCCGAGCCAGTGCTGCACCTTTGCGATTATCGGCCAGGGCATGGGGTGTTACTCCGCGGAGCAGGAGCAGGCGCGTCTCATCACTATTCGCTGACCGACGAGGAAGATTGCCGAAAAACGGCGCGGCGCGGACGAACGCAGTCCGGCCTCGCCGATGCGTCATCTCTGTGTTCCGCCATTATTCTACGCGCCGCTCAGCAGAAGCGGGGTGACACGCCTGGGCCGATCGGTGTAGACTATCCCCATAGTCCCACCCGCCGGCCGCCGCCGCCCACGTCGGCCGTCCCGCAAGCGAGAGTCCTGATGATCCTGCGTCTTTCCCTCCGCGGCTTCGGCCTGCTCTCCTGCCTGTTGCTCGCCACGGCGGCGCGTGCAGCCGAACAGGAGGAGTTCTTCGAGAAGAAAGTGCGCCCCGTCCTTGTCGAAAACTGCTTCAAGTGCCACTCGGACAAGATGAAGGTGAAGGGCGGCCTGCGCCTGGACAGCCGGGCGGGGCTCCTCAAGGGCGGCGACAACGGGCCGGCCATCGTCCCCGGCAGTCCCGAGAAGAGCCGCCTCGTCGAGGCCGTCTCCTACACCAACGCCGAACTGACGATGCCGCCCAAGGGCAAGTTGCCCGACACCGTCCGCGCCGACCTCGCGGCCTGGATCAAGATGGGCGCCCCGTGGCCGAATGCCACGGCCGAGACCGGCCCGAAGGGGAAGGACGCATTCGACTTGGCCCGGCGCAAGCGCGAGCACTGGTGCTGGCAGCCCGTGCGCGCGGAAGTCCCGCCCGTCGTCAAGGACGCCGCCTGGCCGCGCGGCCCGGTGGACCGCTTCATCCTGGCGAAATTGGAAGAGAAGGGGCTCCGGCCCGCGCCGCCGGCCGACCGGCGCACCTGGCTGCGCCGCGTCACCTTCGACCTGGTCGGCCTGCCGCCGACTCCCGAAGAGATCGACGCCTTTCTGAAGGACGATTCGCCCGACGCTTGCGACAAGGTGGTGGATCGGCTGCTGAAGTCGCCGCACTTCGGCGAGCGCTGGGCCCGGCACTGGCTCGACCTGGTGCGCTACGGCGAGAGCCGCGGCCACGAGTTCGACCCGAACATTCCCGACGCCTACCAGTACCGCGACTACGTCATCCGGGCGCTCAACCTGGACCTGCCGTACAACCAGTTCGTGATGGAGCACGTCGCCGGCGACCTGCTGCTGAATCCGCGCCGCCACCCGGCCGAGGGCTTCAACGAGTCGATCCTCGGCAGCGGCTTCTGGTTCCTCGGCGAGGAGGTGCATTCGCCGGTGGACGTGCGCCAGGACCAGGCCGACCGCTTCGACAACCGCATCGACGTGCTGACCAAGACCTTCCTCGGCCTGACCGTCGCCTGCGCCCGCTGCCACGACCACAAATTCGATGCCATCTCCACAAAGGATTATTACGCGCTGTACGGCTTCCTGAGCAGCAGCAGCTATCGCCTGGCGCGCTTCGACTCGCTCGACCAGGACCGAGCCGTGGCCGCCGACCTGGCGAAGCTGCGTGGGCGGGCGCGGGGGGAAATCGGCAAGGCGCTGGCCGCCGCGGCCAGGCCGGCGACGGAGCGGATGGCCGATTACCTGCTGGCGGCGCGCGAGGCGCTGCTGGGGGGAGCCGAGCCGGATTGCGACAGGATCGCCGCCGGGCGCAAGCTCGATGCCGCGCTGCTGCGCGAGTGGTTGGAGGCGACGCTGAAGGCGGCGCGCGACCGCGACGACCCGCTTTACGCCTGGGCCAGAGTTGCGGCCGACCCGGAGGCGAAGGACGGCAAGCGGTTGGCGGAGGAAATGCGCCGATGCGAGGCGACCGCCGACGCCGCGCTGAAGGAGGCCCAGGTGGTCGTCGATTACAGTCGGAGCGACCCGGCCGACTGGATGCCGGACGACGCCGCCTTCGGTCCCGGTCCCGCCCGGCCCGGCGCCGTCCGCCTGTCCCGCGGGGCGCTCCGCTTCGTCGAGCGCGGCGCCGCCGAGTACGACCGGACCTTTGACGTGCTCCGGCTGGCGGCGGGCGCGGAGAACGACCCCGGGGCGCTGGGCCGCATCACCGTGCGCGCCGGCCGCACCCTCCGCACGCCGACGTTCCGGGTGACGACCGGCAAGGTGTACTACCTGGTGAGAGGGGCCGGCGCCGCTTACGCCTCGGTCGGGAGTCACGTCGAGATCGACGGCCCGCTGCACGCGCAGATGGTCACGAGCCTTCCGCCCAGCAAGGAGTTCCACTGGGCCGGTCAGGATTTGACGCGTTACAAGGGGCTCGATGCCCACGTCGAGTTCACCGCCGCCTCCGGGTCCGACTTCGCCGTCGCGCTGGTCGTCCAGGCCGAACAGACGCCCGGTGCGGTCGATCGGCCGAGCCGGGCCCTGCTGGCGCTGCTGGACGAGGCGAAGTCAGCGGAAGCGCTGGCCGCCGGTTACGGACGGCTGTTCCTCGACGTGACGAAGCGACTGGCGGCGGACGAGGTCGTCGGGGCGGCGGACGCGCCGGACGTCGCGCGACTCGCCGGCTGGCTTCTGCGGCACCCGAGGCTGCTCGGCGCGACGAAGGCGCTTGACGACAAGGTGGCGTCGTTCGTCGAGGAGGAGAAGAAGGTCGCGGCGGGGATCAGGGCCGACTCGCGGCTGGCGCTGGCGATGCTCGACGGCAGCGGCGTCGATGAGCACGTCTTCGTCCGCGGTGTGCCGAAGGCCGAGGGGGAGGTGGCCCCGCGCCGCCTGCTCGAAGCGCTGGCCGGCCCCGGCCCATTGGCGCCGGCGCGCGGCAGCGGCCGGTTGGAGCTGGCCCGGCAGATGACCGACCCGGCCGTCAACCCGTTCGTCGCGCGGGTGATGGTGAACCGGCTGTGGCACCACCTGTTCGGCCGCGGCCTCGTCGCCTCCGTCGATAACTTCGGCGTCCTCGGCGAGGCGCCGACGCACCCCGAGCTGCTCGACCATCTCGCCGACCGCTTCGTCAAGGAGGGCTGGTCGCTCAAGAGGCTGATCCGCGAGCTGGTGCTGTCCTCGACGTACCACATGGCGTCGGAGTCGGCGGCGGAGGCCGACAAGGTCGATCCGTCAAACCTGCTGCTGCACCGGATGCGCTTGCGGCGGCTGGAGGGCGAGGCGATCCGCGACGCGATGCTGGCGGTGTCGGGTCGGCTCAGCGCGAAGGTGTACGGGCCGTCGGTGCCGATCTACCTGACGGCGTTCCTGGACGGCCGCGGCCGGCCCGGCAGCGGCCCGCTCGACGGCGATGGCCGGCGCAGCCTGTACCTGGCGGTGCGCCGCAACTTCCTGTCGCCCTTGCTGCTGGCGTTCGACACGCCCATCCCGTTCTCCACGGTGGGGCGGCGCTCGGTGTCGAACGTGCCGGCGCAGGCGCTGATCCTGCTCAACGACCCGTTCGTTCACCAGCAGGCGGAGGTGTGGGCGAAGCGCGTGCTGGCGCGCCCCGGGACGGCGGCGGAGCGCGTCGAGGGGATGTACGTCAGCGCCTTCGGCCGGCCGCCGACAGACGGCGAGCGCGGTGCCTGCCTGGCGTTCCTGGAGGGGCAGGCGAAGCGGTACGGCGGCAGGGCGGACGAGGTGAGGGTGTGGTCCGACCTGGCGCACACGCTGTTCAACGTGAAGGAATTTATCTTCGTGAATTGAGCGCGGGGCGGTTCCACCCGCCGAACCGGCGCTCAAGGGGTCGCGAGCAGTTCGTCCCAGGAGGTAGCGTCCAGGACTCGGTCGAGGATGCGCTCCAGCCGAGGCACATCGGTCATCTCATTCAGTTGCGCCTTCTGTTTGCGGCCGGCGACCTTGTCGAATCGCTGCCGCCCGAGGCGCAAAATGGCCTGGCGTAACGTCTCCATCCGCCCCTCGGCCTTCCCCTCGGCCCGAGCTTCGCTGCGAACCTCTTCCCGCAGTTCCTCGAGGTACTCTGACTTGATCACGGCCCAGCCCTCCAATTGGTGCTGCCAAGCCGCCCGACATTGCGCCAGGCCGGCGAAGGTCAACGTCAGGTGTGCCAAGAGTCGTTGATCGTACTCCTGCGACTCCTTGGCGGCCTCGATCTTCCACGCCTCCATTATACCCGCCTCGGCGCCGCCTTGCATGAGCGGCAGCCATGCGAGCAGCCAGCGCGAGATTGCGCCCGCCGCAATGTCGCGCAAGGTCGCGGCAGCGTCCTCTGTGCGCAAAGTCCGCTGAAGGATGCCGCCAGCCAACCAGCAATCTGGGGCGACGGTCGGGCGCTGTTCCACGCCGCCAGGCTGGCCCGGGCCCGTCAGGTTTACGACGGCGCCGCCCGCCGCGCTCAGGGCCAGGCTACCCTCCCCGGCCGGCTCGCTCAGCAAGCGCGGCAGGTATCCCAGAAGCAGCCGCGCCGCCGAATCGGCCGCCGACTCCGCTTGCAACTCGACGCAAAGGCCCTCGAACCCCTCATCCACTCGGAAGGCGGCGACGAGATCGTTGGTGAGGTCGCCCTGGTGGGGGAGCGCGTGGCGGCGGGCGTCGATCCAGGCGCAGAAGGCCACGTCCTGGCGCCGCAGCAGCCAGCGGCAGAAGCCGGTCGGGTCGCGCTTGATGAGATAGCGCCCCGCCTTGTCGTACTCGTTCATCGCCGCGGAGTGTATCGGAGCCGGCCCGTCGTGTCGATGTCAGCGCGCCGGTTGGAAAGCGAGCGCGGTCGGGGTATCATGACACAGTACCCGCCTGCGCCGCCCGTCCTGCCGTCGGAGAAGAAGCGCCGCCCTGCCAGCGGCTGCTCATTGAGGGACATTCACCATGCGCTACGGCCGATTCCTGACCCGCCGCGAGATGCTGCTGCGCTGCGCCAACGGCTTCGGCGCCGTTGCCCTCGCCGCGCTGCTGGCCGAGGAGGGTCACGCCGGCGAAGCCGCAAGCGGCAAGGGCCCGGTGCGGCACCACTCGGCCACCGCCACCAGCGTGATCTTCCTCTACATGGACGGCGGCCCGTCGCAGGTGGACACCTTCGACTACAAGCCGCTCTTGGAGAAGTACCACGGCCAGGATCCGCACTCGGTCTTCAAGGTGGAGCCGACGCAGTTCAACAACGTCGGCCGCGTCATGGCCTCGCCGTGGAAGTTCCGGCAGCATGGCCAGAGCGGCGCCTGGGTCAGCGAGTTGTTCCCGCACGTCGCGGGCTGCGTCGATGACCTGGCCTTCATCAAGTCGATGGTGTCGAAGTTCCCCGAGCACACCAGCGCCAACTACTTCCTGCACACCGGCAGCGGCGTCCAGG
>DATFNV010000252.1:0-13808 GCA_035266225.1 Gemmataceae bacterium
AGGCCACCCCCCCGATGATCGAGACCAGCGCCTCGGGCAGCGGCTTGGTGAAGTGGAGCATGCAGTAGGGCACCATCATCACGAAGATGGCGTAGGCACCGAAGCGATACTTCAGCCCGTGGACGAGGAAGCCGCGGAAGAAGAACTCGACGGCGAAGAATTGCAGGGTGTAGAGCAATTCCCAGTGGACCAGGTTCGGCCACGCCCCTTCGTCCGGGCCGGGGTGGTAAAACGGATAGATAGTCTGGAAACGCGAGCTGGCCGACGCCAGGTAGATCGCCGGCCAGGCGACCGCCATCATGAGGGCGTAAACCCAGAAGTCGGCGAAGACGCCCCCCATCTTCACCCCGTAGTCGCGCAGCCGCTCCCGGAACACGAGCCGGACGATCAGCATCGGCACGGCGACGTAGACCAGCAGCGAGATGGCCGACCACCACGTCAGCCGGTGCATCTTGGCCGCCGGGACGAGCCACATCGTTTCGTGCAAGTCGTCGGCGAGTTCCGCCAGGCCCAGGTCGCGCAGCAGTTCCGCGACCGGCTCGATGCCTTCTTCCATCGCCACGAAGTGCTGGACCGTCAGGCCGAGGGCCACCGTGAGGAGGACGACGATGACCTTGCGATCCGGCCGCCGGGCCGAGTCCGAGGCGAGGAAGGCGCGCGACTCGGCCTCGACTCGCCGCAGCGGCTCGCGGAAGAACTCAATCATCCCGTAATGATAAGTCCCCCCCCTCTAACGGCGAGCGCGGGGGTCAGGTGTGGACCGCGTCGAACATAACGAAGGCGAGCGGGCCAAAAACGAGGACCGGCAGCCAGGCGGCCAGTGCCGGCGAAAGGATGTCGGTATCGCCGAGCTGCTTGGAGGCGAAGATGGCGGCGAAGAACAGGGCGCACAGCACCAGGCACAGGCCGGCGCTGATGAAGACGTTGCGGTTCTGGTCGGTCAGGATCACTGACAGCCCCATGAAGACGAGGATCATGCCCAGGACCGGCCGCGTCAGCCGCATGTGGAACAGCACGGCCATCTGCGGCACGCGCACCGTGTCCGGCCTCTGCAGCTCCTCGTACAGCCGCACCGTCGAGGCGAGTTGAAACCACTTCGACTGGCGCGTCAGGGAGTCGAAATCGACCTTCTGCGTGTGCAGGAAATACTTGCCGGGGTCGGACGCGATCGTTTCCAGCACGTCCTTGCGCTCCCAGCCGTCGATCTTGTCCGGCGTCGCCTTGGTGAGCAGCCAGCCGCCGCTGAGCGGCTTGTCGTCCTCCCTGGGGATATAGCGCCCCTCCTCGGCGCTGATCTCGATCAGGTGGCCGCCGATGTTGCCGGGGATCGTGCAGTAGAAGGGCTTGACAACCATCTCTTTCCGCTGGCCACGGTCCCCGTTGATGAGGATGCGGTTGGGTTCGTAGTCCCCGTGGACCTGCAGCTCCTTACCCCCCTCCGGGTCGTCCCTCTCCAGCGAGAGCTTGGCGGCGATGTGGGGAATGAGCAACTCGCAGTTGGCGACGGCCAGGCTGAGCATGATCCAGGCGCTGACGAGGACCGGCAGCACGACGCGGCGCGTCGAGACGCCCGCCGACAGCAACGGGATCAGCTCGTTGCTGCGCTGCATCAGTGCCACGGTGAACATCGCCGCCAGCAGGACGATCGGCTCGCACAGCTGGTCGAAGAACTTCGGGATGCGGTAGCCGTAGAACCCGGCGATGTGCTTGAGCACCGGCACCAGGCCGTGGTGATGCGACGTGAACTCGTCCAGGTTCATGAACATGTCGATGACGATGTACAGGCTGAGCAGGCTGACGAGGCAGACGAGGTACGCCTTGAAGTAGCCTTTGACCAGCAGCCAGTCGATGTATTTGATCACGGGCTCCCTCCCGGAGAAGTCAGAAGACAGAAGACAGAAGTCAGAAGGGTTTACGAGCGTTGTCCGGCTTCTGTCGTCGGCCCTCGAGGGGCGGAACGGGCGCCAGGCAGCCTCCTGCGCATTCTGTCTTCTGACTTCTGTCTTCTGACTTCTCTCGGATCGCCTCCGGCTGGCGCAGGCCCGGCTTGTAGGTAAGGATGTACTGCTTGATGTAGTCGTTGGCGGCGGTGCATTGGCTGCGGCCGAAGCCGTTGTCCGACGTCTCGCGGAACGCCTCGGCCCGGCTCCAACCCTGGTACTCCATGCGGTAGACCGCGACCAGCACGCCGGTACGGTTCAGCCCCGCGTTGCAGTGGATCAGCACCGGGTACGACGCCGGGTCGTCCATCACATCGAGAAAGCGCTCGATCGCCTCGGGGCGCCGGCCCGGCACCTGGCGGCGCGAAACCAGGTCCGGCGCGATGAAGACGAAGCGCAGGTCCAGTTGGCGGCACAGCTCGCTCTCCTTGACGGTGCCGCTGCCGGGGAGGAAGCCGAGGTCCACGTCGGGGTCGGGGTCGTCGTCGCGCAAGCAGATGACGGTGCGGAGGGCGTACTGATCGCGGGCGGCGCGGAGGCCGTCGGCGTTCAGCTGCCCGCTGCGGTAGACGCGGCCCGGCTCGACCTCGCGCAGGCGCTTGCCGTGCGCGTAGACGTAGCGGAAATGCACGAACGGCAGCACCGCCACCAGGACGATGATCGCCGTTACGAGGGCCCAGCGCACGATGCGAGCCATGACCGCCCCGCTCCTCCCTGATTGGGTTGTGGCGATCCGGGGCGCCGTCGCCCCCTCACGCGGGGCGGAATTGTGGCAGGTCCGACGGAAAGAAGCAAGGCGAGGTGCCCGCAGGGGCACAAGGGGGGCAAGGAGGGAAAGCGGGGGAACCGGTTTGCGTTTCGCGCTCGCCGCGTCCGGCCGGACACGGCGAGCGCGAAACGGCAAGCGCCGGCGCGTTACTTCTCGGCCTTCACATCGACCTGCATCGCCTGCATTACCTCCTGGGTCTTGTCGCTCTGAAGGAAAGCGACGACGCGCAGGTTCTTCAGCTCGATCTCGGGCAATTTTTTCGGGAACTTGTCCTCGCTCTCCTTGTTGTAGTTCTCAAGGTATTTCTTGAGTTCTTTCTTCAGGTCGTCGAGATCGACCGTCACCGACTGTTTGGCGGACCCGCCCTTGACGGGGATGCCGGCGAGGCCGCCGGGCATGTCGCGGACGACGTGATGGTATTCGGGAATGCCATTGCCGCCCTTGTACTGGACCTTTTCCTCGACGAGGGCAAGACGCAGCCTGACGTTGCTGTCCATTTTGGCATCGACCTCGCTCGCCTCGGCCGTGATTTCGACCTTGTTCTCGGCGCGTTTGGCAGTGACCTTGAGGACGCCGTTGGCGGGCGTCTCCAGCAGCGGGGTGATGCCCTCGACGTACTCGTCGTACCTCTCGGAGGCCTCGAAGTCACCGCCCCCGTCCTCGGACTTCAACTTGCCATTCAGGAAGAGCATCGGGGTGCCGCTTTCCATGGGGGGAACGTAGTAGCGGAGGCGGCGCTCGCTGGCGGGGTTGGTGAGCGGATCGGGGCGGGGGATGTGCTGGTGGTATTCGAGGAGGACGACCTCGCCGGGCTTGTAGGTCTTCTCCAGAGCGTCGAACGCCTTGTCGGCGGCGAGGCACGGCGGGCACTCCGCGCCGGTGAACAGTTCGACCAGCACGACGCGATCGCTCTTGGCCTTGCGGCCGGCGAACGGCTTCGGCTTGATCTCGGGGTTGAGTTTGTCGATGCGGGCTTCGACCTCCTTGGCCTCGTCCGCCTTGCCGGCTTTCTTGAGCGCCGCGGCCAGGATATCGAGGACGCGTTTCGTCTGCGACAACTTGGCCTTGGAGTCCAGGTTGCGCTCGGCCCGGCGCGCGAAGGTCACGGCCACGTCGCCGTAGCCGTCCTGATCCGAGAGCATCTCGGCGATCCGCAGCGTGTCGTGGGCCTGCACGCGCGCCCCGTAGGGCTCGGCGGCCTTGTACGCCTTATCCGCCCAGTTCCGCACGTCCTCCGGCTTGGCCTTCTGCTTCTCCGCCTGGGCGAGCAGGGTGATGGCGATGTTGGTGACCTCGTAGCCGGTCGCCTTGGTGAGCGCCTCTTTCTGCAACTCGAACTCGTCCAGGGCCTTCAGGTTGGTCCGCTCGAGTTCGACCGGGATGGCGCGGTCGCCGACCTCGACGCTCCCGGTGATCATCTTGGCGTCTCCCTTGGGCAGCCGCCCTTCAAACTTGAAGGCCCCGTCTTCCGCGGACAGTGTGAAGCGGAGCATCCCGTCGGCCACCTTGGGGTCGCTGAGCTTCATCCCCCCTTCGATCATCTTCACAGTCCACTTCCCGTCGGCGGATTCCAGATGGACCAGGCCGACCAGCCGCTTCTTGCCTTTCTGGAAGAGCGACATCTTCCAGTTCCCGGCCGGTCCTTCGTCGGCCGCACGGCCCGTGACGGGGAGGAGGATCAGTAGCCCAGCTAGCAGGGCCAATGAGATTCGTCGCATGGTACGTCCTTTACGTCAAGGAAGGGTCAGGGATGAGCGCCGCCCCACGCATCCGCTTACTGTATCGACGGCCGGGGCGGGCACAAGCGGCGGCGGGCCGGAAGTTACCGAGCGCCCTGCCATCGCCGTCGCTACGGGAAGCGATTAGAATGGGGCTATTGTGGGGGAGTCCCTGCCGTGGAATTCCGGTGGAATGACTGGAATGTCGAGCACCTGGCCACTCACGGGGTTGATCCGGAGGAGGCCGAACGGGTCGTTTCCGCAGCGCGGTCGCCATACCCCCTTCGCCGTGAAGACGACAAATGGCTCGTCTGGGGCGGCGGGCGGGGCGGCCGGCTGCTTCAAGTGGTCTTCGTCCTCGACGAGGATGCGACCGTCTTCGTCATCCACGCCCGCCCGCTGACCGAGCGCGAAAAGCGACAGCATCGCCGGAGGCTGAAGTGAACCGCAAGAGCCCGCACAAGCCCTTCACAGAAATGACCGCCAAGGAACTCGCGCGCAGCACTGCCGAGTTCGACGAGGAGGGGGTTGCCGACAGCTTTCACCCGCTCACCCCCGAGGAGCGCGCCCGCTGGGACCAGGCCCGTGCCAGGGACGGGATGCGAGAAGTTTCCGTCAGCCTGGAGTTGGAGCTGCTGGCGCGGTCCGACGCCCTAGCGAAGAAGAAGGGGATCAGTCGCGACTCCCTCATCGCCCGCGGCCTACGCGCCATCCTCGCCGCCGAAGGCGAGCTGTGAGCGGCCCCGCCGTCGCCCCTTCCTTCCGGAACCTCCACCCTTCCGCGAAAGGTTGTGGCGACCGTGAACTCCTTTCGAGGCGCGAACGCTAAGCCGCAAGCGGCTACTCGCGCTTCGCCTGCTGCCGGTAGTACTTCAACCCCGGCTGGAAGAAGCAGACCGCGATCACGACGCCGAACAGCAGCGGGCCGGCTGGCAGGTACCACGTCATGAGCGCGGCCATGACCACGGCCGTCAGGTACAGCGCCGCGGCGTGGCAATAAAACTCGCCGGACAGCAGGCCGGCCTTGACCGTGAAGACCATGCCGGCCAGCAGCGCCAGGATCGGCGACAGCGTCAGCACCCCCAGCCCCATCAGCATCTCGACGAAAAAGACGCCGATTGTCCCGATCACGCCGGCGCCCCAGACGTGAGCGATGACGCGTTCGACGAACAGCACCGGCCCGCCGCGCTTCCGCACCGACCAGAAGATGACGCACCAGACCAGTAGCCCGACCACCCAGATGAGCAGGTACGGCCAGCGCTGCTCCACGTGCGCCGCCGCCAGCCCCGCCGTCGCCGCGCACTGCAAAAAGGTCATGGCGGCGTGCCACATCCACAGCACGCCCCAGTTCTCCAGGACCGCGGCGTGGTGCGTCTCGCGGAAGGCGCCACCGATGACGTCGGCGAACTTCCCCGACCAGACCGACGGCGTCTCGTCGTTGAGGAAGCGGTCGAGGTCGTCGGCCAGGGCCGCGGCGCTGGGGTAGCGCAGGTCGGAGTGCTTCTGAAGACATTTCAGGCAGATCAATTCTAGTCCGCGGTCCACCTGCGGGTTGAGCTGCCGCGGCGGCACCGGCTCCTGGTCGAGGACGAGCAGCAGCGTGTCCACCGGCGTCGCGGCGCGGAAGGGCGGCCGGCCGGTGAGCAACTCGTAGAGGACGGCGCCGAGGCTGTAGACGTCGCTGGCCGGGCTCAGGTGGCCTCGGTGGCCGCTGGCCTGCTCCGGCGGCATGTAGCTGGGGGTGCCGACGATGGCGTTGCTCACGGTCAGCTGCGGCCCGCCGACCACTTGCTTGGCCAGGCCGAAGTCGCTGACGTACGGGCGGCCCTGGCGGTCGATGAGCACGTTGGCCGGCTTCAGGTCACGGTGCAGGATGCCGTTGTCGTGGGCGAAGTGGACGGCCCGCGCCACCTGGGCGACGTAGCGCGCCGCCTCGCGCGGCGGCAGCGGGTTGTCGGCGACGAGGCGGGCGAGGGTCGTGCCCTCGACGTACTTCATGCACAAGTACGGCTGGCCGTCGTGCTCGCCGACCCCGTGGACGGGGACGATGTTCGGGTGGTCGAGCTTCGCCGCCGCCTCGGCCTCGAACTGGAAGCGGGCGCGTTCGCCGCGCTGGATCACCTTGAGGGCCACGGTGCGGTGCAGGCTGGTCTGCCGCGCCCGGTAGACGATGCCCATGCCCCCGCGGCCGACTTCTTCCAGGAGCGTGAACTCGCCGAACTGCCGCGGTAGGTCCTCCGCGCTGTGGGAGCGCACGTGTCCCGTACCCCGAAGGAGGGTGGGCGCCTCGGAGGGCGGGGGCGGGGCGAATTGCTCGGCGAGCTGGACGGCGACCCAGAGGGCGCGCAGCTCGTCGCCCAGGTCGGGGTGCTGCCGGGCCAGGGCGTCCACGTCGGCCGGCTTGTCGCAGCGCCGCGCCTCGGTCAACTCGCCGAGCAGGGCGGCGAGGCGCTCGTCGCGCTCGGCGGCGGTTTCGGACGTGGACATGGTTGGTTCTCTTCCCAGCCGCTTGCGGCTTCGCAAGACGTGCGAAGCCGCAAGCGGCTACGCGCTGTCCCCTTCTCCCAACAGTGCCGCGCGCAGCCGGCGGACGGCGCGCAGGTGGCGCATCGACGCGGCGGCCTCGGTGAGGTGCAGCGCCGTGGCGACTTCCTGGTTGGACAGCTGTTCGTAATGGCGCATGAGGATGATCTCGCGGTCGTCCTCGTCGAGGCTGGCGACGGCCTGCTCCATGCGCCGCTGCAGCTCGTGGCGCACCGCGGCGGTGGCCGGCGTCATCTCCCTGTCCAGGAATTGGCCAGCTAATTCCAGTGACGATTGGTCGGCGAGGCCGGCCGGCACGAGGGGCTGTTCGCGGTCAAGGCTGCGGCGCTGGGCCTGGCGGTGGCGGCGGTGGGCGTCGATCACGTGGTCCTTGGCGATGTGCCGCACCCACAGGTGAAACGGCATCGCCGGGTGGCGCAGGTAGTCGGCCAGGCGCTGACTCACCTCGAGCATCACGTCCTGGACGATGTCGCTGGCATCGACGCGGCCGGCCAGGGCCGGGTCGAGGCGCAGGCCGATCATGCGCCGCAGCGGCTCGCGGTGGGTCTCCAGCAAGCGCTCGACGGCGCCGGCCTGGCCCTGTTTGGCCTTGTCGAGCAGTTCTTGCGTCTCGGGGGAGTTGGGCCACATGGAGATCGGTCCTCGCACTGCCTCTCATTTTACAGGAAGCGGCGGATCTGGTAAGATTCCAGGGAAGAGGCGCCGACGGGGGCATCGTAGCCGACCCCGGGCGGCGCGAACAAGAGAGGTTGTGGGGGACAAGGCCCTTGCATCCGGTATCCGCTCCGCTCGAAGGGTCAGCCGCGCCGGGCGCCCCCCTCGCGCCCGCGGGCAACGGCCATGTCCCCTCGCGGCTGCGGCGCATCGACGACCTCGTCATGGAGATGAGCGTCCAGGACGACGCCGAGCGTCTCGTGCGCGTCTTCGCCCGCCAGGGGGCGTTCCTCGTCCGCCGCGACGGCTTCCTGAGCCTCAGCCGCCGCGACCTCGTCGCGCCTCACTACCGCATCACCCGCTCCTGGCGCTGGCGCGAGCCCATCAATCCCTGGACCGAGGCGCACCGCCTGCCGCTGCTCGACCGCGGTCTGCTCGGCGAACTGCTCTACGTCGGCAAGCCGGCCGTCCTCAACCGCCTGGAGGTGGACACCGACGACCCGGCACGCGAGCACCTCGACGGCATGCGCTCCCTGGCCTGCGTCCCCAGTTACGACCACGGCGAGCCGCTCAACATGGTGACCCTCCTCAGCCGCGAGTCGGACGCCTTCACCGCGACCGACCTGGAAAACTTCCTGCTGCACGCCAACCTCCTCGGCCGGGCGGTCAACAACCTGGTGCTGGCGCAGCAGCTCGACGAGGCGTACCGCAAGCTCGACGAGGAGATGCAGCAGGCCGGCCGGGTGCAGCGCGCCCTGCTCCCGGCGGAATTGCCGGCCATCGACGGCCTCGAGCTGGGCGCCTCTTACGTGACGTGCAGCCGGGCCGGCGGCGACTACTACCACGTCTTGCCGTTGCCGGACGGGCGCTGGGGGCTGTTCCTGGCCGACGTGAGCGGTCACGGCGTCGGCGCCGCGGTTGGCACGGCCATGCTGCACACGCTGCTGCACTCCTGCCCGGAGCCGGGCGCCCCGCCGAGCCGTGTCCTGGCGCTCCTCAGTCAGCGCCTGCGGACGTTAGCGCCGGATGGGATGTTTGCGACCGCTTTTTACGGCGTATTCGACCCGGCCGCGCGGCGTCTAAGCTACTCCCTGGCCGGGCACCCGCTGCCGCTGCTCCGCCGCCGCAACCACCACGTGCGGGAGCTGGAGCCGACGGACGGCCTGCCGCTGGGCGTGCTGGGGCCCGACGCCTGGACGGAGAAGGCAATCACCCTGACGCCCGGCGACGGCTTGCTGCTGTACACCGACGGTCTAGTCGAAGGGATGAACGGAACGGGGGAGATGTTCAGCAAGGAACGGCTCGCCGACGCCGTCCGCATGGGGCCGCGGCGGGCGCGGCGGCTGGTTGAGCACGTCGAGCGCCACTACCTGAACTACCGCGGCGACGCGCCGGACCTCGATGACCGCACGCTGCTGGCGGCCGTCGCGGTCCCGTGAGCCGCTTGCGGCTTCGCAATCTTTCCTGCGAAGCCGCAAGCGGCTAGAACAGCTCCTTCACCACCCGCCCCGCGTTCTCGGTCAGGCGCTCGTCGCGGCCGTTGTGGAAGAACGTCAACTTGGTGTGCTCGAAGCCGAGCAGGTGCAGGATGGTCGCGTGCAGGTCGTGGACGTGGACCCTGTTCTCCACCGCCCGCAGTCCCAGTTCGTCGGTCGTGCCAATGACCCGCCCCCCCTTGACCCCGCCGCCCGCCAACCACATCGTGAATCCATAAGGGTTGTGATCTCGGCCGTTGCTTCCCTCGCTCATTGGGGTGCGGCCGAACTCGCCGCCCCAGACCACCAGCGTCGAGTCGAGCAGGCCGCGCCGCTTCAGGTCCTTCAAGAGCGCCGCCGTCGGCCGATCGCAGCGGCCGCACATCCGCGTATGGTTCCCTTCCAGGTCGCTATGGGCATCCCACTGGCTGCCGCCGCCGCAGTACACCTGCACGAAGCGCACGCCCCGCTCGACCAGCCGCCGCGCCAGCAGGCAGCGGTGTCCGAACTCGGCGCACTCCTTGCGCCCGAGGCCGTACTCCTCCTTGGTGTGCTCCGTCTCCCGCGACAGATCGACCGCCTCGGGCGCCGCGGCCTGCATGCGGAAGGCCAGCTCGTAGGCGTTGATGCGGGCCGCCAGGTCGCTGTCGTCGGGACGGGCAGCGCGGTGCTTGTCGTTCAGCGCCTTGAGCAGGTCGAGCTTGGAACGCTGCCGCTGTGGATCGATCTCGGCGGGCGGGTGCAGGTCCAGGATGGGACTGGGCCCGCTGCGCAACCAGGTGCCCTGGTAGGTGGCCGGCATGAAGGCCGTGCCCCAGTTGCGGGCGCCGCCGACCGGCTCGCCGGCGTCGCTCATGACCACGAAGCCCGGCAGGTTCTGCGACTCGCTGCCGAGGCCGTACAGGGCCCACGCGCCCAGGCTCGGCCGGCCGGCCAAGATCGAGCCGGTGTTCATCTGACAGACGGAGCCGACGTGGTTGAGGCCGTCGGCCCAGCAGGAGCGCACCACGGCCAGGTCATCGACGCAGCCCGCGGTGTGCGGCAGCCAGTCGGAAACCTCGATGCCGCTCCGCCCGTGCTTACGGAAGGTGTGCTTGCTGGCGAGCAGCGTGTTGCCGCCCACGCCCATCGCCGTGAGGACCGGGCCGAAGCTCGCCGGCAGTTTCTGGCCGTGCAGCCGGGTCAGCTCCGGTTTCGGGTCGAAGGTGTCGAGATGACTCGGTCCCCCTTCCATGAAAAGGAAAATCACCGACTTCGCGTTCGCCGCGAAGTGGGGGGGGCTTGGCGAGCCGTCGGCTTGTTCCCGGCGACCGGGGGCGGCGCGCAGGTGCTCGTGCCGGAGGAGGGCCGACAGGGCGAGGGCCCCGAAACCGCCCCCCGCCTTCAGGAGGAAGTCGCGGCGGCTGCCGAAGCGGGGAACGTGAGGTTGACGGAGGGACATCGGTGGAAAACCTCGGCGAGGCGTCGGGGAAGTGGATCAATCATACGCGATGATGGCCGAGACCCATACGATAATCGCCGGCTGACCGTACGTCCGAGAACGACATGAGGAACCGCACCATGCACCTTCGCAGACTCAGCGGGCTCTTGCTGCTGGCGGCGTGCGCCGCCATCGGGCCGGCGCTGACGGCCGACGCCGGCAATTGGCCGCGTTTTCGTGGCCCCAACGGCACCGGCGGCAGCGACGACAGCGACATTCCCGTCAAGTGGACCGACGAAAACGTGGCCTGGAAGGTGGCGCTGCCCGGCGCCGGCAACTCATCGCCGATCGTGTGGGGCGACCGCCTGTTCATCCAGTCGGCCAGCACCGACGGCAAGGAGCGCTACCTCCTTTGCCTGAGCACGACCGATGGCAAGGAGGTCTGGAAGAAATCCGTCCCCGGCGGCAAGTCGCGGATGAACGCGAAGAACTCGCTGGCCTCGTCCACGCCGGCCACGGACGGCGAGCGCGTCTACGGCTACTTCTGGGACGGCGAGGCGGTGGCCCTGCACGCCTTCGACTTCAAGGGGGATCACCTCTGGAAGTACGACATTGGCAAGTTCAGCAGCGACCACGGCGCGGGCGCGTCGCCGATGCTCTGCGACGGCAAGGTCATTCTCCTCAACGACCAGGGGGAAGGCGCCTCGGTCCTGGCGATCGAGGCCAAAACGGGCAAGAAGGCGTGGGAGACGAAGCGCGAGCATTTCCAGAATCGGGCGTGCTACTCGACTCCCTTCCAGCTGAATCGCAAGGGCGACGGAGTGGAGCTGGTCGTGGGCAGCACGACGGGCGTCACCGGCTACGACCCTGCCAGCGGCGCCAAGAACTGGCAGTACGACTGGTCGTTCGAGGGCCAGCCGCTGCGCACCGTCGCCTCGCCGCTCTTGGCCGAAGGCGGCTTCATCATCGTCAACAGCGGTGATGGCATCGGCTACCGTACCACCGTCGCCTTGCGGCCCGGCAGCAAGGACGGCACCCGGCCGAAGCTGGTCTGGGAGTCGAAGAAGTCGAAGTTCATGCCGTACGTTCCCTGCTTCCTCAGCCGCCGCGATCACCTGTACTGGGTGAGCGACACCGGCTTCGCCGGCTGCACGGTCACCGAGACCGGCGAGACCGTCTGGCACGAACGGCTCGGCGAGGCCTTCACCGCCTCGCCGGTGCTGATCGAGGACAAGGTCTACGCGGTGGACGAGAGCGGCAAGGTCTTCGTCTTCGCCGCCGAGCCGAAGTTCAAGCTGTTGGCGAAGAACGACGTCGGCGAGCCGGTCCTCGCCACGCCGGCCGTCGCCGGCGGCAAGCTCTTCATCCGCGGCAAGAGCTATCTCTATTGCATCGGAAAGGGGAAGTGACCCGTTTAGAAACTGTCTCAACACCCCTCTTGCCGCTTGCGGCTTCGCAGGAACGATTGCGAAGCCGCAAGCGGCGAAGTCATTGTCGTTACAGTTTCTAAACGGTCAGGTCTTGTACAGCTTCGCCACCCACTCGCCGTAGCCGTTGTAGAGTTGCGTCGGTCGTGGCTCCTCGGTCCCGAGCATCGTCTCGGTGTGCTGCGGCCAGCGCGGGTGCGGCACGTCCGGGTTGACGTTGGCCGAAAAGTCGTATTCGTGCGGCGAAATCGTGTTCCAGAAGGTGGCAGGCTGCCTGTCGGTCAGCTCCACGCGGACGATCGACTTGGCGCTCTTGAAGCCGTACTTCCACGGCACCACCAGCCGCACCGGCGCCCCGTGCTGCTTGAGCAGCGGGTGGCCGTACATCCCCGTCGCGATGAAGGCCAGCTCGTTCGTCGCCTCGTCCAGCGTCAGCCCCTCGGTGTAGGGCCACGGCTGCGAGCGGTCGCTCTGGCGGCGCGCCTGCCGCGGGTTGTCGAAGGACACGAAGCGGACGAAGCGCGCCGCCGGCAGCGGCTCGGCGCTCCTGAGCAGGGCGGACAGCGGAAAGCCCGTCCACGGCACGGCCATCGCCCACGTCTCGACGCAGCGGTGGCGGTAGACGCGCTCCTCCAGCGGAAACGCCCGCACCAGGTCGTCGATGTCGTAGGTGCGCGGCTTCGCCACCAGCCCCGTCACCTCGACCGCCCAGGGCACCGGCTGGAAGGCATCGATGTAATTCCACACGTTCTTGGTGCCGGCGAATTCGTAGAAGTTGGTGTAGCGGGCGGCCTCGACCTCCTTCGTCAAGGGCCGGTCCACTTCCGCAAAGCGGTCGCTCCGGGCAGCGGGGTAGAGGTCTTTCGCCGGCGCGTTGGCCAAGGTAGTGCCGAGCACTTCCTTATCGGACCCCGGGCGCAGCCAGTGCCACCACGCCGCGCCCCCACCGCCCACGGCGAGCGCCCCGAGGCCGGCGGCCTTCAGCCAGCGCCGCCGCGACACGACGACTTTCTCCGGGGTCACTTCGCGTTCGGGAAGGTTCCACGGCTCGGACATGAGGCAGGCTCTCCCGGGGGTCCGCAATCAGCCCGCGACCACACGGGGTTGGACGCCCGCGCGCGGCCGACGGTTACGGCCCTGTTCGATCATGGCTGAAAAACGCCGCGGCCGCCAGGGAGAGCAGCAGAGTTGCGAAGTCACAAGCGGCTCACTTCCCCTTGATCCCCTTGAGGACGTCGAGCGACGGCCCCGGCGTGAGCTTGCCTTTCTTGGCGAACAGGCTGACGAGGTTGACGCGCACCTCCTTGGTGTCGCCGGCCTTGACGATGGCGGCGTCGGCCCGCGACAGCAGCTCGCGCTCCAGCGACGGGCGCCACTGCCTCAGCCCGCCGCGGAAGGCGTCGCCGATCACCTTCGCCAGTTCGCCGCCGACGCCGGCGACGTGCTCCGTGACGAAGTTGTCGTAGGTCAGGTCGGCCCGGGTCACGCGCAGCCGAAACACCGCGTCGGGCAGGATCGAGCCGTTCGACTCCAGCCGCGTCGTCGCCTCGCACGACAGGTTCAGCTTCAGGCGCAGGCGGGCCCGGACGCTGCCGTCGTAGAGCTTGTGGCCGTTCTCCCACTCCTGGTGGGTGTAATCGACGTGGGCGTCGCAGGCGAGGAAGAGGTCGAAGGTCATGCGGCCCGCCTCGGGGAACTGCGGGTTGCGCAGGTCGAGGACCAGGGTGTCGGCCGGGTTGTCGGCGCCGAAGCGCACCTTCTGCCAGGTGCCGTCGTTCTTGTGGCTGCGCTGGACCTCGGGACGCAGGCCGTGCCACTCGACGCCGCGGGCGACGTATTTCATCTGGCCCCAGCCTGGGCT
>DATFNV010000253.1:0-4557 GCA_035266225.1 Gemmataceae bacterium
CGGGGCTGGTTCAAACGCGGGTCGCGCTCTGCCCGTGCCCGTGCCCGTGCCCGTGCCCGGTCTGGAATCGGGCACGGGCACGGGCACGGGCACGGGCACGGACCCGCGCCACCTGAAACGGCCCGTTTCTGAACCATGCCCTTCGGCGCCGCCGTGGGACGGCGCAACGGACCGCCCCACCCGGGGTTGCGCTCGCCGGGGGGTTTGCGCAGAATTCGCGGCGAATTGTGCGCAAACCCCCCAATTGTGCGCAAACCCACGCCAGCCACCGCAGCAGCCACCGCCTTCCCGGTGGCCTCTTAACGACCATGTCCGGCCTCGGCTTCCAGGTCTACCTGTTCGTCGAAGACGCCAACGCCAAGACGGCCCGGCGGTCCCGCAATGCCGCAAGGATTGAGGGATTACTGAGGGCGGGTTTGGTGAAGGACGACGCGGCGTTGACCTTTTTTTCCGGGAGACGCCACGACGGCGGATTCTGCTTGGCACCGCCCGGGCGCGCGATGACAATGATCCGTAGGAGGGCGCCGCGCGGGCGGCGCCCGGCCGGGACACCGTTTCGGGAGGGTAGCATCATGGCCGAGCACAACAACAGCCGACGCGATTTCCTGCAAATGACGCTGGCCGGCGCCGCGGCACTGGGGGTGGCCGAGGTCGCCAGCGCTGGGGAAGGCACCTCGAAGGGACTGCCAACACGCGAGCTGGGCAAGACCGGCGTGCGCGTCTCCCTTCTCTGCCTGGGCGGCTGGCACATTGGCGCCGTCAAGGACCAGCAGGAGGCCATCAAGATCATGCACGCCGCCGTCGATAACGGCCTGACCTTCTTCGACAACGCCTGGGACTACCACGACGGCGGCAGCGAGGAGATCATGGGCCAGGCGCTCGCCCAGGGCGGCTACCGCAAGAAGGTCTTCCTTATGACCAAGAACTGCGAGCGCGACGCCAAGGGGACGCGCAAAAACCTCGAGGACAGCCTGCGCCGCCTCCAGACCGACGTGCTCGACCTGTGGCAGTTCCACGAGATCAACTACGACAACGACCCCGACTGGGTGATCGAGAAGGGCGGGCTGGCGGAGGCGCTCAAGGCCCAGAAGGAGGGCAAGGTGCGCTTCCTCGGCTTCACCGGCCACAAGGACCCGCGCATCCACCTGAAGATGCTCGGTAAGCACCGCTGGGACACGGTGCAGATGCCGATCAACGTCTGCGACTACTTCTACCGCAGCTTCGCCCGGCAGGTGGTGCCGGAGGCGATCAAGCAGGGGGCCGGGCCCATCGGCATGAAGAGCCTGGGCGGCGGCCAGCCGGGGCGCCTCGTCGCCGCCAAGGTCTGCTCGGCCGAGGAGGCGATCCGCTACGCCCTGTCCCAGGACATCGCTAGCCTGGTGACGGGCATCGACTCGATGAAGGTACTGGAGCAAAACCTCGGCATCGGCCGCGGCTTCAAGAGGATGACCGAGGGCGAGCAGCAGTCGCTGCGGGACAAGGTGAAGGAGGTGGCCGGGGACGGGCGGCACGAGCGCTTCAAATCGACGCAATTCTTCGACGGCCCGCACCATCAGAAGCAGCACGGGCTGACCAAGGCGGACGTCGAAGGGTGAGGGTGGGCCGCTTGCGCTTCGCCCGCGTCGCGGCCGCCGCCCTTCACGACCCCGGCAGCGATGGGCTGCTCGCCATCCTGACGCCCGCCGCCGCCATCGACCCCGAGCGCACGGCCCGGTTGGTCGCCGAGCTGGCCGCGACACCCGATCAACCCATCCTGGCGAACTGCCCGTGGGGGGGGGCACGCAGCGAGCATGGCCGCCCTGCAGGGGGCGGCATCGCCAACTTCCCCTGCCCGGACGCCGTCCGGACGTTCGGCTCCCTGGGTCGGCACGGGGCGAACCTGCGCGGCCTGCGCGAGGAGATCCGGCCATTCGCCCCACCGCACCGCGAGTTCCTCTGAGCCTGCTGAGCGGCGCTACTGTGGCCGTCGCAGCGGCAGGTAGCGCGGCTCCCAGCGCCGGGCGTCCACCCGGCGCTCCCACTCCTCCAGCGCCAGCGCCTCGGCCAGGCCCTGTCGCTGCGCCGCGGCTCCGACCGCCAGCGCGATCCGGCGCGACACGGCGCGCAGCTCCTCGGGCGGCGGGAACAGGGGGGCCCGGGGGTCGGAGTTGGCCGGCGAACAGTCGGCCAGGGCGCGGGCCGCTGCCAGAAACATCTCGTCCGTCACGCGCCGCGCCCCCGACGCGATCACGCCGAGCCCGACCCCCGGAAAGATGTAAACGTTGTTGCACTGGCTGATGCGGACCGCCGCCCCCTGGTAAGCGACGTCCGGGAACGGGCTGCCGGTGGCGACCACGGCGCGGCCGGCCGTCCAGGCGATGAGGTCGGCGGGGGCAGCCTCGCTCTGCGAGGTCGGGTTGGACAGCGGAAAGATGATCGGCCGCTCCACGTGTGCGGCCTGTGCGCGCACCACTTCTTCCGTAAAGATGCCCGGCTGCCCGGCGACGCCCACCAGGGCCGTCGGCCGCACCTGCCGCACCACGTCGAGCAACCCGACTGCCCCGGCGGCGTCGCGCGGCCAGCCGGCCACGCGCTCCTGCGGCTGGGCGTAAGGCCGCTGGGACGGGTCCAGGTCCGCGCGGCCGGTGTGGACCAACCCGCGGCGATTGACCAGCCACAGCCGGGCGCGCACCTCGTCCGACGCTAACCCCTCGTGCCGCAGGGCGGCCGCGATCTGGTCGGCGATCCCGGTTGCGGCCGAGCCCGCCCCGAGGATCACGACGCGCTGTCCGGTGAGCGGGACGCCGGTCACGCGCAGGGCGGCGAGCAGGGCCGCCAGCGTCACGGCGCCGGTCCCCTGGATGTCGTCGTTGAACGAGCAGATGCGGTCGCGGTAACGATCCAGCAGTCTGCGGGCGTTGCCCCGGCCGAAGTCCTCCCACTGGAGCAGCACCCCGGGCAGGTGGCGCTCCAGCGCCGCGACGAACGCCTCGATGAAGGCGTCGTAGTCGGGCCCGCGGACGCGTGGGTGCCGCCAGCCCAGGTAGAGCGGGTCGGCGAGCAGCTCGGGGTTGTCCGTCCCCGCGTCGAGCACGATGGGCAGCGCCCGCGCCGGGTGGATGCCGCCGCACAGGGTGTACAGCGCCAGCTTCCCGACGGGGATGCCCATGCCACCGATGCCCTGGTCCCCCAGGCCGAGGATGCGCTCGCCGTCGGTCACGACGATCACGTCCACCGCGCGGTACGGGCGGTTCGCCAGGATGGCGTCCAGGTCATCGCGCTGCATCAAGGGGATGAAGAGTCCGCGCGGGTGATGGTAGACGGTGCTGTAGTGCTGGCAGGCGGCGCCCACGGCGGGCGTGTAGATCACGGGCAGCATCTCGGTGACGTGATCCTGGAGCAGCCGGTAGAAGAGCGTTTCGTTGCGGTCCTGCAGGGCGCGGAGGAACACGTACCGCTCCAGGTCGTTGGCTTTCGTGCGGTATTCCAGGTAGCGCCGGGCCAGTTGCTCCTCCAGGCTGCTGACGTGGGGCGGCAGCAGGCCGAGCAGGCCGAGGGCGCGGCGCTCCTCCTCCAGGAACGCGCTGCCCTTGTTGAGTGCGGGACATTCCAGGAGCGAATGGCCGGCCAGGGGGACTTCGAGGAACTGCTCTCCGGCGTCGCGCGCCGCCTTCAGGTCGATCATGGACAGGCCTCGGGGAGGGGACGGGCGACTTCTCGTTCCCGGAACGGGCGTTCCCGGCAGCCCCCGGGAGCGAGGAGTCTCCATCGGCTCCCCATTATCGTCCTGGGGCGGCGAGGTGTTCCAGCACGTCGCCGTAGACCAGGCAGTCGAGGGAGCCCGGCTCCACGGCGAGCTGTTCCGGGCTGACCAGTTCGGCATCGCCCCAGACGACCCGGTCCAGGCGGCGGGCGGCCCGCTCCGCGGCGGGGCGATGGCGCTCGACGCCGAGGTAGCGGACGGCGGGGTTGACGCGCTTGTACTCCGCCCCCAGGGCCCCGCTGCCGCAGCCGACCTCGACGATCAGCCGGGCGTCTGAAGGCAGCAGACGGAGGAGATCCGGATTGACCCGATCGTAGTAATCCAGCGGGGTCATGGTCGCTCGACGGATGCCTCAGCGCGCCAGGTAGCCGCCGTCGATGACGAGCGTGGTGCCGGTGATATAGCTGCCGGCGTCGCTGGCCAGGAGCAGGGCCGGCCCCATCATTTCCTTCGGCTCGCCCCAGCGCAGCAGGGCGGTACGGTCGGCGAACGTCTTCTTCTCGGCGGCGGACAGGATGCTCATCGGCAGGTCGGTGAGGAACGGCCCCGGGGCGATGCAGTTGACGGTGATGCCGTGCGGCCCCAGGTCGAGGGCGCTGGCGCGGGCCAGCCCCATCAGGGCGCTCTTGGTCGCCGAGTAGGCGTTGCGCCCCTCCTTCGACACCGTCCCCAGGATCGAGGTGATGTGGATGATGCGCCCCCAGCGGCGCTCCTTCATCTGCGGCACCAGGGCGCGCGTCAGGACCATCACTGACGACAGGTTGATTTCCAGCACGTCGTCCCAGTCGGCGTCGCTGATGGCGTCGATGGCCTGC
>DATFNV010000254.1:0-4917 GCA_035266225.1 Gemmataceae bacterium
CGCACCGGGGCCGCCCCCGGGTCGCCGCGCAGCTGCGGCGCCTGGAGCAGCGTCTGCAAGACGGCGCGGCCGGGCAACAACGTGTAGTTGACTTCCAGGACGACCGCTTTCCCGCTCAGGTCGCCTGGCACCTGCACGCGAGCCGTGCGGCTCACGGCCGTCTCCTTGCCGTCTTCCACCGGCTTCCAGGCGGCCAACTTCCCCGCGAACAGGACGGTCACGTCGGCGGGGTTCGGGTTCGGCCGGAACAGCTGCGCCGGCAACTCCACGTCGAGGGCGGGGGAGGCGAGCTGGCCGAGGAGGAAGCGGGCCCGGTAAGTCTGCTGGCCCCCTTCGCCGACGACCACCTGGATCAGGGCCTTCTCCACCCGGAAGGCCGCCAGGGCGACGCCGGCCGCCTCGCCGAGTCCCAGCGCCAGCGGCGCGCCGGGCTGGCGCGACACCAGCACCAGCGACGGATAACTCCCCTCGTCCTTGACCTCTTCCGTCCGCCGTACTTCCCAGGGGCCGTCCTTCAGCTCCGGCCGGGTGCCGGGGTCGCTCCAGACGCAGACGTGTGTCTCGCCCCCCGTCGCCTTGCTCGGCCACACGAGCGGCACCGGGAACGAGTCGGCGGCGCCCTCGGGGAGCCGGAAGGAGTAGCGGAGGACGAGCGGGTGGTCGCGGTCGGCCGGCGGCACGAGCTGCACCGTGCGGCCGTCCTTGCCGTCACGGCGCAGGGGGCCTTCCGCCTCACCCACGACCGTGAGGCCGACCGCCTCCCGGGGGACTGTGAGTACGAGTTGCTCGGGCGCGGGCGGCGGAAGCCAGAGGCGGTGCGTAACGCTTGCCTGTCGCCCCTGCAGCATGACGCGCGCCTCGCCGTTGACCGTCAGCGGGGCGCGGTACGGCTGCCAGGCGACCTCGAGTCGCTCGGGCCAGCGCTCCGTTTTCGCGGTGCGCTTGTTGTGCCCCACGGAACTCCCGGCTTCCCAGAGGAAGCCGGGGCGCGGAAGCAATTCCAGGTCCGACGGCAGGGTGACCGACACCTGGCCCCCGCGGTCCGCCTTCGGGCCCAGAAGTACCGGAAGCCCGACGGTCACCTCCCCCGCCTCCCCAGCCGTCACCTTATCCGGGTTGTAATACCCCTCGAAGGTGAGCTTCGCCCCCTTGCGCCTCTGCGTCAGCTGGATCCCCAGGATCGGATTGTTGCCCGAGTCGTTGGGTGGTGATTCCGCCGACACCTCACCACTCCCGTCAAGGCGCACGCCGGCGCCCTCGTCGTAGGTGTACCCGCGCGGCAGTTGGACCTGCAGGCGTTCGAGGCGCGGGCCGTTCATACCGAGTTCGATGGCGGTGATGAGCCGCCAGGCGCTGCGGCCTCCCCCTCCCTCGGGCGCCAGGCGGAGGTTGTGAGTGACATAGGCTTCGACGACGAACTTGCGCTGGGCGACCAGCAGTTGCAGGAACGGGGGCGGCGGCGCTGCCTTTTCCACCCCGGGCAGCGTGCTGTACCGAAAGGCGAGGACCGTCGTGTCCTTGGGCTTCTCGTCCTCGGCCGGCTCGCGCTGGGCCAGCAGGTACTGCGATTCCCCCCGCCGCTGGTAGTCGAGGGTCATCTCGGCCGGGGCGGTTACCAGGATGTCGCCGCGCTGAGGGACGGCGCCAAGGACGACGAACGGGCCGACGGGGACCGGAGCGTCGGAGGCCTGCTGCGGGACTTCGATGGTGAGGGTCAGTGGGTCGGAGGTGGGCTTGCTGAGGCGGACCGTGTGAAGGGGTCCCTTCGGCGGATCGATGTGTACGCCGCGGTCCTCCGCACCGGGCGCGCTGACGCTCGCCTGCGGGGGCAGGAGCAGCTGGACTTCCTTCAGCTGCCCGCGGCGCACCCCCAGGGTGATCGTGGCGGAGGTGTTGACCTGGCGCTCGCCCACCTTGACGAGGATGCGACTGCTGATGACGTTGAGCACCGCCGGCCCGGTATCGGGCGCCTGGGCTTCCCACGTCAGTTCCAGCCGCTCGACGGGGCCGAGGGCCGGGGGCTTCAGCCGGGTCGGCCCGTTGGCGGGGGATTCGGTCTTGACCACGGGCGTCGGGGCGGGCTTCCCCGGCACCGTCTCGCCCCGCACGGTCGTGCGCAGCAGCGGCTTCTTCACGCCGGGGGGCAGTTCCAGGTCCAGCGTCGTCACCGCCGCCGCGGGCAAGTCGAGGTCCAGGCCGCGCTCGGCTCCCCGTTCGCGGGTGGCGAGCAGCAGGTCCATCTCCAGGAGCACCAGATGCTCGCCGGGATCCTCCACCTGCACAGAGTGGCCGTCCGCGCCCCAGCTGAGTTGGGGGGAATGGCCGTCAATCTCGGCCTTGGTGGCATAACCCTCCCGGCAGGCGAGGGACACACGCGCCTTGCGCTGGGTGGTGTGGAAGCGAAACTGGATTTTCAGGTGGGCAATATCCCCTGCCACGCTTCCGCTGATCTCGCAGCTGCTCGGCGGCTCGGCCTTCGCCGGCCCTTCCAGGCGAGCGATCTTGTCGAGAAGGTTCTGGTATTCCTTCGCCGAGAGCGTGACGGTGGGCTTTACTTCGTCGGGGGCGGTGGGCTTCTCCGGCTCGCGCGGCATCTTCCCGTCGCCGCCCGGCGGGGCGTCGGCGGCGCGGCCGATCAGCGCGGCGAGAAGGAGGGCGCCCGCGAAACCCAGTCGCCAGCGTGCCGCAGCCATGTCGGTCCCTCGCATGACATGAGGTCAGACGCCGTGCCGTGTGGGAACGAACGTCCACGAAAAGCCGTCAGCCATTATAACGCCGTGCGCAGGAATTGCAGGCACAGAACGCGCCGTTTGCCCGCCCTGCCAAGACGGCGCCTCGGGACGCGTCGGCTGTAGCGGTCGTGCGGGAAATGCGATTGACCCTTGCAGACGGCGGCGGCGGCCGATAGGACGGACGGCAAGTTCCTTACGCTCACCCCGGGGAGGTTGGTTCGATGAGGAAGTTTCTTCTGTCCGTGGCGGTCGCCGTGTTCGTCGGCGCCGGCCCGCTGCCGGCTCGCGGCGCCGACCCGAAACCGGCTGCGCTGCCCACGTTCCGCATGCAGGAAATCGACAACAAGCTGGGCGTCGGCTACGCCGTGCTGATTGCCGACGTCAACGGCGACGGCAAGCCGGACATTATCGTGGTCGATACCACCCGCGTCGTCTGGTACGAGAACCCGACGTGGAAGCGGCGGACCATCATCGAGGGGATGACGCGGGCCGACAACGTCTGCGCCTCGGCCTATGACATCGACGGCGACGGCAAACTCGACCTGGCGCTGGGGGCCGACTGGAAGCCGTTCAACACGAAAGACGGCGGCACTCTGCAATGGTTGAAACAGGGCAAGAACATCGACGACCCCTGGACGCTGTACCCGATCGGCGAGGAGCCGACCGTCCACCGCATTCGCTTCATCGACCTGTACGGCGAGGGCAAGCCGCGCCTGGTCGTCACCCCGCTCATGGGGCGCAACGCCACCAAGGAAAAGAACTGGATGGACGGCGCCCCCGTGCGCATCCTGGCCTACAGCATTCCCAAGGACCCGACCCGTGACCGCTGGGTTCCCGAGGTGGTCGATGAGGGCCTGCACGTCGTCCACAACTTCGCCCCGGTCGCGCGCGCCTCGGGCAAGGGGATGGACATGCTGACTGCCAGTTACGAGGGGGTGAGCCTGCTGAGCCGCGCCGAGCCGGGGAAGTGGACCCGGACGCTCCTGGGCGACGGCAACCAGGACAACCCGAAGAGCAACCGCGGCTCCAGCGAGATCAAGCAGGGGACGTTGAAGGGCGGCCGCAAGTTCATCGCCACCGTCGAGCCGTGGCACGGGCATCAAGTCGTCGTTTACACCGAGCCCGCCGAGGCGGGCGCGAAGTGGGAACGTCACGTCATCGACCAGCAACTGAAGTGGGGCCACGCCGTCTGGTGCGCCGACCTCGATGGCGACGGCAGCGACGAGCTGATCATCGGCGTGCGCGACGACCTGAGCAAGAAAGACGGCGAGCGCTACGGGGTGCGCGTCTACAAGGCGCTGGATGACAAGGGGACGAAGTGGGCGCGGCACGACGTCGATCCGGCCGGCGTGGCGGTGGAGGACCTGGTCGCGGCGGACCTCAACGGCGACGGTCGCATCGACATCATCGCCGTCGGCCGCGCGACGAAGAACGTGCGCATCTACTGGAACGAGGGGAAGAAGTGACGGCTGCCGCGCGAAAACCGGCGAACGCTGCCGCCCCGCCCCGCGTACAGGCAACAGGCACAACTGTTCCCGGACGGCCGACGCCCCCGACACGCCAGCATGAGGTGGCCCCCGCATGGCCGATACTGTCATCGTCGAGACGCGCAAGCTCACCAAGACCTACCGCGACTTCTGGGGCCGCCAGAAAAAGACCGCCCTGCGCGCCCTCAACCTGCAGATCTACCGCGGTGAGATCTTCGGCCTCCTCGGTCCCAACGGCTCCGGCAAGACGACCACCATCAAGCTGCTCCTGGGACTCCTCTTCCCGACCGACGGCGACGCCCTCGTCTTCGGCCAGCCGGCCAGCGACGTCCGCAAGAACGAGCGCATCGGCTACCTCCCGGAAGAGTCGTACCTGTACAAATTTCTCAACGCCGAGGAGACGCTGGATTTCTACGGCCGCCTCTTCGACCGGCCCGAGCTGACCGCCTCGGCGGAGCGCAACCGCCGTTCGCAGGAGCTGATCGAGATGGTTGGCCTCAAGGCCGACCGCAAGCGAATCCTCAAGGAATACTCCAAGGGGATGCGGCAGCGCATCGGCCTGGCGCAGGCACTCATCAACGACCCGGAACTGGTGATCCTCGACGAGCCGACGTCTGGCCTCGACCCCATCGGCACGCGCTGGATGAAGGACCTGATCATGCGCCTGCGCGACCAGGGCAAGACGGTGCTGATGTGCA
>DATFNV010000255.1:0-17007 GCA_035266225.1 Gemmataceae bacterium
TGGGGCGTTGCGACGGCGCGCTCGAGGAAGGCTCCGATCAGGCGGATGGCCTTTTCGGCCATCGCGTCACCCAGCGGATGGCGACCCTGGTAAACGGTTTTCTCGCCGGCGGGCAGGGGAAAGTGGCTATTGTCGACGGCCGTAAAGGCTTCGATGGCGTGCGTCAGGGCGTCGATGCCGCTGTCGGCCGTCACCTTCGGCGGGCACGACACCGTCAAGAGCGGATCGACCAGGGCCACGCGCGGCCGCATCCAGTTGCTGAGGACGCCGACCTTGACGTGGTTGTCGCTGTCGGTCAGCACCGAGGCGGCCGACACCTCCGAGCCGGTGCCGGCGGTGGTCGGCACGCAGATGAGCGGGAAGATCGGCCCCGGCACCTTGTCGTCGCCGACGTAGTCGCGCGGGCTGCCGCCGTGGGCGAGGACGGTGGCGGTGATCTTGGCGAGGTCCATGTTGCTGCCGCCGCCGAGGCCGAGCAGGGCGTCGGGCCGCAGGTGCCGGGCGTGGGCGATGCACCTCTCGGCCGCGTGCAGCGACGGCTCCGGCTCGCCCTCGGCGAAGATGTCCACGCCGACGCCCTCCTCCGCGAGAGGGGCGTGGACCTCGTCGATGAGCCCCGCCTTGAGCAGGATGGGGTCGGTGACGACGAGCACGCGCTTCGCCCCGATTCGGCGGGAGACTTCGCCGAGCTGGCGGACGGCGCCGCGGCCGAAGAGGAGCTGCTGGGCGGTGTGGAAGGACCAGACGGTGCGCATGGCGGGGGACTCCGCGGGCGAGACGGTAGGGATGACGTCTGCGGAGATTATGATAGCCCGCGGCAGTACGGGGGGCCGCTTGCGGCTTGGCGTTCGCGCCAAGCCGCAAGCGGCCCCGTCCACGGCTGGGGGTCGTGTTACGGCTTCCGCGGTGCGGACCGGGGCAGGAAGAAGCTGGAGGCGCTGAGCAAGTCCATCCCCTCGTCTTTGCTCACCTGCTTCTCATTCTTGCCGTCGGCGTCCATGACCCAAATGGCCGCGCTCTTCGGCCGGCCGCCGTCCAGTTTCACGCGGTTGACGAACAGGCGCTTGCCGTCGGCGGACCACAGCACGCCGATCTCGCCCTCATCGCCCTTCGTCAGCGCCGTCGGGTCCGAGCCGTCGGCCTTGCAGGTGTAGACGTGGGGCTTCACCTTGCCGCCCTCGCTCTCGGCGCCCAGGTAGGCGATGTGCTTGCCGTCGGGCGACCACGCCCCCATCATCGAGTGGCTCTTGACCAACTCCTTGCCGTTCTTGCCGTCGGCGTCCATGACGTGCAGGCGCGGGTCGAAGTCGTCGGTCTTCTTGTTGACGGTGTAGAGGATCTTCTTGCCGTCGGGTGAGAACGCCGGCAGGCTTCCCTTGCCGAGGGACTTGCCGTTCTTGCCGTCGGCGTCCATCACCATCAGGTCGGCGTCGGGCGGCGGCCCGTCGCCGTCCATTTTCATCTGGGCGTAAGCGATCCGTTTGCCGTCGGGGGACCAGGCGGGGGTCATGGCGAAGGTCTGCTCCGGAATGTCCGTGAGCTTTTTCCGGTCGCTGCCGTCGGCTTTCATGACCCAGACCTCGATCTTCTTGTCCTTCACGCTGGCGGCAATGAAGACGATGTGCTTGCCGTCGGGCGACAGGGCCGGGTCCAGCTCGCCCTTATCAGGATTTTCAGCGCTCAGGAGAGTGCGCTTGGTGCCGTCGGCGTTCATGATGCCGACGCCGATCTTCTTGTTCTGGCTGTCCAGGGACGTGAAGACAATCTTCTGGTCCTTTGTGCCCTCCGCGGGGGCCGGTGGGAAGGCCAGGGCAGGCAAGGCGGCGGCGAGCGCCAACCCGGCCACTGCGAACTTGCCGGCGTGCCTCATGGGTGCATACCTCCGATGGGGGGAACAGAACGATCCGGGAGCCCCGCCGAGTGTGTAGCATAACGGGAGAGGACCACCGGCCACGGCGAGGGACCACGGACCATGAACGCGATCCGCATCGGCATCGTCACCGTTTCCGACCGCGCAAGCAAGGGAATTTATGAAGACAAGGGCGGCCCGGCCATCCGCGACTGCCTCACCGAGATCCTGTCGTGCCCGTGGGAGCCGGTGGCGCGCGTCATTCCCGACGAGCGGCCGCTCATCAAGGCCACACTCGCGGAGTTGTGCGACAAGGAAAGGTGCTGCCTGGTGGTGACGACCGGCGGCACCGGCCCGGCCCGGCGCGACGTGACGCCGGAGGCGACGGAGGCGGTCTGCGACAAGCTGCTGGACGGCTTCGGCGAATTGATGCGGACGGTGTCGCTGAAGGTCGTGCCGACGGCCATCCTGTCGCGGCAGGTCGCCGGGATTCGGGGGCAGTCGCTGATCGTCAACCTGCCCGGCAAGCCGAGCGCCATCCGCGACTGCCTGCTAGCGGTCTTCCCGGCGATCCCTTACTGCGTCGATCTGATCGAGGGGCCGTACCTGACGACGAATGAGGCGGTGGTGAAGGCGTTCCGGCCGAAATCGTAGCCGCCCAGCCGCTTGCGGCTTCGCAGGTCCAACGTGCGAAGCCGCAAGCGGCTGCGCTCTCATCCAAACAGCATCCCTGCGTAGCCGACGACGCGGCTGGTGTCGCCGCTGACGTCCGCGGTCGTGGCATAGCCGACGCGCTCCGCCCTCTTCAGTCGCCCCAGCAGCCGCAGCGTCTCCAGCACGATCACCGCCGGCAGCACGCCGCACATGCTGATGCTGTGTTCGTGGACCGTGTGGTACAGCGCCTCCGGGTCGCGCCGCTCCAGCGCCGCCAGGGCCAGGGCGTCGAGGCGGCGGTTCTCGGCGTCGGTGGCGAAGTGGTTCATGTCGCTGGAAATCAGCAGCAGCGGCGCCTCGTCGCGCTCGCGCAGCAACCCGGCCAGTCCCTCGGCGAAGCGGCGGCAGCTGTCCAGGTCGCCGTGACCGATGGCGATGCCGACCACCTTCGTCTCCGGCGCCAGCCGCGCCAGCAGCGGCAGCTCCACCTCCACGGCGTGCTCGCGCTGGTGGGCGGCCGCGTCCATCTCCAGCCCCGGGATCGCCTGGGACAGTTTGCGGGCCAGGATGAAGTCCGACTCGAGGCCGCCGCCGGGCAGCACCCAGGTCTGATGCGGCGCCACCGCCCACTCCATGCCAAAGGCGGTGTGCTTCGGCCCGATCACGATGACCTGCCTGGGAATCTTGAGGCGGCGCAGCACCGCGGCGGCGATGTGGCCGGAGAACCTGAGGCCGGCGTGCGGCACCAGCGCCGCGGGCCACTCCTCGCCGCCGCGCTCGCCGGTCAGCAATTCGTCCACGGTGCGGGCCAGGGCCGCCGGGTCGGCCTCGTAGAAGGTACCGGCGACGGCGGGGGGGCGCTCGGCCGGCCCGCGGACCGACTGCGGTGCCGTGGAGAGGCTGAGCGGAGCGGCGTTGGTGACGACGGCGAGGCTGAACACGGCCGCGCTGGCGGGGTGCGTCACCCGCGCCTGCGTGGCCGCCTCCGCCAGCAACTCGTCGGCCGTCCGTTGCGGGTCGAAAACCACGGCCGACTTGTTGCGCTCCAGCACCAGGGCGGCGCGCTGGCGCGGGTCCAGGCCGGCCAGGTGCGGGGAGGCGACGGTGCCGTGCAGCATCGGTTCGTGCAGGAAGGTGACGCCGACCCGCAGGGCGTTGAAGCCGTCGGCGGTGATGCGCTGGGCCGCCAGGGCCTGTGCCGCCGACTGCACCAGGGCGAAGAGGGTTGCCTGCAACGGCAGGCCGGGCCGTAGCGACGTCTGGCTGAAGTGCAGGGTCGCCCGCGTGTCCGAGCGATGCAGGGTGAGGACGACGCCGCCGACAGTGCCGTCCGGGGCGTCCCACAGGTAATAGCTCGGCGTGGCCCCCGTGAGCAGGGCGGCGAGGTTCTTGCCGCAGAAGTCGGCGTAGGCGGCGAGGTCCACCGGGCGGCACGGGGCGGGGCGGTCGGCGACCGGCACCGGGCCCTGGGTCGTGCCGTGCAGCGCCTCGCCCTCGAAGATGAACAGGGCGGTGGCGTCGTCGCGCCAGGCGGTGGGCGGCAGGCCGGCCTTGACGCACACCTGATCGAGGAAGCGCCGCGCGTCCCAGCCGTTATCGACGGCGACGCCGGGCAGGAACAGGCCGCGCGCCTCGCCGCGCACCACCTGCACGCCGTGGCGGCCGACTGTGACCGCCGTCAGCCGCGCCTCGCCGCGCGCCCCCACCAGCTGGGGGTCGTACAGCAGCCAGACTTCCAGGTCGAGGTGCTCTAGCTCCACCGGCGAGACGGGCGGGAAGCGGACGTCTTCCCAGGCGGTGCGGAAGGCGGCCTGCGCCAGCGCCTGCGCCAGGGGGATTGGCCCGCCGAGCATCCCGCAGCAGGAGCGCAGGTGTCCGCCGCGCTTGAGGCTGACGAACGTGCCGGCAACGCTGTGCTCGGGCACCGTCGGCGGCACCACGGGCAGCCCGGCGACCGTAGCGCGCAGCAGCGACGCCGCGGCCCTCACGACTTGTTGTTTCTGCTCGGCCGTCAGGCCGGGCGGCGGGGCGGGGAGCTGGGCGGCGACGGCCAGTTCCTCGGTGGGCATCGTCGGGGTTCCTCCGGTGGAGTGAGACGGGGGCGGCGGGACAAGGGGGAGTGGACTGGGGGCGGCGACGCGCCGGGGGAGCCGGTTCCGGTAGGCGGCCAGGTCGTTGCCCGTCCGGACCTCGCCGGCGGCGCCGGGCCAGACGCCGGGCAGCCGGGTGCCGCAATCGGGGCAGCGGCCGTCGGGCGTGAGGCGATAGGAGCGGATGAGGTAGCCGTAGCGTGCGATGACGACGGCGCGGCAGGACGGGCAGCGCGTGTCCTCCCAGGGGCCGACGCGGACGGGCAGGTTGCCGGCGTAGACGAAGTGCAGGCCGGCGGCGCGGCCGATCTCGCAGGCGCGCAGCAGCGTCTCGGGCGGCGTCGCGTCGGGGTCGGTCATGCGGTAGTCCTTGTGGAACGCCGTGACGTGCCACGGAATCTCAGGGCTGACCGAGGCGAGGAAGTCGGCGGCGCGGCGCAGCTCGTCGTCGGAGTCGTTGAACCCCGGGATGACCAGGGTGACGACCTCGAGCCACAAACCGCGCTCGTGGACCATCTGGATCGTGCGCAGGACGGCGTCGAGGGTGCCGCCGAGGGTGCGGTAACGGCGGTCGTCGAAGGATTTTAGATCGACCTTGTAGGCGGTGAGCCAGGGGCGGAGGAAGTCGAGCGCCTCGGGAGTAGCGTTGCCGTTGGAGACGAAGGCACAGGTGAGGCCGGCCGCCTTCGCCTCGCGGAAGACGGCGACGGACCACTCGGCGGTGATGAGCGGCTCGTTGTAGCTGGAGACGACCAGGCGGGCCCCCTCGCGGCGGGCGATGTCGAGGAGCTGGCTCGGCGTGACGGGGCGCGGCGGGGCGGCCGCCTCGCGGTCGCGCAGGGCCTGGGACGTCAACCAATTCTGACAATAGAGACAATGATAGTCGCAACCTAGCATGCCGAAGGTTAGCGCCTCGCTGCCGGGGTAGACGTGGAAGAACGGCTTCTTCTCCACCGGGTCGCACTGGAGGGCGGCGACGTAGCCGAAGGGGACACGGAGCTGGCCCCCGTCGTTGAAGCGCACCTTGCAGATGCCGCGCTGGCCCTCGCCGATGAGGCAGCGGTGTCCGCAGGCGAGGCAACGGATGCGCTCGCCTTCGGGGCGGCACAGGGCCGGGTCGCCGGCGGCGGTCTGCCGGTCGATCACTTCCGCCAGGGTAGGGTTAGCCACGCGCGTCTTCATGGGGGGTCGGTCCCGGGTGTCGCTGTCGTCCGAAGGTGATGGGTGCAGGATAGGGGATGGCGCAGAGGACTGCAACAGCAGCGCGGCACCTGTTTAGCGGTGGGTCGCAGACCCGCGCGTTGACCAACGCGCGGGGTCTGCGACCCGCCGCTAAACGAAAGGAATGCTTACAATGACGCGAGGGACCGCCGACCTCTGAGGAGGACGCATCGTGTCATCACTCCGCCTGCCCGCCTGGCTGCTCGCCGCTCTGCTCTTCGCCGGCTGCTCGCGCTCGTCCTCCACCGAGGCCATCGTCGTCGGCCATCTCGCCCCGTTGAGCGGGCCGGACAAGATGCTCGGCGAACACGCCCGCCAGGGCATCCTGCTTGCGGTGGAGGAGATCAACGGCGACACCGAGAAGATCAACGGCCGGCCCGTCGAGGTGCATCAGGCCGACGACTGCGGCCCGCCGGCGGCCGCGGGCAACGCGGCGGTGCGCCTCGTCACCGTCACCCGCGCCGTCGCCCTGCTCGGCGGCCTGACCAGCGAGCGGGCCGAGCAGATCGCCCGGGCGGCCCAGCCCGGGGTGCCGCTCGTCACGCCGAGCCCGCTGCCGGCGCCGCTCGCCGCGGAGACGGCGTTCTCGACCTGCCCGCCGCCGGGGCAGCAAGGGAAGGCATTGGCTCGCTTCAGCGCGGAAGAGTTAAAGGTCAAGCACGTCGCCGTCCTGCTCGACTCTCGCAGTGCGGTCTGCGCCGGCGTCGCGGCCGCCTTCGTCAAGGAGTTCAGGGCGGCGGAGCGGCAGGCGGACCAGTTTCGCTACGAGAACGACACGGGCCTCGCCGACCTGGCGGCGCGCGCCGCCCAGGCCAAGCCCGATGCCGTCCTCATCGCCACCCCCGTCGCCGATTTCGTCAAGCTGCGCGAGGGGCTGGTGAAGGCCGAGGTCAAGGGGCCGTTCCTCTTCGGCGGCGAGGAATCGGCGTGGCCGGTGCTCTTCGCCGAGGCTGGTGCGGGACACGGCGTCTACGCGGTGACCACCTTCGCGGCGGACGGCCTGACGGCGCGCGGGCAGGAATTCGCGAAGAAGTATCGAGAGCGATTCCAAGAGGCGCCGGACCTGTACGCGGCGTCGGCCTACGACGGGGCCCGCTTGCTGTTCGAGGCGATGCGTAAGGCCGGCCCCGGCAAACTGGAGCGCCTGCGCGAGCAGTTTGCGGGGCTGGAGAACTTCGACAGCCTGACCGGCCCGCTGACGATCGACAAGGACGACCACGGCGCCCACCGGCCGCTCTTCGTCGTCCAGCGCCAGGAGGGGGAGGCCAAGATGGTCAAGTGCTACGACGCCAAGCTGCCCTGATTCACGAGCCGCCTGGTGCTATCCCATCGCCGTTGCAAAACCGACGTTTAGCGGCCGCCCTCGGGGCGGCGCGGATTTATCGGTTCGCGAAACGATAAATCGAGGGCGGCCGCTAAACAACCGGCAATCTCGTGGGATGACGCGAGCGCGAAACGACAAGCAATCAACGCGTCAGACACGGCGTGCGCAGCTTGTAGTTCTCCCGATCGCGCTCCAGCTTCTCCGACAGCACCAGCGACGCCCCGCTCGTCAGCGCCAGGAAGCCGAAACGCTGCCGGATGGCGTCCTTGCACTCGTCGAGGCGGCGGCGGCGCTCCTCCGCCGGGTCGGCGAACAGGCTCGCCTGGGCGTCCGGCGCCACCACCGGCGCCAGCGTCACCCCGAGGAGCCGCAGCGGCAGCCGCCGGAGGTACAGGCGCGCCAGGCGGTCGCGCGCCGCCTCCTTCAGCTCGCGCTCCCCGTCGGCGGGCCGGCGCAGCACCGTTCGTCCCTCCGCGAACTCGTAATCGCCGTAGCGGACCGTCACCGTGACGCCGCGCGTCGCCCGGTCGTGGAAGCGCAGCCAGGCGGCGGCGCGCTCGGTCAGGTGATCGAGCATGGCGCCCAGGAAGGCCGGGTCGCCGGTGGGCGGGTCGAAGCTGGTGCGGCGGCTGACCGACTGCGGCGGCCGGTGCGGCTCGACGGGGCGCGGGTCGATGCCGTGCGCCTGGTCGCGCAGCGTCTTGCCGTGAGGGCCGAACAGGCCGTACAGTACCCCCAGCGGCACCTCGGCCAGCTCGCCGACCTTCTGCACGTTGATGCGGTCCAGCCGGGCCGCCGCCTTCGGCCCCACCCCCGGCAGAATGTTGGCCGGCCACGGGGCGAGGTAGGCGCGCTCGCTGCCGGGCGCCACGAAGACGTTCCGCCCCGGCTTGGCCTTCTCGGTGGCGATGGCGGCGATCAGCTTGCTGCCGCCGACGCCGATCGACACGCCCAGCCCGACCTCGTCGCGGACCTGGGCCCGCAACTCGTCGGGCACGCACTCGAGGCGATCGAGGCCGGTCAGGTCGAGGTACAGGTCATCGAGGGCGGCGACCTCGACGACGGGCGTCTTCTCCTGGCAGATGGCCAGCATGCGGCGGGCGGCCTGCTCGTAGCGGCGGTAGTCGCCGGGGAGGACGAGGAGCGCACGGCACAGGTGCCGCGCCTCGCCGAGGCGCATGCCGGTGCGGACGCCCCAGCGGCGGGCCTCGTAGGAACAACTGGCCACGACGCCGGTGCCGACGGCGACCGGCCGGCCGCGCAGGCGCGGGTCGTCGCGCTGCTCGACCGAGGCGAAGAAGGCGTCGGCGTCGAGGTGTAAAACGGAGCGGGCGAGGGGAAGAGTTATCATGGGTCGTCGCGGACCGGGACGACTGCGGCTGGGAAGGCGGCAGCCCCCGAAGGAAATCGGCCTCTATTCCCCTATACGGATGATGGCGGCGGACGATCAAGGTCAGCCGCAAGCTCACGTTGTTGCAACTCGTGGGTTTTGGCGACTTGACACCCGGGGACAATCGCGCTAGAGTAGGCCGGCTGGATAGGACTCGTCCGCCGCCCCAATCTCAAAGCCCCGGCCCCCAGCGCCGGGGGTGGGTTGAACAATGCAACCGTCTCCAATGGCGAAGGCCGCCCCCGCCGCCGAGCACCTCGACCTCTCGCGCATCGCCCAGGACTTGCAAATCCGCAAGTTACAGGTCGAGGCCGTCGTGCATCTGCTCGACGAGGGCAACACCGTCCCGTTCATCACCCGCTACCGCAAGGAACGCACCGGCGGGCTCAACGAGGAGGTGATCCGCGCCATCCAGGGGCGCGTCCAGGCCCAACGGCACCTCGCCGAGCGGAAGCAGACCATCCTCAAGAGCATCGAGAACCAGGGCAGGCTCAGCGACGACCTGCGCGCCGCCATCGCCGCCGCGGAGAGCCCCAAGCGCCTCGAAGACCTTTACCTGCCCTACAAGCCGAAGAAGCGCACCCTGGCCACCATCGCCCGCGAGCGCGGCCTGGAGCCCCTGGCGGTGGCGGTCTGGAGCCGCGACCCCGTCGTGACCAACCTCGCCGAGGTCGCGGCCACCCTGGTCAACCCGGAGAAGGAGCTGAACACCGTCGAGGACGTGCTGGCCGGCGTCGGCCACATCCTCGCCGAGGCGGTGGCCGAGACGGCCGACGTGCGCGCCGCCGTCCGCGACGTGCTCTGGGACAGCGGCAAGATCGGCACGACCCGGAGCGAAAAGCTCCCCGAGGGACAGGGCCGCGAGTACAAGAGCTATTTCCAGTTCACCGAGGCGGTGCGGCACATCCCGCCGCACCGCACCCTGGCCATCAACCGCGGCGAGAAGGAGAACGCCCTGGCCGTCAAGCTGGATTTCGACCAGGCGGGGGTGCAGAAGGCGGCACTGGATCAGCTCCCCCTGGGCGACCACCCGCACGCCGATTTCCTGCGCACGGTGACGGCCGACGCCCTGGCCCGTCTGCTGCTGCCGAGCCTGGAGCGTGAGATCCGCAAGGAGCTGACGCTGCGGGCCGAGTCGCACGCCGTGAGCGTCTTCGCCCGCAACCTGCGCAGCCTGCTGCTGGCGCCGCCGCTGCGCGGCCGCCGCGTCCTGGCCGTCGATCCCGGCTTCCGCACCGGCTGCAAGGTCGCGGCGCTGGACGAGCACGGCAACCTCCTCGAAGAGGGCGTCATCTTCCCGCACCCGCCGCAGAACCGCAAGGGCGAGGCCCGGACCCGTCTCGAAGAGCTGCTCCGCAGGCACCAGACGCCGGTGATCGCCATCGGCAACGGCACCGCCTGCCGCGAGACGGAAGAAGTAGTGTCGGAGTTGATCGGCGACATCGAGCGACGGCGAGCGGAAGGGACGCCGTCGGCGCCGCCGCAGGGGTCAGCAGCCAGCACGGGCCCGGCGGCACCGGCCGACCGCGCCGGACTCAGCACCCCGACCGTGGAAGCGCCCGCAGCGCCGACCGAGGGCTCGGTACTCAGTACGCAGTACTCAGTACCGAGTATGCCGTCGGCCGAGGGCTCGGGACTCAGTACTCAGTACTCAGTACCGAGTACCCCGTCGGCCGAGGGCTCGGGACTCAGTACTCAGTACACAGTACCGAGTACGGCACCCGCCGACGCGCCGCCGGCACCGGCCGAGGGCTCGGTACTCAGTACGCAGTACTCGGCACCGAGTACGGCACCCGCCGACCCGCAGGCGGCACCGGCCGAGGGCTCGGTACTCAGTACGCAGTGCTCAGTGCCGACTACGGCACCCGCCGACCCGCAGGCGGCATCGGCCGAGAGTTCGGTACTGAGTACTCAGTACTCGGTACTCAGTACCCCGCCCGCCCACGCCGCCCCGACGGCCCCGACCGTTGAAGCGCCGCCAGCCGCTCCCCCGCCGGCGCCACTGCCCGAGCCGCCGGCCGACCTGGCCTACGTCATCGTCAACGAGGCAGGGGCCAGCGTCTACTCGGCCAGCGCCGTCGGTCGCGAGGAGTTTCCCGAGTACGACGCCACCACGCGCGGCACCATCTCCATCGGCCGCCGCCTGCAAGACCCGCTCAGCGAGTTGGTCAAGATCGACCCGCAAAACGTCGGCGTCGGACTCTATCAGCACGACGTCAGCGCCCGCCAGCTCAAGGACTCGCTCGAGGCGGTCGTGGAGTCGTGCGTCAACCAGGTCGGCATCGACCTCAACACGGCGAGCGTGCCGCTGCTGCGGCACGTCTCGGGCATGAACCAACTGGTGGCGCGCGAGGTGGTGGAGTACCGCAAGCAGAACGGCCCCTTCCGCAGCCGCGAGCAGCTCATGCAGGTGCCCGGCGTCGGGCCGGCGCGCTACGTCCAGGCGGCGGGCTTCCTCAAGATCCCCGGCGGCGAAGAGCCGCTCGACATCACCTGGATCCACCCCGAAAGCTACGCCGCCGCCCGCCAACTCCTCAACGACCTCGGCTGCGGCCCCGCCGTGCTGACCGATCGCTCCCGGATCGACGAGCTGCGCGAGAAACTCAAGGGCGTGGCCGCGGACGAGGTGGCGACCCGTTTGCAGGTGGGCGTGCCGACGGTGAAGGACATGATCGAGGCGCTGGCCCGGCCCGGCCGCGACCCGCGCGAGGACCTGCCGCCGCCGGTCTTCAAGAAGGGTATCCTCAAGATCGAAGACCTCCAGACAGGTATGGAGCTGAAGGGCACCGTCCTGAACGTCGTCGATTTCGGCGCCTTCGTGGACATCGGCCTGAAGGACACCGGATTGGTCCACATCAGCCAGATGGCCAACCGCTACGTCAAGAGCCCGTATGACGTGGTGGCGGTCGGTGACATCGTGACGGTCTGGGTGATCGCGGTCGATCCGCAAGACCACCGCGTGTCGCTGACGATGATCCGCCCCGGGACGGAGCGCAAGCCGCAGGAGAAGGGCGCCCAGCAGGGTCCGCCGCCGCAGCGCCGGGAGGGGCGCCGCGAAGGGGGCGGCCCGCCGCCGCGCGGCCGACGGCCGGGCGGCCCGCCGCCGCAGCAGCGCCGCGGCGGTCCCCCCCAGCAACAACCGCAGCCGGCCGCGGCGGGCGAGGGAGCGACGACCACTGGCCCGCCCCGGCAGCATCACGGCCGGGGCGGACCGCACGGCGGTCGCGGGCGGGGCACGCCGCCACCACCGCCACCACCGCCGCGCAAGCCGGCGCGGGCGCTGCCCAAGCCGAAGCTGTCGCAGGACCAACTGAAGGGCTCGGCCAGCCTGCGCACCTTCGGGGAGTTGGCCGCTTTTCTCGAAGCCCAAAAGAAGCCCGCAGAACCCCGCGTGGAGGAAGCGGCGCCGCCCCCCCCCGCGGCCCCGGCCGAGGCGCCCGTCGCCGAGGAGACGCCGCCCGCCGCCCCGCCGGCGTAAGCCTGCGCTCGTAGTGACCGCATTCATGCGGTCCCGCCTTCCCGACCGCATGAATGCGGTCACTACGAGCGCGCCTCCGCCCGCAACAGGCGCTCCAGCAGCACCGGGTTGACCGCCCCGCGGAAGCGCACCTGGCCGTTGACCGTCACCACCGGCACCCAGTTGCCGTGATCCGCCGCCAACTTCGGGTCGGCGTCCACGTCCTGCGCCGCCAGTGCGAACCCGTACCGCCGCCGCGCCTTCTCGAGTTGCCCCCAGGCGACCTCGCAGAGGTGGCAGCCGCGGCGCGTGTACATCACGACGCGGAGGTGCGCCAACGGGCGACCCCGCCCGCCCCACCACGACAGCAACCGCGACCAGAACACGCCCCAGCCTCCCCGTTCTCCCGCTCCCACGCGGTCCTTCTCCCCTGCACCGACGCGGTAGTCAGGGTTCTTAGCTTTTGGTATCCTAAACTGGGTCGCTCACGAAGGTGAAGTCGGCCCCTGCGGAACAGAGGCCCAGGCACCACTGTCGAGGATTTTTCATGCCCCCGCGTTCGTCTCCTCCCCCAGGCGGTAAGCCACGCCGGCGCCCCGCCCCGGTTATGCCCGGCTCCTGGATCTGGTTGGTCCTGCTCGCCATCGTCCTGGGCGTGTTTCTCGTCTCCTCGTTCGGCAGTACGCAGCAGGTCGATTGGAGCGAGTTCCTCAAGTTGGTCAACAACCCGGACGACGCGAAATATGTCAAGAAGATCAGTTTCCAGGGGCCGCGCCGCCTCGTCGTCGAGCTGGACTACGACAAGAAGGTGGAGGGCCGCGAGGGGCTGCCGGCGAACGTGGAACACCTCCGCCACGACCTGCTGCACGGCACCAACAAGTTCACGACCACCTCCTGGCCGCTCGACGACCGGAGCTTGCCCGAGACCCTGACCAAGCTCTCCCAGAACGGGGTGCAGATCCCCGTCGAGGAGGACCACTCCTCCTGGTTCAACAGCGTCATCATGTTCATCGTGCTGCCCGCGGCGCTGCTCCTGGGCATCTTCCTGTTCATTCTGCCGCGCTTCCGCGACCCGCTCGGCGGCGGCTTTTTGAGCAACTACATCAAAAGCCCCGCCAAGCGCTACGACAAGAGCAAGATGCGCGTCACCTTCGAGGACGTCGCCGACATGCAGGCCGCCAAGGGCGAGTTGCAGGAGATCGTCGAGTTCCTCAAGAGTCCCGAGAAGTTCCAGCGCCTCGGCGCCGTCGTGCCCAAGGGGGTGCTCCTGGTCGGCCCGCCCGGCACCGGCAAGACGCTGCTGGCCCGCGCCGTGGCCGGCGAGGCCGGCGTGCCGTTCTTCAGCATCAGTGGCTCGGAATTTATCCAAATGTTCGTCGGCGTCGGGGCGAGCCGGGTCCGCGATATGTTTAAGAACGCCAAGGAAAATAGCCCTTGCATCCTCTTTATAGATGAAATTGACGCCGTGGGCCGGATGCGCGGCGCCGGGGTCGGCGGCGGCTCCGACGAGCGCGAGCAGACGCTCAACCAGATCCTCAGCGAGATGGACGGCTTCACGCCGACGGAGTCGGTGATCGTCATGGCGGCGACCAACCGGCCCGACGTGCTCGACTCGGCGCTGTTGCGGCCCGGCCGCTTCGACCGGCACATCACCATCGACCGGCCGACGTGGCAGGGCCGGATGGCGATCCTGAAAGTCCACACGCGTAACAAGCCACTGGCCGACGACGTCAACCTGGAGCAGGTCGCCCGCGGCATGATCGGCATGACCGGGGCCGACCTGCGCAACCTGGCCAACGAGGCCGCCCTCCTGGCGACGCGCGAGGGCAAGAGCCGCATCAGCCGGACGGACTTCGAGCGCGCCGCCGACCGCGTCCTGATGGGGCCGAAGCGCGAGGAGGTACTGACGGCCGAGGGCAAGCGGCGCACCGCCTACCACGAGGCCGGCCACGCCCTGGTCAGTTGGCTCGAGCCCGACGCCGACCCGCCGCAAAAGGTGTCGATCATCCCGCGCGGCATGGCCCTGGGCGTGACCTTCAACCTGCCCGAGGAGGAGCGCTACCACCTGGGCCTGGACTACTGGAGGGCCCGGCTGGCGCTCATCATGGGGGGGCGGGCGGCCGACCGGCTGGTCTACCACCAGCCGTTCTCCGGCCACGAGGACGACCTGAAGAAGGCCACGCGCCTGGCACGCTACATGGTGACCCACTGGGGCATGAGCGACCGCCTGGGGCCGATGGCCTTGCGCGTCGGCGAGGAGCACGTCTTCCTCGGCAAGGAGATCCAGGAGCCGCGCGACTTCAGCGAGGGAACCGCCGCGACGATCGACGAGGAGGTGCAGCGCCTCCTCCGCGAGGCGGACGACCGGGCCTACAGGCTGCTGGAGGACAACCGTCCCAAGCTGGAAGCGCTGGTCGAGGCGCTGCTGCAGAAGGAGGAATTGCTCAAGGAGGATATCGACCAGATCCTCGGCGGCCGCAAGAAGCCGCCCCCGGACTCCCCCAACGGCGCCGTGGACATCGCCCCCAGCGAGGCGATAAAGCCGGCGCCGGTCATTCGCGACGGCGGGTAGTCGAATCGGCCGTGGCGCAGGCCGCCGGCCTTCCGTTACCGCCCGAACGGTCGGACGGACCTGAGGACCACCGCGCCGCGCGTAACCGGTGCCCGGCCTGGGGAGTGGAGTGACACGACGAGGCCAGGGGTGCGTCGCATGTTGACGATCTATGTGGACGGCGACGCCTGCCCCGTCAAGGAGCAGGTCTACCGTGTCGCCCGTCGCTACGGTCTGCGCGTCGCAGTCGTCGCCAATGCCCCCCTCCGCGTGCCGGCCGTGCCGCTGGTCGAGTTAGTCGTGCGCCCCGGCTTCGGCGCCGCGGACGACTGGATCGCCCAGGAGGGCGGGCCGGGAGATATCGTCGTCACCTCCGACATCCCGCTGGCTGCCCGTTGCCTGGCCAAGGGGGCGCGCGTCCTTGACCCCAAGGGCCGGCCGTTCACGGACAGCGACATCGGGTCGGCGCTGGCGATGCGCGATCTGAGGGAGGAGTTGCGGCAAGGCGGGGCGGTGACCGGCGGGCCGTCCCCGATGATGCCCAAGGATCGCTCCCGGTTCCTCTCGAAGCTGGACGAGGCCGCCAATGCGGTCAGACGTGCCCACCCGCAAGGGCAGTGACGAGCCCGGGTTCCCGCGCACTCCGGTGGCGGTCCTGCACCCCGCGCTGAGGTTTTAGCCCTTCGATTCGGCGCGACTTGCCCCGGTGAGGACGAAGTCCGACGCACGTGCTGGGCAGCGACGGTGGGCCGAAGCCTCACGCTCTGCAAAGGCCTTCCTGCTTGCTCCTCCGCCAGAAATCGAACGCCAGCCCATCGTTCCGGTGCGCCACGCGGGTTTCTGCCGGCCCTCGTCCTGTCGAGGAGGGAGTCCTACGCTTCGTCTGATCGCGCCAGGGGTTAAGTTATGCCCCCCGACGGCAGGCCGCGCGGAAAAATCCCGCTTTTTCACAACACAATGGGTAACTGCGTCGGTATACTGACAGAGGAGAGAAGGGGCCTGCTCTCCGGGGCGAGGAGATCAATCGTCTGGGTCTTCTCGTCTTCCGACCCATTCAGTCGGCCGTCACACGTCCTGCCCGGGCGCCCTGTCGCGCCCCGGCGGCATCTGTGCTGCCCCTGGAATAGCCAGCCGGGCCCCGGAGAACCACCACGGGGCCAACCTGACCTCATGCCCGGCAGCGCTCGGCCGGGATCGACAACGCTTTTCGCTTCTTAGGGAGGACGCCATGCGTAGTAAACGCTTGACTGTACAGCAGAAGAAAGAGATTTTCCACGCTCTCGTTGCCGCGCAAGACACGGGCCTGATGACCGTCGCCCAGTCTCAGGAGCACGTCGCGCAGGAATTCGAGATCACCGAGGCGCAGCTGCGCCAGATCATCGAAGAGGGGCTCGAGAAGGAGTGGCCGCCCCTCAACGAGGCGGTCCAGGAAGTGGGGTAACGGAATGCACTGGGCGAGCGGGGGGCGTCAGCCCCCCGGTGACGTCACCGGGGGGCTGACGCCCCCCGCTCGCCTTCTCTCAGCCGGTCCCGTGGTGGTGCGCGTAGACGCCCTTGGTCGCGCCGAAGATCTGCTCCAGCATTTTGGGGGTCAGGGCCTCGTGCGGCGGGCCCTGGCACTGGATGCGGCCGTCCTTCAGGCACAGGACCTGATGGGCGCGCTGACTCACCACGCTGACGTCGTGCGACACCAGCAGGATCGTCACCCCCATCTCCTGGTTCAGCCGCGTCAGCAAGTCGTACAGCTCTTCCTCGTACTGAAAATCGATGCCCGCGGCCGGCTCGTCCAGCAGCAGCAGTTCCGGATGCGGGTGCAGGGCCAGCGCCAGCAGCACCCGCTGCAGCTCGCCGCCGGAAATCTTCGAGACGAAGCCGTCGAGGATGTCCGGCGCCAGGCCGACGCGGCCGATCATCTCGATGATGGTCGCGCGGACACGGCGAGAAATCCCCAGGAAGAGCGGCCGCCGCTGTAGCGCCAGGGCCAGCAGGTCGCCCACGGTCAGCGGCAGCGTGGCGTCGATAGCCAGCTTCTGCGGCACGTAGCCGACGTATTCCGGCGTCGGCCGGCTGTGGTCGTGCCCGCAGTGGAAGGTGATCCGCCCCGTGTACGGCGCCTCCTTGAGGATGGCGCGCAGCAGCGTCGTCTTGCCCGACCCGTTCAGGCCGATCAGGGCGGTGATCCGCCCCCGCGCCACGCCGGCGCTGACGCCTTGCAGGATCTCCTTGTCACCGTAATGGACGCACACGTCCTCGATCGTCAGCAGGTCCGTGCTCATCGCAGCGCCTTTTTCAGTTCCTCGATGTTGTGCCGCATCCGCCGTTCGTACCAACCGGCGTCGAGCTTGTCGTCGGGGGGGGACAGCGTCTCCATTGGGTCGAGGTCGATGATCTCGACGTCGGTCACCCCCTTGCGCTTCAGCTCATTCTCGAGAGTCTGAGCCGTCCCTTTCTGGCGGTACTGCGGCTCCGTC
>DATFNV010000256.1:0-9923 GCA_035266225.1 Gemmataceae bacterium
CCGTCGCCGCCGAGCCCTCGTTCGACCACCGCCGAACCTACCTCGATTACGAGGGCCCGGTCAGCGGCGGGCGCGGCACGGTGACGCGCTGGGACGCCGGGACGTGTACCTGGGAGGAGGAAGGAGAGGGGGTGGCGATCCGGCTGGAGGGCGCGCGGCTGCGCGGACCGGCGCGCGTCGAGGCGGACGGCGCGGGGGGGTGGCGACTGGTGATGGGCGCGGTCACGGCTTCGCCGCCGTCGCCGTGACGGGGGCGACCGGCTCCAGCGACTGACCCTGGATGTCGATTGTCCCCGGACGCAGGTCGAGGTTCTCCAGGAGCAGGTTGCTGCGCTGCTCGCCCTGGAAGCGCAGGATGGCCACCGGATTGCCCTCGTGCCGATACCACGACAACTTCACGTTATTGCTCTCGGCGGCCTCGCTCAGCCGCTCCAGGATCGACTGCGCTGAGATCGGCAGCGCCCCGGCGCGCATCCCCTGGATCTCCAGGGCGACCACGTTCGGCTCGGCTTTCGTCAGCCACACGCGCATGTCGATCGACACGACGGTGCTGAACTGCCCCAGGTGGTAACGGAACCCCAGCCGGATGCGGTCGGGCTCGAACGCCACGCGCGGGTCGGTGATGTGGTCGGGCAGCGTGAGCGACTTGACGTTGTTGCGCAGGAAGCCCTCTTCGAGATAGCCGTTGATCTGCTCCTCGCTAAAGGTGCCGCGCCACCTGTCGGAATCTCTGACGCTGTTGAAGAAGGTCACGGCCTGGCTGAAACAGCCGGCGGACAGGGCCTCGCGCTCCGCCCCCGGCGGCACGGCGGCGCGGCGGTAGAAGCTCGGCTCGTGCCGCACCAGCGACACCAAGGCGGCGCCCGTGGTGCCGGCGAAGAAGAGCAGGATGCCGCTGCCGAAGAGGACCGATTTCCGACTCATGCCAGTGGCCCGTAAGAAGGGAGCATGGGCGGGCCGGACTGTAGCGGAGTCGAGACGTCGAGTCAACGCCGCTTGCGGCTTCGCATCGTGTCCCTGCGAAGCCGCAAGCGGCCTGGCGCTTACGCCATGCCCACTTCCTTCTTGACCTTGGCGTACCAGTTGCTGAACATGCCCGTCTTGACACGGTAGCTGTTGTCCTCGATGACCTCGATGACCATCTTCTTGCACTGGACGTCGTTGCGCTTGCCCTGGCAGCGCTTCTTCAGCGTGGTCACCGCGTCGTTGAACTCCTTCTCGTCGATCTTGCCGTCGTTGCTGGCGAAGGTTTCGATCAGGTCCTTGATCTCGCTGAGCACGCGGCTTTCCAGGACGTAGCCCTGCGCCTCGCACACCTGGGCGAGGGCGGCGCGCGCCGAATCGACGCCGATGCCCTGCTGGATGGCGATTTGCAGGATCTCGCGCTCCTCGTTCTTGTCGATGTACTTGTCGTCGTAGGCGCGCAGCTTGACCTCTTCCACGAACCGCTTTTTCACGTCTTCGAGGGACATTCGAGGCTCCTTTGATTCTGGGGGAATGGCCGCCCGGGCCTGCGCACGGGGGCTCACGATGTACTTCGCCCGGATGGGAGGGTGATTTACCAAAACCTGCCCGATTATAGCTCTTCCGTCCCCCGGGTCAATGACCGTCGCCTCCCTGCTTGTCCAGATCACCTACTTCGTCTCGTCGCCGAGGACCTTCGGCAGCTCCTTGAGCACCTTCTCGACTTCCTCGGCCTTGAACTCCCCCTTCCGGTAAGCTCGGTTGACCTTTACCTCATGCTTGACGAAGAGGATGACCGTCACCTCCGCCTCCTTGTGGACCGTGTCGCTCACCGAATCCTTGGGGTTGTCGATGGCCAGGACGGTCTTTTCGAGCTTTTCCTTCGCGGCCAGCTCTTTGAGCTTCTCGTCGAGTCCCTTTTCGTCGTCGAGGAAGACGACGAAGCTGCGCAACTTGTCGCCCTGCTCCTTGTTGGCGGCGTCGATCTTCTTGATGAGGCCGGTGAGGGGATCGCTGGTCCGGCGCGCGAGGATCATGACGCCCGGCTTGGAGGCGGTCCAGCAGACCAGGCAGTGGTTCTCGGGGGCGAACGGGCCGGTGACGTTGCGCGGCTCGAACGCCTCGACCGCCTTGCCCACCTGCGGGCCGGACTTCAGGGCGTCGGCGGCCCCGGCGCCGCCCACCAGCAGGGCGAGCGCCAGTGACGCCCCCGCGACCAGACGCTTCGTCATCATGCAACGAACCTCCCTTTGAGCAGGCCGCTTGCGGCTTCGCACGCCTGGCGAAGCCGCAAGCGGCTGACAGTTTACGCCTCGCCCAGCAGCTGCGGCACCTTGTCGCGCAGCAATTCGATCTCCTGGTGCGTCTCGCCCAGGTACGCCAGCAGCCGCAGGTCCTCGCGGCTGACGGTGCCGCCCGAGAAGAGCCACGCCCGGACCCGAAACAGCTTGTACAGCTTCACCAATTTGCGGTCGCTGATAAAGATCTTGTCCTCGCGGACCAGCGTCTTGACGAGTCGCTGGAACTCGCGGAAGACCTCGGCCGGGAAGTACACCTCCCGGTCGTTCTGCTCCTCGGCGTGGCGGCCGCCGTGGTGTCGCCGCGCGAAGGTCAGCGTCAGGTAGCGGTTCGCCTTGACGACGTCCTCGAGGGTGGCCTGCCCTTCCATCCACGGCTTCTGATTGAGGGTGCGGTAGACTTCCGCCTGCAAGCCGGCATCGATCAGTTCGGTGAAGTGCTCCTCCTGCACCGAGTGGCTCTCGGCCTTGAGCACGAAGCGGTCCTTGAGCGCGCCCAGCTCGCTCTGCTCGGGGACCTCGTTGGTGGCGGCGAAAAGGATGCGCAAGCGGACCGGCTGCGGCGCGCCGTCCTGGTAGAATTTCTTCTCGTTGATGATCGTCAAGAGGATGTTCAGGATCGCCGAATTCGACTTGAAAATCTCGTCCAGGAAGGCCAGGCGGGCCGTCGGGAGTTTGCCCTGTTCGCGGCGGACGTAACGGCCCTCGCGCAGCTGGTTGATGTCGATGGGGCCGATGATCTCCGACGGCTCGGTGAAGCGCGTCAGCATGTACTCGAAGTAGTCCTCGTCGGCGATGCCGAGGGCGTCCTTGAACTTGAGGACGAGGTCGGACTTGGCGGTGCCCGGCGGGCCGACGAGCAGGAGCGGCTCCTGGGCGACGGCGGCGACGAGCATGAGGTCGATCAGCTCTTGTTTGTGGACGAAGAAGCGGTTGAGCGACTTGCGGAAGTTGGCCAGGCGCTTGCGCAGGGCTTCGGCCTCGTCCTGCAGGTCGTCGAGGGTCCATTCTTCACGGGTCGCGGTCGTGGTTTTCGCCATGTGGAGCGTCAATCCCAGGGAAGTTCGGCCGCTTGCGGCTTAGCGTTCGCTTCACCAGGGAGGTCGCGAACGCTAAGCCGCAAGCGGCATCAGTGCGATACCAACTCGCGGACGTCGCGGTGGATGCGCCGGCGCACGAGGTACTCGTCGTCGTCGAGCCAGCGGCGCACGGCGGGGCCGATGGTGAAGTCGTCGCTGACAACGGCGAGGACGACGGCTTCGATTACGAGGAGCTGCGAGAGCAGGTAGTGGCTGCTGCTCGTCCAGGTGTCAGAGATCCCCTTCAGCTGTCGGAACAATTCCTCGAAGCAGCTCTGGGCCCGCTCGACCGGCGCCTGACTGAGAGCCGAAGCGTAGGCGCGAGCCAACCCGATGCGCTTGATGCCGTCCTGCGAGGGAAGTGGGCGCGGGTCGCCAGGGCGCGAGAGGGGCGCAAGGAGTACAGTACGTGCGGTGGTAAACACCTTGTCGGCTTCGCCGTCATGGCCGAAGTAATACCAGCCGGCCGCCACGTGCAGCAGCGCTGTCAGCGCTTCGGGGTGCTGCATCCCCCACTGAGGGTCCAAATTGGCCACGTTTCCGCCCTTGAGCAGCACCCGGGCGATCTCGTCGAGGAGCTGATTGCTTTCCTTATGCCTGCCGAGCTTGCGCAGCGCCCGCAAGGCTTCGCGGGCCAGGGAGTCAAGGGCCTCCATCATCGGTTTGGCGTAGGGGGTTTGCAGCACGCGCCGCACGCGGGCGATGAAGTGCTGGACGTGGTCGGCGCGGTCGAAGTGAGCGGCGACGAAGAGACCTTTCTCCAGCAGGCGAAACTGATCCTGGAAATCGGTCAAGGTTGTGGCCGCCGGTAGGGCGTCGAACGCCGCGGGCGTCATGGCTAACATTTCCGTTGCGAAATCCGCGCCGATCCGCGGCGCTTGATCGAGCGCCGTACAAAGGACGTGCGCCCGCAACCTGATTCCTTCCTCGCCTTCCCACGGCCGTTGCAGGGACCGGCGAACCAACTCGGCGGCTTCGAGTCGGTCCAGCACATCCGGCAATCTCAACAAATCGCGCTTCAGTTCATCGCGTTGCGACTCCTGATGATAGCGGTACGGCTCGATTTTCTGATCGGGCTCGAGGATGCGCGATCGCTGCCGGAGGCGGTCGATGGCGTACCAGGAAGTGTCGCTCTGGGATTCGCCACGGGGCCTACGCCCCTGGTAGATGCGAAAGAGGCGTTCCATCCACTCCACCGGCAGCGGCCCCGTGTGAGGTTTACGGTCTTGAGCCTCATGGATACGATAGCCGAACCCATCCAACAAGAGAGCATGGGTGCTCCCCTGACCGGCGAGTGTCGAGGAGGCGCGTTGGCGAAGTTGGTTGCTGGCATCCCGCTCACCAAGGCGCGCGAGGCCGAAGGCGAACATCAGGTCAGCATACCCACTCGTTTTGGCGGAGCCGCCTGTGGGGGTGTTCTCCTGGATCCATTTCTGTGCAAGGTCGGCCAGCGTCGCCAGCCATTGCCGGACGGCGCGGAAGCGTTGGTTCCCCGCGGGGCCGCTGAAGCGCAGGAAGCTCGGCAGGTCCTGCTCGGGTCGCAGCCCGGTGTGGAACAATCGCTCCAGCAGCCGGTCGCGCGCCCGCGCCAGCCCGAGCGCGTCCTCGCCTGCCAACCGGTGCAGTCCGAGTGCCGCCAGCCACGCCGCCCGTACCGGGATGAGGTGCCCCTTCGTTTCGAGAAAATGCGCGACCTTGCCGAGGCGCTGCGCCAGCGCCGCCGCTGGCTCCTTTCGACAGCTGGCCCAGAAGACATAGGCCGCCAGGGCCCGGACGTCTGCCGTCTGCGGTTCGTCGAGACTCAACACCAGGTCGAGGTCGGCCCCCTCGACGGCCGCCCCGCGCGGCGCCAGCGCCGCCGCGCTCGCCCAGGTGCGCCCGTTCGGCCAGCCGGCCTCTTTCCTCACCTTTACCCCCTGTGCCTCGGCCCGGAACCAGTTCAGCGCCCGCGCCGCCTGGGCTTCGTCTCTCAGCCACAGCGCGTTCATCCAGCAGACGCCGGTGTCGTCGCCGCTGCCCAGCCGCGCGTTGAGCGCCGCCAACTCCGGCCACAGCGCTTGCCGATCAGCGGCATCGAGTCCACCTTCCGCGGCCAGAAATCGCGCCTCCAGGTCGCTGAGGTGTTGGCGCAACTCGTCCGGTGGCGCGGCGACCACTGCTGCGAATACGTCGTCCTTGGAAGCCGCTTCGCCCGCCTCGTCGGCGTCCCCGTTGTTGTTCCTTCTTTGGCCTTTGCCCTCGCCCATGCGCGACTCAGGCGACCGCGGCGGGGCTTTCACGCGCGGCTCCCTCGGTGGCTTGTTCGGCCTGTCGCCGCCGTCCTCGTCGCACACGAACTGCTCGAAGTCGAACCGCGCCGACTCGATCCACGCCTGCAGCGGCTCGTGGTCGTGTTCCAGGACATAGTCGATCCAGTCCGACAGCGGACGGAAGGCCGTCTCCGGCAGGCTCTCAGGCGTGAAGCCGCCGGCCGCATCGGGGTAGAGCCAGGTCACCTGCATCGGGTCCTCGGCCAGGTGCTTGCGCACCGCGTCGCGCCGCAGCGGCGGGTGCAAGCGGCGGCCGACCGGCAGGAACAGGTTCGGCATCTTCTGGAAGTGACAGAACTCCACAGCGCTCAGGGCCAGGGCGGGCGGCGGCTGCTTCGACGGCCGGACGCGCAGCACGATGGTCTTCTCCCCGCCCTTCTCGCCGACCGCGAACGCCAGGCGATCAAGAAGGGTGTTGTCGGCCTCGCGCACCAGGTCGTCGAGCTGATCGATAGGGTTGTCGCGCAGTACCCACAACTCGGCCGCGTCGCCGGTGCCGCCGCGCGTCAGTCGCAGTGGCACCGTCAGCCGCCGGCCGAGTTCCCCTTCGCGCCAACGGACCTTCTGAGCGGGGAGTGTGAACTCCAGTACCTCGTAAATGTCGCGGAAGGGGACGTCCTCGACGCAGGTCCAGCGCCGCGGCGGCTTGAGTAGGAGGAGCTTGCCCTGCGGCGGCTTGAGCTGCTCGCCGAGCGGGTGGCGGTAGCCCAGCTGCACCCAGACGCGCGGGGCCTGTTCGACGTAGGCGGTCGGGGCCGACGCCTGGCCGTCGCGGTCGATGGCGCGCAGCAGCGAGTAATACGGCGGCCCGACGACGCGCAGCAGGGCGCGGCCGGGAGACTTGCCCCTGGGGTCCTCGAGCCAGCGAAAGCCCTGGCGGTCGTTGCCCAGGCGGAGCACCTCGGATACCAGGGAGGAGAATTGTTCGCCCTCCGCCAACTCGAAGAGGATCGGCGTCTGCTCCGGCCGCACGACGGGATCGGCGGAGCGCTGCAGCGGCAACAGCTCCAACCAGCACGACATCTCGACGGCGGGCGACGCCCCGGCAACCTTGCCGATACCGACACCGAGGCGGCGCAGCTCGGCCTGCGCCTTCTTCGGCAGGTCGGCGGACGGCTCCACCCAGACGCGGCCGTCGTCGTCGAAGCCGGCGACGGTGGGCGCCAGCGCGGCCGCGGCCGGGACGGCGCCGGCCGTGAGGGCCAGCCGAATGGTGTCAAGGTCGGGGAAGTTGAGGATCATTATCCCCCCTGCCCTTGTGCGCGCCGCTGACCCTGCGGCGGCGTGCTGACCGGCGGCGCCGTTTCGCCCTCCCTGGCCTCGCGCTCGACGACGACCTGGCCCAGCTCGCCGGCCTTGAGGACGCCACCCTCGATGAGCTTATCGACGAGGGCCCTGTGCTGCTGCTCGTGCTCGTGCGGCAGCGCGTCCTCGTCGGAGCGCAGGCTGATGACGATGTCCTTCTTGCCCGTCGCCGGGTCGCAGCGCAAGCGAATGGTCATTTCGGCCATGCGAATACTCCCTGGTCGCTTGCGGCTTCGCAGGGCATGCGAAGCCGCAAGCGGCTACTTCAGCTTCTCGAGCGTCTTGGCGTCGATGGTCTTCTTCTCAACGAGCAGGTCGCGCAGCGATTCGAGGACCGCCCGGTTGGCCTTGAGGATGCCGGCCGCGCGCCCCTGCGCCTCGGCGATCGTTTCGCTGACGCGGCGGTCGAGCCGGGCCAGTTGATCGGGCGACAGGTCCTTGAAACGCTCGCCGGTCTCCAGGTTGCGGAACTGGCGCAGGCCGAGTTCCGGCCCGCCCATGCCGCACACCTCGACCATGTAATGGGCCAGGCGCGTCGCTCGCTCCAGGTCGCTGCCGGCGGCGCCGGTCGAGACGTCTTCCAGCAGCAACCGCTCCGCCTCGATGCCGCCGAGCAGCACGCACAGGTCTTCCATCATCTGGTTGCGCGTCAGGCCGAGGCGGCGGCTGTCGTCCTCGGCGTAGCGGACGTAGGCCGGCGCCCAGGTCGTCTCGCTCTTGATGGTGATGCGCTCGATCGGCGGGTGCAGCGGGCAGTTGACCGAGACGACGGCGTGGCCGGCCTCGTGCGTCGCCAGCAGCCGCTCCTCGCGCGGCGTCAGGTCGAGCTTTTCCTCGAACTCGGTGAAGGCCCGGTCGATGTCCTCCGGCCGAGTCGCGTCGCCGCGGTCCTCGCGCAGGCGGATGCGCGCCAGCGCCCGGCACAGGGCGTTGAGGTGGTCGCCGCTGAAGGGCGTGCCCGTCTGCGTCAGGTAGCCCTCGCCGGTCCGCCGCACCGCGTACTCCAGCGCCTCGCCGGACATCTGGAGGCGCATCTTCTTGTCGTAGATCTTCAGGATCGCACGGCGGTCGTCGGCGACCGGGTAGGGAATGTGCAGGTGGAACTCGAAGCGGCCGGGGCGCAGCAGTGCCGGGTCGAGGATCTCCACGAAGTTCGTGGTGCCGACGACGAAGACCATCTCCTCGCGGTGGAAGCCGTCCATCTCCGTCAGGAGCTGGTTGACCATCGAGTGCTCGACGCCGCTGCCGGTGTAGGTGCCGCGGGCCGAAGCGAAGGAATCCAGCTCGTCGAAGACGATGATCGACGGCGCCGACTGCCGGGCCTGGTGGAAGATCTGCCGGAGACGCTCCTCGCTTTCACCCACCCATTTACTCTTCAATTCGGGGCCGGAGACGACGGTGATCGCGGCCCCGAGGGCGGCGGCCATCGCCTTGGCGAACATCGTCTTGCCGGTGCCGGGCGGCCCCCAGAAGATCATCCCTTTCGGGATCAACTCTTCGAGGCGGGCGATGTCCTCGGGGTCGGTCGAGCGGTCCTTCAGCGCCAGCACGTCGATGATTTCGGCGCGCAGCCGCTTCTTCACCTTGGCGTAGCCGCCAATGTCGCTTTCGAGGTCGATGGTGGGCACTTCGAGGGTGCCTTGCAGCGTGGCCTGGCGCAGCTGGCGGAAGGCGTGGCGCGGGTCGGCGGGGTAGTCCTCGCCTTCGAGGGTCGAGAGGAGCTTGCGCAGGCGCACCGCGTTGACGCCGGAGACGTACTTGTACAGCGCCCACGGGTTGAGCTGACGGCCGAACTTGCGCGATTCGGACTGCGCGATGAGGTGGCGCAGCCGCGGCCGGGCGATGCCGAGGAGGCTGGCGCGGTGCGGGAACAGGTTCTCGATAACGCGCGGCAACGGGAACGACGGGTCCTTGAAGCCGAGCCAGACCAGCGCGGGGTTTTCGTAAAGCAGCGGGATAACCTCGCGCGCTTCGGCGGTGAGTCCGCCCTGGCTGGTCGTGAGAAGGTCGAGGTGGGGCAACACGATCACCTTTTGCTCGACGGCGCCGCGGACGGCGTCGCGCAGGCGGGCGATCATGGTGCCGATGAGGCCCATCGGCATCGTCGCCGGCTGCTGGGGCTGATCGTCCTTACCGGGTCGGCCGTCGAGATAGACGGAACCGAGACCCATCGCCTTGAGCCGGGCCCGCAGGTTCTTGTAAAGGAACGGAGCCAGGTCCTTGTCGCACTCGACCAGGCACGGCAGGCCGCGCTGCAGCTTCGACGCGACCTCGGCCAGGTCTGCCGCGTAGGCCGCCTCGACGGCTGCGTCCGGCGTGAGCTGCTGCGGCAGTTCGCGTTCCGGGATGAAGATCGACATAGTACCAGGACTCGGCGAAGCCCACGAGTTGCAACCCGTGGGCTTGCGGTTTCCGTTACACCTCCACCACGATCGTCAGCGACCCCGTCTGCGGATCCTCGGTGATCTCCTTGATCTGTCCGATCTGCGCCGCCTTCTGCTTCAGCGCCTCGGCCGTCACCCGGTTGACGGCCTGGTCCAGTTCCCGGCGCAGGTCGCCGAGTTCGCGCTCCAGCCGGCCGGTCACCTGCGATTGCAGCTCGGCCGCCTTCTCCTCCGCCTGCTTTTCCAGGCTTTGGCGCAGTTGTCCGCGAAGTTGCTTCTCCACCTCGCGGGAATTCGGCCCCAGGTCGTCGTAGCCCCGCCCGGCTGTCTCGCCTTCCAGGGCGGCCTCCTGCGACGTCTCGGACTCGACCGTTACGGTGCCGTTCTTCGGATCGATCGTGACGGTGACGCCGTGCTGTTTGCGCACCAGTGTGCCGCCTTTTTGCTGGAAGCCGCGCCCCTCTAGCTCCTGGGTGAGCAGCTGGGCCATCTGCTCCGACGGCAACACCTCGAGCAGTTCGAGCTGCGTGCTGACGCGGTCGTGGGCGCGGATGACGCGCCGCAGACTTTCGCGGACCTTGATGC
>DATFNV010000257.1:0-9639 GCA_035266225.1 Gemmataceae bacterium
GTTGAGCGGTCCGCGCTATGCCGTGATGGAATCCCATGTCGAGACGTGCTCCGCCTGCCAGGACATCCTGGAACGGTTGGCCGCTGAGTCGTCGGAGTGCGAAATTCATGGGCCCAAACGGCTCCCGCCCCCGGAACAACCTCCCACGATCCCCGGTTTCGTGATCGAGCGCGAGCTTGGGCGAGGTGGAATGGGGGTCGTCTATCAAGCGTTGCAGCCGCAACTGGCCCGCCGCGTGGCCGTCAAGGTCGTGAGCGCGAGCGTTGGGATTGGGGCCGAGGATCGCCGGCGCTGGCTGCGCGAGGCCCGGGCGATCGGACGAGTTCGCCATCGCAACATCGTCCAGCTTTACGAAGTCGGTCAACAAGACGGCTGTCTCTACCTCGTCCTCGACTTGATAACGGGAGGAAGCCTGGCGAAACGCATCACCGGCCCTTTGCCGGCGCGTGTCGCGGTCGAGCTGATGGCGCCGGTCGCACAGGCCGTCGACCAGGTCCACAAGGCGGGGATGTTGCACCTCGACATCAAGCCTCGAACATCTTGCTCAACGGCCCGGCCGACGGTCCATGGGACCAGGTCACGCCGCTGCTCGCCGACTTCGGCATCGCCCGGGGAGGCGACGACCCGGGCGCGACGGCGACCGGTCTGATCGGAATGCGGGGCACCCCTTCGTTCATGGCTCCGGAACAGGTTGCCGGCGACCGCGCCGAGATCGGTCCCCGATCCGACGTCTATGCCCTCGGGGCAACCCTGTACACCCTGTTGACGGGGCGTCCTCCGTTCCAGGCCGCGTCGGTGATCGAGACGCTCGACCTGGTGCGCACCCGCGAGCCCGCGCCGCCCAAGACGCTGGTGCCGGGCCTGCCGCGTGACCTCGAAACGATCGCTCTGACTTGCCTGCGAAAGGACCCGCGGCGCCGGTACGCCTCGGCAGAGGCGCTCGCCGACGACCTAGAGCGCTGGCTTGATGGATTTCCGATCCGGGCGCGTGCGGTCGGAGCGGCGGAGCGCACCTGGAAATGGGCGCGGCGGCGGCCGGCGCTCACGGCGCTCCTCGGCGTAGTGCTGCTGGCGATGGTCGGCCTGTCGGCGCTGTCCGTCGTTGCTCTGGACCGGGAGCAGAAGGCGCAGCGGGAAGCGGACAAGGCCAGTAAGGCGCGCGACTTCCTGGTGAGAATCTTCCGCATCAAAGACATTCAGGCGGCCAACACCACAACCGCCCGGCAGATCCTCAACGAAGCCGAGCAGCGCATCCCCATCGAGTTTGCCAATCAACCGGAGCTGCGCGACGAGCTGCTGGCGGCCATCGAAAATGTGAACCGCAACCTGGACCGGACCATTCCCGCCGCCATGATCCTGGAGGCCCGTGGCGCCGTCAAGCTGCGCTCCGCCCGCGGCGACGGCGCCCGACCCGTGCCGCAAACGCTGCTCTATCCCGACGACCGCCTGACCCTGGCCGCGGATGCGCACGTGCAGATGGTCTTCATGTCCAACTTACACCAGGAACGGCTGGAACCGGGCCGGGAGGCGACCATCGGCCGCACGGGCTGTTTACCGCCCGCTACGGTGCGGGAGCGCTATGACAGCGTACTGATGACGTTCGTACGTCTGCCGAAGGGGACCTTCTACATGGGCTGGGACGGCAGGCCGGGTTCGGCGAAAAAGACGGAGATCAAGGAGGACTTCGAGATTGCGCTGCATGACGTGACGCAGGGGCAGTGGGAGGCGATCGTGGGCAACAACCCGAGCTGGTTCTCTCGCAAGAACGGCGGCAGGAACTGGGTCCTGGACATCTCCGATGAAGAGCTGAAGCTGTTTCCGGTCGAAAATGTGTCCTGGGACGACGCCCAGGAGTTTATCAAGAAGCTGAATGAAAAAGAGCGCGGGCGTGGTTATTTGTACCGCTTGCCGAGCGAGGCGGAATGGGAATACGCTTGTCGGGGAGGAGCCACTTCTCTGGAAGAATGTTTGTACCACTTCTACTTCGAGAAGCCAACTAACGACCTGTCGTCGGAAAAGGCGAACTTCAACGGCAACGAACCGTTCGGCAAGGCACCGAAGGGGCCATGGCTTACGCGGCCGACACGGCTGGGGGCCTATCCCTCGAACAAACTGGGCCTGTGCGACATGCACGGCAATGTGTGGCAATGGACCGACACTGCGCGGGGCTCGGACCGGGTGGACCGGGGCGGCAGGTGGCGCGACGCCAGCCCCGCCTGCCGGGCGGCGTGCCGCTTCTGGCTCACGCCGACGGTCCAGAGCATCAACCTCGGCTTCCGTCTTGCCCGAGTTCCCGTCCGGTAGCCAGGCAGACAAGCGGGAGCGAACGGCTGCGTAGCCCGGAGCGCAGGCCAGCGGTCGGAGTCGGAGCGAGGGACGAGCGGAGACGGAGACCGCTGTGCCGGAGCGGAGGGCGGAGCGGGCGTGAGCGGGGCGACCGTTTCCTTTCACGGCACCGAGGACTGCGGACCCCACGATCAGACCGGGTGGCGCGGTTGGTCCAGAGGCGCTCACTCGCAACGGGCGGCAGGATGGGGGCTACTTCCGTCCCGAGTGCCAATCCCTCGTCACCAACAGCAACGAAACAGAAGCTGGACAAGGAGCGATCCGGAAAAACTGGAGTGGCTGTAGTATACCTACCGATGGATCAGGCGCCGAAACGCTGATCGAATGTGCGGAGTAGGGCAGCCACCGGCGGATCGAGGTGCAGGTGAGCGTCCCGCATTCGGCGGAGGACTTCCCAGCACGATCGGAACCAGCGCTCGGAAGCCTCTGCACCGCTGGCGCGATCGTGCAGGGTGGCCAGCTTGTGGTACGAAACCACCAGGTCGCGCTGCCAGCCGGCGTTGTGCGGGTCGGCCGCGGCCAGGCGGCGGCGGATGTCCAGGGACTGCCCGTAAGCCTCCTCGGCGCCGGCCAGGTCGCCGCGGGCCGAACGCACGTCGCCCAAATTGTCGAGGCTGACGGACAGGTCGCGCTGCCAGCCGGCGTTGTGCGGGTCGGCCGCGGCCAGGCGGCGGGCGATCTCCAGGGACTGCCCGAAGGCCTCCTCGGCGCCGGCCAGGTCGCCGCGGGCCGAACGCACGTCGCCCAGCTTGTTGAGGCTGACGGACAGGTCGCGCTGCCAGCCGGCGTTGTGCGCGTCGGCCGCGACTCGCCCACGGCAATGGGTCACGGCCTGTTCGTATACCTCGCTCATGCGGCTGACGTTGCCGATGCGCTCGTACAACTCGCCACACGCGTCGAGGTAGTCCAGGTCGCCGAGCAATCGTTCCCGGCGCTCGGCCTGCCCGCTGCCCGCCAGGTGGCTGGGCAGGTGCTGGAGCACGTACGCCGTCATCGTCGCCACGCCGCCCTCGTACTCGCGCCAGCCGACCTCGGCCAGCGCCTGATGCCCGCGCCGCGGGCTGGCGTGGAAGTGCCCGCTCGCGTCGGCCAGCCAATCGGCCAGCGAACGGTGATAGACGGCATACTTGCCGTCTCGCTCCGGCAGGTACGACGCCAGCGACCGCAGCACCCCCGGCAATTCGTAATCGGCCTCCAAACCGGCGGCCGCGGCAATCTGCTCCCTGGTGAGCGGCTCGGCCCCGGCGACCACCACCTCCAGTACCCGCCGGGCCGGCGCGTAACTCGCCTCGTCCGGGAACAGGCGCTGGAAGAAGGTGTCGTAGACGCCGGCCAGGCTGGGCGGCAGCGCAGCGAGGTTGTCGAAGCGGAACACGTCGCGTTCCACGCCGAGCAGCACCTGCTGCGCGTACAGGAAATTGCCCGCCGCCTTCACGGCCAACTCGCGCCGCACCTCCTCCGCTGGCCGCCCGCTCTCCGCCAATCGCCTGGCCAGCTCCTCCGTTCGCAGCCGGTCGGCGAGATACTCGTCCAGGTCGTTGCGGTTGTCCGGCGAATCGGCCTCGATGGGGTAGGGCCGAAAGCGCCCCATCTGCCGGCGCACCGCCGGCTCGGGCCGTGCCGTGGCCACCACGCGCAGCCAGGCGGGCAACCGGTCCAGCCGCCCGGCCAGCAGATCGACCAGGCCGTCGCGACCTCCCGCCGGCGCCAGGGCCTCGTCGAGGGCGTCCAGGAGGATGTAGCGGACCCCTTCACCCGGCGGCGACAAGCGGCGCAACGGGGCCAGGATGCCGCGCTCGAACGCCTCGACCGGGTTGGCCGAGCATGCCTCGCGGGTCAGCGCCCCCGCCACGGCCGGCGCCTGGAGCTGAAGGGCATACGCCTCGAGCTGCCCGGCCAACTGGAAGGCGAGCGTCTGCACGAAGCGCGCCGGGTCGCGCTTCTCGGGGTTACTGGCATCGCAGAAGTGGCAGGCGAGCACGCGGCCGCCTGGGTTGCGGACGGCCAACTCGGCGAGGGCGGCCGTCTTGCCGATGCCCGGCGGGCCGTAGATGACCGCGGCCCGCTCGTGGCGGTTGCTGGCCCAGTCCTCGATCCAGTCGAAGAGCCAGCGGCGGCCGACAAAGCCCTGCCGCTTCTCCAGGGCGGCCTCAAAGGTCAGCGGGTCGAGCCGGTCGTGTCCGGCGCGGTAGCGGGGCTTGCCGTCCAGCGCCGCCGCGAGGTCTTCCAACAGGCGCGGCAGGCGCACGGCGTACTGGGCCGGGTCGCTCAGGTCGGTGTAGTGCAGCTCGTTGAGGATCAGCGGCACCGCGCAGGGGGCGGCCAGGATCGGCACAATGGGGATGCGGGCGGTGAACTTGGCGTGGTAGATCTCGTTGAGGCAGACGCTGGTGAGGCGGTCGGGGCTGCTGGTCGCCAGGCGCGTGGAGTGGGGGCTGAGGAGGGCGACGACGGCGCGGGCGCCGTCGAGGCCGTCGCGGATGGCCTGTTCGCCCCACGGCTGGCCGGTGCGGATGCGCTGGCGGTCGAGCCAGACGTCGTAGCCGGCGGCGTCGAGGTCGGCGCGCAGGCGCAGGGCCAGGTCGGTCGCGTCGCTGTGGCCGTAGCTGAGGAACAGCGGCGGCCGGGAAGAGGGCGTCGGGGCGCTCATCTGCGAAGACCTCGCGTTTAGCCGCGACCCTCCGGGGAGCGCTTGCCCCAAGCGCTCCCCGGAGGGTCGCGGCTAAACAAAGCCTACACAAAGTCCGCCCCGGCCGCACGCAAAATCGCCGGCCGGACCGTCCATTTCTCTACGCATTGCGGTGAGAATATTTTTCGGACCTCACAGGCATCTGTCGCGGCGAGCGCCGGGGATAATTCGGCTACAATGGACACGGCGCGGAATCAGAAGCAAACCCGCGGTGGAGGGGCTCGGACGGCCCTCTCGCCGGGCGAGGGAGGTCTTCATGGCGACCGTGGCTTGCGAGCGCGACAATGATCGCCTCGACCCGTGGACGAAGCCCCCCTTCCTGCGGAGGGTGCGGATTCGCGGTTACAAGAGCATCGCGTTCTGCGACGTGGCCCTGCAACCGTTGACGGTCCTGGTGGGTCGAAACGGCGCGGGCAAGAGCAACTTCCTGGATGCCCTGGCGTTCCTGCGCGATTGCCTGGAAACCAACGTCACCGAGGCTGCGAAACGCCGCGGCGGCTGGTCTTCCATCGCCTTCCGCACTCGCAGCACGCCGAAAGTCGTCTTCGAGATCGAGGCGGGGTTCTCCTGTGGCCATCCCCGCAGGTATGAGATCGGGAATGGCATTCCTGGAGCACCCGCTGCGGCGGGGGATGCATCTCTCAACCTCAAAGTGTACTCCTTCACTGCGAAATACACTCTCGAACTGACTGCGGACCAGCACTCCCTCACCACAGTCGCGCGAGAAGCCCTCGAGCTTGTCGATGAGACAACGAAACTGACCGCCGGTTTCGAGGCGCGGGGAGGCGTCATCACGCGGTTTCGGTCAAAACCCGACTCCGCTCTGCCGTTGCCCGTTCCCCCCTCTGGGGAGCTGCTCTCCGCTGCTCGACCCGACCACCTGGTTGTCGGGTTCATCGGCACGCAGCCGTTCCTCGAAGTGGCAGACGGGCTGCGGTTCATGGGGTTCTACAACTTTCATCCGGATGCGATCCGTCGCTTGCAGAAGCCGCGGCGCGGTACGCTGCTGGAGCGGGATGGCAGCAACCTGGCCAGCGTTATCGAAGGCCTCCGAGAAATCGACCCCGCCGCCGTCAAGCGTGTCCGGGATTACCTGGCCCTCATCACCGAAGAAGTGACCCGCTTCGAGGTGAAATCCTACGACGAAGTCGAGGGCTTGTGGTTTTACTTGAGGCCCAGCCCTACGGCGCAACCCATTCCATTTGATGCGGCCAGCATGTCGGACGGTACCCTCAGAGCACTCGCAGCCCTGATGGCGGCATTCCAGATTCACCTCCCCAGCGGAGGACCAAGCGTCGTCGGCATTGAGGAGCCGGAGACGGCGCTGCACCCGGCGGCCCTGCGTGCGCTCGTGGACGCGCTGGACGAGGCGACTCAGCGCACGCAAGTCCTGCTGACGACCCACAGTGCCGACCTGCTCTCGGGCCGGGACCTAACGCCGGGACAGGTGCTGGTCGTGCGGAATCGGGGTGGGCAGACGCACATCACTCCGGTGGATGCGGCCAGCAGGCAGACCATCGACAAGGAGCTGTACTCGCTGGCCGACCTCCATCGGATGGACCGACTCGACCTCGATGAGGCGGACCTGAGGCGCCAGGCCACGATTGGCAATGGGGTCAACGGGGGCTGAGCATGCCGCTTCGCGTGGTTGTCATCGTGGAAGGGCACGGCGAGGACGGCGCCGTCCGCACCCTGCTGGAGCGGATCTGGTACGAGTTGCTCGGCGGCGATTACATTGAAGTCGTCCCGTGGCGCGGCAAGCAGGGCCAGTTGCGCCAGAGAGAACTCCTGCGCCCCGTCGTGGAAGCGGCGGCCATCAAGCTGCACGCCACTGAGCGGACCGATTTCCGACGGTTGCTCCTGATCCTGATCGACTCCGAAGGCGAAGAATGTCCTGCCGCTGTGGCTCCGGCACGCACCGCGTGGGCCAGGGAAGTACGATCTGATGCGGCCACTGAGATCGCTTGTGTGATGCCACACCCGATGTTCGAGACGTGGTTCGCGGCTGCCGCCGCGTCGCTGCGGGGGAAGAACGATCTGCCGGGTGACTTGCCCAAGCCGGACGATCCCGAAGGGACCGGACTCGGAAAAGCCTGGATGAAGCAGAACCTGGCCCGCAAGTACAAGGAAACGGTCGATCAGCCGCGGTACGTCGGCCACATGAGCCTGACGGAATGTCGGGAGGCATCCCGGTCCTTCCGCAAGCTGGTTGCAGAACTCGAACAGCGCCTCCCAAGGCCAGCCCCTGCGGGGCATGACCCAGACTACGGCGGGTGGAACAGGGACGGCCCCGCGTCGGGGCGCTTCGCCGTGAGATGGGCGAAGGCGAGGAGCGAGTACCACTGCCCCGGCGCGACCGCCTGGGGCCGGTAGACCGTGAACTGCACGTTCTCGTCATGCGGCTTGTCGGTGACAGGAGGGAACGACTCCGCCGGCGGTGGAGGGGGACAAGGCACGCTCTCGTCCCCCGGCCCGGCAGTGGGAGATCTGGCCTCGACCTCGGAGTTGTCTGACGACGGCAATGCAGGCTGGGCCTGCCGACGGATTTCGTCGCGCACGTTGCCCAGCTTGATGAGGCTGACGGACAGGTCGCGCTGCCAGCCGGCGTTGTGCGGGTCGGCCGCGGCCAGGCGGCGGGCGCCGTCGAGGCCGTCGCGGATGGCCTGTTCGCCCCACGGCTGGCCGGTGCGGATGCGCTGGCGGTCGAGCCAGACGTCGTAGCCGGCGGCGTCGAGGTCGGCGCGCAGGCGCAGGGCCAGTTCGGTCGCGTCGCTGTGACCGTAGCTGAGGAACAGCGGCGGCCGGGAAGAGGGCGTCGGGGCGCTCATCTGCGAAGTCCTCGCCGCGGGGCCGGTTCGGTCTGCGGTAGAGAGAGTCAGTCTACGCGAAGTCCGCCCCGGCTGTACGCACAATCGTCGGCCGGGCCGCCTGTTCCTCTACGCCGGGCGACGAGATTGTTTTTCCGACCTCACGGGAAGGGCTTGCCGCGCCAGCACGCCTCCGATACCCTCTGCTGCTCGCTTGCCACCTGGCCGAACGCCTGGCGCAGGGCCTTGTGCTCCGGCCCGTCGTTGGCATGGCTGAACGGCGGAGAGTAGTCGCACCGGGCCAAGCTCATCCGTGGCAGGGGTGTTGACCAGGAGGCGCGCAACCTGGCCAACCCCCTGGGTGGCGACCTAAAACCACGCGGCCCGGTGTCATCTTGCGGCTACTTTTCCTGTGCGAGATGCCCCGGGCTTGCCCCGGGGAGTTTCACGTTCGTTGCTACCGCGACGGATTCCTCTGGGGAAGACGAGATGCCCCGGGCTTGCTCCGGGGAGTTTCACGTTCGTTGCTACCTCGGGGAGAAGAAGAACGCGCGAGTCCCTTCGGCCTTAGCAGCGAACGTGAGACTCCCCGGGGCAAGCCCGGGGCATCTCGCACGCGGCGAGAACAATAACGTGGGAGTTCCTTCCGCCTTTGTAGCAGCGAACGTGAGACTCCCCGGGGCAAGCCCGGGGCATCGCGCATTGTAGCAGCGAACGTGAGACTCCCCGGGGCAAGCCCGGGGCATCGCGCACAGGAAAACTACAGGGCTGCGGCCGCCGTCGAACCGTCTGTGCGGTCCTGTCTTGCCAGGGTAATAGAACAACGACTCGACAACGGGATCGTTGGCCCGGTCGCGTCGGTCTCCGATTTGAGGTTCCCAGGAGGCGTCGCATGGGCAAGTTAAACGGGAAGGTCGCCGTGGTGACGGGCGGCAACCGCGGCATCGGCAAGGGGATCGCGCGCGGCCTGGCGACGGAGGGGGCGGCGCTGACCCTCACCGCCCGCGGCGCCGCCCAGCTGGAACAGGCCGCCGCCGAACTGCGGGCCGCCGGGGCCGACGTGCTGACCGTCCCCGCCGACGTGACCGACGAGGGCCAGGTGCGCGAGGTCTTCCGCCGCACCTGGGAGCGCTTTGGCCGACTCGACGTGCTGGTCAACAACGCCGGGGCCTTCGACGGCGGGCCGCTGGACGAATTGTCGGTCGAGGCGTGGGACAAGGTCATGGCCATCAACCTGCGGGCGCCGTTCCTGTGTACGCGCGAGGCGATGCGCCTGATGAAGAAACAGGGGGGCGGCCGCATCATCAACATCGGCTCGATCTCGGCGCAGAGGGTTCGGCCGCACTCGGCGCCGTATAGTACGAGCAAGCACGGCCTGTGGGGGTTGACGCAGGTGACGGCACTGGAAGGGCGCGCCTTCGGCATCTCCTGCGGATGCCTGCACCCCGGTAACGTGCTGATCGAGCGCCGCCAGAACACCGGCCGCACGGTGGACCAGGAGCCGATGATGACGGTGGACGAGATCGCCCAGGCCGCCGTGCTGATGGCCACGCTGCCGCCGCACGTCAACATGCTGGAAGCGATCGTGCTGCCGGTCGAGCAGCTCTACGTCGGCCGCGGATGAGTGGATGCCTCCATGAGCTTCGTCGTCGCCGAGGAATGCTTCCGGCTCGGTTTGCGGGCCGGGGCCGTCGTCTTCCGGAACGTCCGTGTGGTCGCTTCCGACCCGGCCCTGCGCTCGGAGATCGCCCGCGAAGTGCAGGCGATCCGGGCGCGATTCGCGGACCCGGGCGCGGT
>DATFNV010000258.1:0-9392 GCA_035266225.1 Gemmataceae bacterium
CGCCTTCGGGGTCGGCTTGCTGGGGGCCGACGACCTGCGCGAGGTGGAGTTCTGGCGGCGGGCGGTCGAGCGCGTCGAGCAGCGCCACGGCCGGCCCGGGCCGCTCCAGTTCCAGCCGGCCGTGGTGCGGGCGCTCATCGACTGGCAGGTGACCGACCTGCTGGCGCACACCCGCGAGCGCCTGCGGCAGGCGCGCGTTCGCTCGGTCGAGGACGTGCGCCGCGCCCCGGACGGCCTCGTCGGGCCGGGGCCCGAGGTACGGCGGCTGAAAGCGGAGCTGGAGGCGTTCCTCCACCAGCGCGTCTACCGCCATCACCGGGTGATGCGCATGGCCGCGAAGGGGCGGCGCATCCTGCAAGCGCTGTTCGCGGAGTTCCGGCGGGCCCCGGAGCTGCTCCCCGAGCGGTATGCTCGCCGCGTTGGGCCGGAAGGCGTGGAGCGGGTGGTGTGCGATTACCTCGCCGGCATGACCGACCGCTACGCACAGGATGAATACCTGAGACTGTTCCAGCCCTACGCCCCGGTGTAAGATGGAAACCTGGTAGCCCCCAGAAGGCGCGGCACCGACCCTCACCCGACTTCCCACCCTCGGAGGCTGCCCATGTCCCCCAAGCTCCACGGTTTTCTGTCCTGGTTCTCCGCATCGCTCGGCACCCGGACCGATTCGGGCCAGGTGCTCCTGTGGGTGCTGCGCGGCTGCTTCGGCGCGATCATCATCAGCATGGCCATGCTGGCCTTCGACTACGTCAACAAGAACCCGGAATACGGCTTCGCCCCGGCCCTCGGCGTCTTCCTCGGCATCCTGACCGCGGGGCTAACGGTCGTTCTGACCGACATCCTAATCCGCAACAAGCAGATCACGACCATCTCGGCCATCTACTTCGGACTCCTCCTCGGCCTGCTGCTCGGCCCCCTCTTCGCCGTGGCCCTGGAGCCGTTCGTCAAGGACCTCCTTGGCGTCTACCTGTTCCAGGGACTGCGCGTGCTCATCACCGTGCTGTGCTGCTACGTGTCGGTGTCCCTGCTCTTGCAGACCAAGGACGAATTCCGCTTCATCATCCCCTACGTCGAATTTTCCAAGCAGGTCAAGGGGGGCAAGCCGCTGGTCCTGGACACCAGCGTCATCATCGACGGCCGGATTGCCGATATTTGTGATACGCGCTTTATCGACACCAAGCTGATCGTGCCGCGCTTCGTCTTGCAGGAATTACAGAGCATCGCGGACAGCTCGGACAAGCTGAAACGCAACCGCGGTCGCCGCGGCCTGGACATGCTCAAGCGCATGCAGAGCAACCCCAAGGTTGAGCTGCAAATGCACGAGGCCAACCTGGCCGAACTGCGCGAGGTTCAAAAAGTGGACGAGCGCCTCGTGGTGCTGGCGAAGGTCCTCGGGGCGCGGGTGGTGACCAACGACTTCAACCTGAACAAGATCGCCCAGCTTCAGGGGGTGGAGGTCATCAACCTCAACGAGTTGTCCAACGCGCTCAAGTCAGTGGCCCTGCCCGGCGAGACCTTGGCGCTGCGGCTGGTGAAGCAGGGCGACCAGATCGGCCAGGGCATCGGCTACCTGGACGACGGCACGATGGTGGTGGTCGAGCAGGGCCGGGCGTTCCTCGGCCAGGACGTCCTCATCACCGTGACGAGCGTGCTGCAGACGCCGGCCGGCCGGATGATCTTCGGCCGTATCGACCGACCCCCGCCGGCCTCGAGCGGCGCCGCGGCCGGCGCCGCCGAGAGGCCGCGCGGCGAGGGCTGAGGCCGTAAGCGACACGAATCACGGAGGAGAGTGCCATGACCCTTTCACGCCGTTCTCTGGGTGCCGTTCTGCTCGCGCTGGCCGTCGCGGTGGCCATCGGGCCGCAAACGCGGGGGCAGCTGTCCGCGACCGCCAAGGGCGGCAAGACGACCTCCGACGTGGAACTGGTCGAGAAGCTGCTGGCGGCGCGGCGCGATTACCAGGTGTCGCTGGAAGCGCTGCGGGCGCACTACATCTCCGTCCAGGATACGGAGCGGGCGCGCTGGGCCGAGGACGAGCTGCGCGAGTTCCATCGCATCAACAAGCAGGCCTACAACCTCGACATGGACGTGCCTCCGCCGACGCTGAAGGCGGAGAAGAACATCCCCGAGGCCAACGAGTTGTACAAGCGGGCGATGACCTACAAGGACAAGGGTTGGGGCCCGGACTACATCGATAACCAGCGCCGGGCCGAGTTGCTCTTCCAGCAGATCCTCACAAGCTACCCGGAGAGTGACAAGATCGACGACGCCGCCTACCGCCTGGGGGAGATGTACGAGGGCAAGGCGTACAAGCATTACCGGCGTGCGGCGGTGTATTACCAGCGCTGCTTCCAGTGGAACCCGAACACGCAGTTCGACGCCCGCTTGCGGGCCGCCCGCCTCTACGACCACATCCTGCAAGACCGCAGCGAGGCCGTCCGCCTCTACGAGGATGTCTTGCAGCACGAGACAGACCCGGCGTGGGAGCTGGAGGCGAAGAAGCGGCTGCAGGAGCTGCGCAGCACACGCCCGTAGTACCGGCGAGCGGGGGGCGTCAGCCCCCCGGTTCCTTGACCGGGGGGCTGACGCCCCCCGCTCGCCAGGAGGGGGCCTTGGACATCGCGGTCATCGGCGGCGGCATCTCCGGCATTCGCGCCGCCCTCACCCTGGCCCGCGCCGGCCGGCACGTCACCCTTCTCGAGAAGAACCGCCACCTCGGCGGCCGCGTCTTCTCCTTCCCCACGGCGGAATACGGCGAGATCGACATCGGGCAGCACGTCTGGTTGAAGTGCTGCACCGCCCTGGAGGAGCTGCTGCGCGACCTCGCCGTGCCGGACGAGTGGGTGTATCGGCAGGAGAGCTTCGCCCTGCCGTACAAGCGCCCCGGCGCGTCCGATTTCGTCTTCGCCTCGTCGGCGCTGCCGGGGTTGCTGCACGCCCTGCCCGGCCTGCTCCGCTTCCCCGGGCTCGGTCTCCGCGACCTGTGGCGGCTGTCGTGCGGCATGGCTCGCGCCCGGCTGTACACGGCGCGGCGGCTGGAGGAGCTGGACGCCATTTCCTTCGGCGACTGGCTGCGGCAGCAGCGCCAGCCGCCCGCGGCGGTGGCGCGGCTGTGGGAGCCGGTCGTCCTGGGCATCTGCAACGGGCGGCCCGACGCGGTGTCGGCACGGCAGGCCCTGTTCACCTTCCGCGAGTCGCTGCTGAAGTCGAAGCACGCGGCCGACTTCTGCTTCCTGCGCCGGCCCCTGTCCGCGGTGTTCGACCGGCAGGCGCAGGCGGTCCTGGCCGCGGCCGGCGTCGAGGTGCGGACGAAGGCAACCGTGGGCGCCGTGAGGCCGGGCTCGCCACCCGTCGTGGTCCTGGGGGAGGCGCCGCAGCCGTGCCGGGCCGTGGTGCTGGCGGTGCCGCTGAAGCGCCAGCGCGGACTGCTGCCGGACCCACCGCGGCTCCCGGATCCGCCGCCGGACGGCCCCATCGCCGGCCTGCTGCTGAAGTTCGCCCGCCCGGTGATGGACGAGTTGTTCTTCATGGCGCTGGAGAGCCCGGTGCAGATCGTCTTCAACAAGACGGCGATCTGGGAGGGTCGGGCGCCGGCGGGCGCCCCGCAACTGGTCGAGCTGGTCATCTCCGGCGCCGGGCGCGAGATCCGCCTGGGGGTGGAGCGCATGACGGCGGAGCTGTTGCCCGAGTTGGCGAAGTTGCTGCCGCGCGCCCGCGAAACTCCGCTGCTGGCGGCGCGCCTCCTGGTCCACGGCACCGCCACCTTCGGCGTGCCGCCGGACCGCGAAAGGGATCGCCTGCCGCCGCTGCGACCGGACTGTCCGGGCCTCGTCTTCGCGGGCGATCAGTCGGCGACCGGCTGGCCCTCGACGATGGAATCGGCGGCCCGCGCCGGCTCGGCGGCGGCCCAGGCGCTGCTGGGGAAAAATCCTGCTGGCCTTTGGGCCGTGCCGCGCTTACCGTAGCCGGGGGGCGAGCGCGAGCGCCGCGTGTCGCGGGGCCCCTTACTCACACCAGGGGAGGTTGGCAGTGAATCGTCGTGACTTCACCAGGCTGGCGGCCGCCGCCTTGGGCGGCGTGATGGCGGGGGCGAAACTCGCCGCCGCCGAGGACAAGAAAGAAGAGAAGCCGAAGAAGAAGGACAAGGACAAACCGTTGCTGCTCCAGGAGCCGCACGTCTGCCGTGGGCTGAACACCTGCAAGAGCAAGGGCAAGGGCGGCAAGAACGACTGCGCCGGCCAGGGGCAGTGCGCTACCGCCGAGAAGCACACCTGCGGCGGCGACAACGAGTGCGCCGGCCTCGGTGGCTGCGGCGAGAAGCCGGGTGAGAATACCTGCAAGGGCAAGGGCGACTGCCACGTGCCGCTCGAGGACAAGGCGTGGGCCAAGGCGCGCAAGAACTTCGAGGCCGCCATGAAGAAGGCGGAGAAGAAGTTCGGCGACGCCCCCAAGAAGGAGAAGAAGGAAGAGAAGTAAGCAACGCGTTTAGCCGCCGCCCTCGGGGCGGCGCTCGTAGTGACCCGATTTATCGGGTCGTGTTCGTCATCGACCGCATAAATGCGGTCACTACGAGCGCCAGGGAACCCGCCGCCCCGAGGGCGGCGGCTAAACATCGACCCGGAGTTGCCATGCCAGCATCCCGCCTCGGACACCCCAACCTCGGCCTCGGCGTCGGCCTGCGCACCGTCCACTTCCCGTACCTCTTGAAGAACTTTCCGGCGGTGGACTGGTTCGAGATCATCTCCGAGAACTTCATGGACTCGCTCGGCCGGCCGCGCTACGTCCTCGAACAGATCGCCGAGCGCTACGCCGTCGTCATGCACGGCGTCTCGCTGTCCATCGGCAGCAGCGACCCGCTGAATTTCGACTACCTGATCAAGCTGAAGCGCCTGGCCGCGTCCGCCAACGCCCGCTGGGTGTCGGACCACCTGTGCTGGACCGGCGTCGCCGGGCTCAACGCCCACGACCTGCTGCCGATCCCGCTCAACGAGCAGACGCTGAAGCACGTCGCCGGCCGCGTTCGCACCGTGCAGGAGTTCCTCGAACGGCCGCTGGTGCTGGAGAACCCGAGCACCTACGTCACCTTCGCCGACTCGACGATGACCGAGTGGGAGTTCCTGGCGCGGTTGACGGAGGAAACCGACTGTGGGCTGCTGCTGGACGTGAACAACGTCTACGTCTCCAGCGTCAATCACGACTTCGACCCGGCGGAATACATCCGTTCGGTGCCGCCCGAGCGCGTCGTGCAGTTCCACATCGCCGGGCACACCCACTGCGGCAGCCACATCATCGACACGCACGACGACCACGTCATCGACCCGGTGTGGGAACTGTACCGGTTGGCCCACCGGCACACGGGCGGGGCGGCGACGCTGCTGGAGTGGGACGCGAAGATCCCCGAGTTCCCCGTCGTCCACGCCGAGGTGCTCAAGGCGAAGCAGTACATGGGTGCGGCCCTGGCCCCGCCGGCGCCGGCGAAGGTGGCGGCGGGGCGGGGAGTCGGTGGCACGACGGTCCCGCACCCGCTCTCCTTCATCGTCCCCGAGGTGGCCTAGCGCGGGCCCGGCGAGCGGGTCATTGCGGACGGCCGAAGCGCACCGCCAATTTCGCCCGGGCCGCGTGGACGATCAGGTCGGCGCACAATTCCTCCCCGAGCAGACTGGAGTTTAGCAGCAGGTCGTACTGGTGCGGCTCGCCGGGCTGGCGGTGGAAGTGCGTCACGAGGAATTCGGCGCGGCGGGCGTCGCGCAGGCGGACGCGCTCCGTCGCTTCCTCGACGGTCAGCCGCAGCCACTGGCTGATGTAGGCGATGCGGTCGGCGAGGGGGGCGACGAGGCGGACGTGCAGCGACGTCTCGGCGGGCAGCAGCAGGCCGGCGCCGCGGCCGATCAACACGACGTTGCCCTGCGCCGCCAGCGCCAGGATGGCCCGCGCCAGGCGAACGATCGACGGGTGCTGGCTGACGCTCTGTTCGCGCAGGAGTTGCTCCAGGCGCTGGCCGAGCCAGGCGGCGGCGGCCGGCGGCAGACCGTCGAGCAATTCCTGGTGCAGCGGGCCTTCCTGAGAGACGTATTCGAGCAATTCCTGGTCGTAGACCTGCCAACCGAGGTTGCGGGCGACGCGCCGGCCGATGGTGCCGCCGCGCGAGCCGGCCTCGCGGCTGACGGCGACGGTCAACCCGGCGGGGAACTCGGCGGCCGGCGGCGCCGGCCCGCGGTCCCCCTGGAAGCCGTGCCGCGGCGACTCGCGCGACTCCTCCGGGGGCAGGGGAAAGTCGTCCATGGGTTGGCCTCGCTCACGCCGTCTCATTCCGCCGCGACGTACTCGGTGCGGTTGAACAGGTACATGCCCAGCAGCAGCAGAGCGGCCGCGGCGCCCAACAGCACCAGCAGCGCCGTCGTCCCGCTCACCGGCAGGAAGACCGACGGCGACTCCGGCTGCACGCCGAAGGTGCCGGCGGCATCGTACATCATACAGCGCGTGTAGAAGCTGATGCTGAGGCGCTTCAGGTAGCCCGGCATGTTGCCGAGGATCGTCTCCAGGAAGAAGCCGTAAACCAGGGCGATGATGGCCGGCCGGCGGAAGTACGCCCCGATCAGGTGGAACAGGGCGCCGAAGGCCAGGGTGGCGCAGAGCACGGCGGGCCAAAACAGCCGCAGCGCTTGCAGCCCCGGCCGGCCGGCCGCGACGCACAGCAGCGCGAAGCCGCCGAGGTTCAGCGCCAGCGCCCACGGCAGCAGGGCCACGAACTTGGCCAGGTAGATCGCCGGTCGCGGTAAGGGCCGTGTCAGCAGCCAGAGCAGGTTGTGGCCCTCGCGGTCGCCGCCCAGCGCTTCGGTGCCGAAGCTGAGGCTCCACAACGGCAGCAGGAAGCTGACGAAGATCCGGAAAATGCTGTTCGAGAAGCGGATGAAGTCGCTGCGCTGAAGGACGGCCCAGGCGGACTGCAACAGGCCGTCGTCCAGGCCGGCCGCCCCCGGCGATCCGAGCGGGGCGATCGCCGAGGTGGCGACATACGTCTCGCCGAGGGCCTGCTCGTAGGTAAGACCCATCCAGCGCCCCTGGGACCGCCACGGCCGCCCCTCCAAGCCCCAGCCGGCCGAAAGCGTTTGCACGCCGACGGCCAGGGCCGTCAGCGCCAGCAGGGCCAGCGAGATCCACACCATGTGGCGCACCCGCGCCTGGCGCTGCCAGCTCAGGCAGACGAGGTAAAGCCATGCCGAGAGCGTCGAGCTTTGCGTGTGGAGTGTTAAGTTTTCAGGTTCGGGCTTCGCGTCATGGGCTGGGGGACCCGTCTCAGGTGCTGACGTGCTCATAACTTCACCACCCGCGTCTTCAACTGACATCTCAACACTCACGACCCGCGGCGCCCGCCCAGCAAATACCCCAAAATCGCCTCCGCCGAGTCGTCCAGCGTCTCGACGTGGCGCACGTCGTGCCCCTCTTCAAGGACCAGGGCCGTCAGCTCCTGGAAGAACTTGCGCGGGTTGCGCGCCCGCGCCACCAGGCCGCCGTCCTCCCCCAGTTCCACGCCCACGACGTCCTCCAGCGCCATCAGGGCCGCGGCCAGGCGGCGCGGCTGGTCGCAGTGCATCCGCACCGAGAGCGGCTGGTCGTCGAGCAGGTCGCGGATCTGCGTCAGGGTGCCGACGGCGGCGATGCGGCCGCGGGCCATCACCGCGACGTGGTCGGTCAGCTTCTCCAACTCGTCCAGTTCATGACTGGACACCAGCAAGCACTTGCCGCGCGCCGCCAATTCGCGGTAGAGGGCGACGAACTCCTGCCGGCCGACCGGGTCGATGCCGCTGAGCGGCTCGTCGAGGATTAGCAAGCGCGGGTCGTGGATGAGGGCCTGGGCCATCTTCACGCGCTGGCGCATGCCCCTGGAGTAGCCGCCGATGGGCCGGTCGCTGCGGCCGGTCATGCGCACCAGCGCCAGGGCTTCCTCGGTGCGCCGCCTCGCCTCGGCCCGGTCGTAGCCGCACAGCCGGGCCATCGCGCACACGAATTGTCGCCCCGACATCTCCTCGTAGAAGGCGTCCACGTCGGGGCAGTAGCCGACCAGGCGCTTGCCCGGCTGGCCCCAGGCGTCGTGGCCGAGGACGGAGACGCTGCCGATGTCCGGCCGCAGCTGCCCGGTCGCCAGGCGCAGCAGCGTCGTCTTGCCCGCCCCGTTGGCGCCGACCAGGCCGGTGATGCCGCCGCGCAGCTCCAGCGTCACCTGGTTGACGCCGAGGACCGGGCCGTACCACTTCGACACGCGGTCGAACAGCAGGACCGGACGGGGAATTGCAGATTGCAGATTGCAGATTGCAGATTTCCGCGCCGCGGGCGGCGCAGGTGGTGTGATAGCCTCTCCCTGTTGTCGATTCGCTGTCTCCATGGCGCCGTCTCCAATCTGCAATCTGCAATCTGCAATCTGCAATCACTTGACGATCTCCACCGCCTGGATGCGGAGGACGAGGGCGACGAGGCAGGCGGCGCAGAGGACGACCAGGACCCCGCCGGCCTCATACCAGGCCGGCTGCGGCCAGGGGGGGATGCGATCCGGCGGCACGTCGAGGAGCCAGTTGCCCACCAGGTAGGCGTCGTTCCACAGGTCGATCAGGCGCAAGCGCGGGTGGAATTGCAGGCCATCGACCAGCATCGACGCCACCAGCTTCGGGAACAGGAACACCGTCGCCCAGGTCATGATGATCGGCACCGTCGTCTTCATCCAGCTCGCCACCGCCACGATCAGCAGGCTGAAGGTGACGGTCAGCACCAGCCCGTAGCCCAGGATGCCGAAGCAGAGGTGGGCGCTCTCGCGGACGTAGTCCCAGCCGTCGAGGAAGCCGAACTCCACGAACAGTACCAGCGCCGGCAGCGTCGTGACCATGTTGATGAAGACGCCGGCCGCCAGGCACTTGCCGAGCAGGTAGTGCCAGCGGCTGATCGGCTTGGACAGGTAGAAGGCCATGCTGCCGTGGCGGATGTCGTTGCCGACGATCATCGAGCCGGCCAGGGCCAGGATAACGAGGATAATGTAGCTCTGATACCAAAAGAAATTGCGGTAGGTCTCGCCGTTGCCGGTCAGCTTGAGGGCGTGTCGCAGGATGCGGAAGAGGTCGTGCGGGTCGTAGCGGCCGAAGCCGCCCAGCTGCACGTTGGCCTCGGTGACCTGGGTGTCGGCCCAGGCGAGGAAGTACTGCCCGAAGAAGAAGAACAGGAAGATCATCATCCCCAGGCCGTAGATGACCCAGAACGGCCACCAGCGGAACATCATGCGCAGGCCGACGCGCGCCACGGGCCAGACGCCCAGCAGCGGCTCCTGGAACTCGCCGCGCCACGGCCGGTAGTGCAGCAGGTTCGGTTGACCCATGATGCCCTTTCCGCCCGTTTAGCGGCCGCCCTCG
>DATFNV010000259.1:0-7014 GCA_035266225.1 Gemmataceae bacterium
CCCGACGGCCGTCGAGTACGCGGTCATGCTGGCCCTGATCATCGTCGTCTGCATCGCCGCCATTAGCGCCCTCGGCTCCAACGCCGAAGGGACCTTCAACAAGGTCGGCTCCACCGTCAACACCGCCGGCAGCTGAGCCGCCGCCGCAACTTCCATCGGCCCGGCGCCTGCCGTTGGCCACAGGCGAGCCGCGGAGCTGAGCGTTCCGCGGCTTGCCTTGATTTAGTGTCTCGTTTAGCGGCCGCCCTCGATTGATCGATTCGCGAAACGATAAATCGTTTCGCGAATCGATCAATCGAGGAAGGAAACCTCATGGTCGCCCCCGGCTGAGGATGTCATCGCATGGCGCTGTTCACGCTGGCCAACTGGCCGTTGCTGTTCGTGTGTGCGGCGATGGTGGTCGCCGCCGTCATCGACGGCTGGAAGCTCAAGGTGCCCAACTGGCTGACGCTGCCGCTGATCCTCAGCGGTTGGGCTTTCGGCCTGCTGCACAACTGCGGGCTGCTGGCCGGCAGCGGCGACGGGGGCCTCGGCGCCGCCCTGGCCGGGACCGTTCTCGGCTTCGCCCTGCTGCTGCCGGTCTACGCCATCGGCGGCATGGGGGCGGGCGACGTCAAGATGCAAATGGGCTTCGGCTCCTGGGTCGGCGCCTTCTTCGGGCTCTGGCCCGCCCTTGGCGTCATCTGGTGGGCCTTCGCCGTGGCCGTCCTCATCGGCGGCGTCATCGCCGCGGTCATGATGGCCGTGCGCGGCCAGTACCGGCGTAACCTGGCCAACACGCGCGAAATTGTCGGCGACTGGCTCGGCGCCAAAGGGGTCGGCGAAGTGGCCGAGAAGGCGGCGGTGCGCAAGCCGCGGCTGCACCTGCTGCCCTACGGCATCCCGCTTTGCCTCGGCTTCGTCGGCTACCTGGTTTACTTGCACGGCTTCTGACCGGCGAGCGGGGGGCGTCAGCCCCCCGGTGATGTAACCGGGGGGCTGACGCCCCCCGCTCGCCCCAGATTGCCGCAAGCGCCGGCGCCCACGGCAAACCCGATACGTTCGCTACAAGCGCAAAAGTTGAAGTCCCCCTCCTCCGCCGGTCGAAAAAACGGGTGGGACACGTTGGCCCCGGCCAAGGCGGGACGAGGAGGGGACGACTGACGAACACGGGACGGCACCTCTGGAGAAAGGCACCTCATGAAACCCAAGACGATCATCCTGATGGTCGTGGCGGTCGCCTGCGGCCTGGCGGCCAGCTACATGACCAGCCGCGTCATCGCCGACCGCAACCGCGACACCGCCCCCGTCGAGGAGGAAAAGATCAACATCCTCGTGGCCAAGCAGAAGGTCCCCTTCGGGACCCTCATCAAGGACCCGAAAAAGTACTTCGTCGAGAAGCCGTACACCAAGGGCCAGGAGCCCAAGAAGGCCGTCAAGAGTTGGGAGCAGGTGCAGGACAAGCGCCTGAACAAGGCGCTGGGCGAAGACCAGTTTGTCACCGTCGATGACCTGATGGACCCCAAGACCCTGGGGATCGAGGTCATGCTGCCGCCGGGAATGCGGGCGGTGGCCATGAAGGTCAACGCCGCCTCGGTCGTCGCCGGCTTCGTCCTGCCCAACTCGCGCGTGGACGTGGTGCAGACGCTCCGCAACGGCCCGCATTCGGCCACGCAGACGATCTTGCAAAATATGCTCGTCCTGGCCTCGGACACGATGCTCGGCCGCTCGGAAGACAAGCAGTCGAACATGGCCAGCACCGTGACGGTGGCGGCCAAGCCCGAGGACGTCCAGAAGTTGCGCCTGGCCGAGATGATTGGCGAACTGTCGCTGGCCCTGCGCGGTTCCGAGGACCAGGAGATCGTGGCCATCAAGGAGACCCGGCCGGCGGACCTGGCGCGGGCGCGCGGCGTGGACGGCGGCCCCGAAGGCATCGACGGCAGCGGCGCCGGGGGGGGGGTCGCGAGGGCGGTCCCGGACGCGCCGCCCGGCGGGGCCGCGACGCCTGAGGCGGGCAAGCCGGAGGCACCGCCGCCGCCGCCGAAGACGGTCACGCAGATCATCTACAACGGCGAGTCGGTGACGAAGACTGTCTTCGTCCTGAATGAGGGCGAGGTCAGCACGCAGGTCGAGAAGACCGGCATGGAGCGCGAGCCGCGCCCCGAGAAGAAGGAACCCGCGGCGAAGCCCGACAAGGGGCAGCCCGAGGCCCCAGCCAAGAAGGACGCGGAGCCGGCCGCCAAGCCGGAAGGTACGAAGTGATCGTTGCCGCTGGCGGCTTCGCAGTTCAGCCGGGCGAAGCCGCCAGCGGCCATGCGGACAGCGACCGCCCCGCCGCCCGGGGCGCGATAAACTACGGACCCTTCCCAAGAGGTGAAAGGATGCACCCGACCACCCCCCTTCGCAAGGCGCTGTGGCAGGCGCTGCTCGTGGCCCTGCCCCTGGGCGTGCTGCCGCCGGCCGCCCCCGCCCAGGAGAAGGCCACCCCCCCCCAGGAGAACAAGCCGGGCCCCACGACCGGCTCGCTCATCGTGCCCATCGGCGGCACCCAGCGCTTGCAGATGACCAAAAAGCAGAACATTGTCAAGGCCATCAACCGCAACGAGGCGGTCCTGCGCGTGTCGCCGGTCTACGGCGACCCCACGACCGTCCTGCTCAACGGCCTGGAGCCCGGCGTCGCCCTCGTCACCCTGATCGACGAGGGGAACCGGGAGGAAACCTTCCAGATCATCGTCCAACTGGACGTTGAGTACCTTCGTACTCTTCTTAAGCGGACGGTGCCGGAGGCCAACATCGACCCCATCCCGGGGGCGAACAACACCATCGTGCTGCGCGGCACCGTGGCCCGCGCCGAGGACGTCGAGGTGGCGCTGCGGATCGCCCAGAGCGTTGTCCTCGGCCCCGACCGAGTCATCAACGGCCTGCAAGTCGGCGGCGTGCAGGAGGTGCAGCTATGCGTGGTCGTCGCCGCCGTGTCGCGCACGCAGTTCCGGGCGATGGCCTTCAACTTCCTGTACAGCGGCCGCGACACCTTCTTCGGCAGCACCGTCGGCCAGGCGGTCATCAACCCGGCCACCATGGGCGCGGGCGGCGTGCTTTCCGCCGGCGGCCAGGCCATCGGCTCGCCCGGCACGCCCAACGGCTCCTCGGTCAACGCCTTCTTCGGCATCATGACCAGCGGCAGCACCTTCCTCGGCTTCCTGCAGGCTTTGCGGACCGAGCAGGTGACCAAGTTGCTCGCCGAGCCGCGCCTGGTGACCATCAGCGGCAAGCCGGCCAGCTTCCTGTCCGGCGGCGAGCAGGCGGTGCCGGTCCCGGCTGGCCTCGGCCAGGTCGGCGTCCAATTCGAGGAGTTCGGCACCCGCCTCAACTTCCTGCCCATCGTCCTGGGCGACGGCCGCATCCACCTCGAGGTCGAGCCGGAAGTCAGCAGCCTCAACCAGGCCAACGGCACCAGCATCCAGGGCACGGTCGTCCCCGGCCGGACCACGCAGCGCGTCCATACCACGGTGGACATCGCCCCGGGCGAGACGCTGGTGATCGGCGGGCTGATCCAGCACGACGTCAACGGCAACACGCAGAAGGTGCCGGTACTCGGCGACCTGCCCTACATCGGGGCGGCCTTCCGGGCCATCTCGTACACCGAGGACGAGACCGAACTGGTCGTGCTGGTGACGCCGCACCTGATCGACCCGATGTCGTGCGACCAGCTGCCGCCGCACCTGCCCGGCCAGGAAACGCGCTCCCCGGACGATTGTGAGCTATTCTTGGAAGGTATCCTCGAAGCGCCGCGCGGCCCCCGGGTGGCCTGGCAAGGCGGCCATTACCTGGCGCCCTACAAGGCCGGGCCGACCGCCACGGAATTCCCCTGTGCCCCCAGGCACGACCGGGGCGGCGACTACGGCCACGGCGGCTGCGCCAACGGTACTTGCGGCGGCGGGGGCCTGCCCCCGGACTTCGCCGGCACCCTCCCTCCGACTCCCCCGGTTGACTCGCACGCGGCGGCACCTCCCGCCGTGGGCGTGACCCCGGCCTCGGCCGTGGTCCCGGCCCCAGTCCCGATCGGGCCGGCGCCGAGGAGCGACCTGCCGCTCCTGGCGCCGCCACCACCCGTCAGGTAGGTAGGGGAGGCGCGATCTACGGAGTAAGCGGAGCGGGTGCGGGCGACGGGTGTGGGCGGCGAGGAGGGCACGGGGTCGCCCAGGACCGTCCTCGGCCGCCCACACCCGTCGCCCGCCGGCCGCCCCTCGGATGCAGCGGCCGGCGCACGCTAACGAGGCAATGACATCGGTGGACCGACATGAGGGACGTACAACGCATTGCCATCGTGGACCCGGCCGACGCCACACGCGAGCCGCTGCGCAACATGCTCCTGGGCGTCGAGTCGGTCTGGCTGGAGGCCGAGTGCTCGCGCTACGAGTTCTTCCATGACGTCATCCGCCAGTCGCAACCGGACGTCGCTGTGGTCGCCCTCGACGCCGACCACGCCAAGGCCCTGTTGCTCATCGCCCAGCTCGCCCAGGATTGCCCCGGCATGCCCATCCTCGCCGTCAGCGGCCGCGGCGACGGCCAGTCGATCCTGCAAGCGCTGCGCAGCGGCGCCAAGGAATTCCTGACCTCGCCCGTGGTGCTGGAGGAATTGCTGACCGCCCTGCAGCGGCTGCACCGCGGCCGACTCTCCAGCGACGGCACCCCGCTCAACGGCGCCCCCAAGGCCGACTCGCTGGTGATCGCCGTGGCCGGCGCCCGCGGCGGCGTCGGCTCGACCAGCCTGGCGGTAAACATCGGCTGCACCCTCGCCCAGTGCCCGAACGTCGGCGTGGCCCTCATCGATCTCGACCTGGCCCTGGGCGACGCCGACGTCGCCCTCGACTTGATGCCCGATTACACGCTGGCCGACGTCGCCCTGAACATCGAGCGCCTCGACATGACGTTCCTGCGCCGCTCGCTGAGCAAGCACAGCTCGGGGCTGTCGCTGTTGCCGCACCCGGTGCAGATGGAGGACGCCAGCCTGATCCGCGAGGAGCACCTCCAGCGCGTCATCGGTCTGCTGCGGGCCAGCTACACGCACCTCATCCTGGACCTGAGCAAGGGCTTCAACGCCACCGACGTCACCGCCCTGCGCATGGCCGACGTGATCCTGCTGGTCAGCCAGCTCGAACTGACCAGCCTGCGTAACACCGTCCGTATCCTGCTGACGCTCGGAGCCGACCCGGCGCTGTCGGACAAGGTCAAGGTGGTGCTCAACCGCGTCGGCTCCGACGCCGACATCGGACTGAAGAAGGCCGAGGACACCATCGGCAAGCCGATCTTCTGGCAGGTGCCCAACGACGCGCGCTCGATGATCGAGTCGCGCAACGCCGGCGTGCCGCTGTTGCAGCACGCCCCGCGCAGCAAGGTCCAGGCGAGCATCGCCGGCCTGACGCAGGCGCTGTGCGGCACGGCGGAGCTGCCGCCGACGCCGACGAGGAGGAGTCGGTTTTTCTCGTTCAAATAGCTCTCAGCTCTCAGCTCTCAGCTCCCAGCCAGAAGGGGCTGGCTGAGAGCTGAGAGCTATGAGCTGAGAGCTATGAGGAGCACCCATGTCGCGTTTGCAAAGAGGGCTGAACAGCCTGACGAGCCAGGGCGGCAGCACGAACGGCCTGAGCCGCCTGGCCGCCAGCCAGGCGAGCATGGACCGGCAGTCGAACAAGAGTTTCGAGGAACTGAAGCGCCTCATCCACCAGAAGCTGGTCGATAAGCTCGACCTGTCGCGCGTCAGCGATCTGGAGGGCGACACCCTCCGCCGCGAGATCCGCCTGGTGGTGGAGCGCCTGTGCGACACCGAGAACCCGCTGCTCAACCGCATGGAGCGCGAGCGCCTCATCGACGAGGTGCTCGACGAGACGTTCGGCTTTGGACCGCTGGAGGTGCTGCTCAAGGATCCGACGATCAGCGACATCCTGATCAACGGGCCGCACAAGATCTACGTCGAGCGCCGCGGCAAGCTGGAGAAGACCGACGTCAAGTTCCGCGACAACGACCACCTGATGCAGATCATCGACCGCATTGTGTCGAAGGTCGGTCGCCGTGTCGATGAGACGTCGCCGATGGTGGACGCGCGCCTACCCGACGGCAGCCGCGTCAACGCCATCATCCCGCCGCTGGCCCTGGACGGGGCGAGCATGAGCATCCGCCGCTTCGGCGCCAACCCGCTGAAGCTGGAAGACCTGCTCAACTACAAGGCCTTCACGCCCGAAATGGCGATGCTCATGGAGGCGTGCATGAAGGCGCGCCTCAACGTGCTCATCAGCGGCGGTACGGGTTGCGGCAAGACGACGCTGCTGAATACGTTGTCGAGCTTCATTGGCCACGACGAGCGCGTGGTGACCATCGAGGACGCGGCGGAGCTGCAGCTGCAGCAGGACCACGTGGTGCGGCTGGAGACGCGGCCGCCGAACATCGAGGGCAAGGGGGCGGTGACGACGCGCGACCTGGTCCGCAACGCCCTGCGCATGCGGCCGGAGCGGATCATCATCGGCGAGTGCCGCGGCGCCGAGTCGCTGGACATGCTGCAGGCCATGAACACCGGCCACGCCGGCTCGATGACGACGCTGCACGCCAACACGCCGCGCGACGCCCAGGCGCGGTTGGAGACGATGATCATGATGGCCGGCATGGAGCTGCCGATCAAGGCGATGCGGCAGCAGATCGCCTCGGCGGTGGACGTCATCATCCAGGCCAACCGCTTGCAGGGCGGCCCGCGCAAGGTAACGAGCATCAGCGAGGTGTGCGGCATGGAACAGGACATCATCATCATGCAGGACGTCTTCCGCTACAAGCAGCTGGGCATCGACCAGAACGGCCGGGCCTTCGGCCAGTTCGAGGCGACGGGCGTGCGCCCCACGTTCGTCAGCCGTATCGAGGCGGCCGGCATCAAATTGCCGTCGAACCTGTTCGCGGAGCGCGTGCTGTTGCGGGATTAGCACTGGCCGGCGAGCGGGGGGCGTCAGCCCCCCGGTCTCCGAACCGGGGGGCTGACGCCCCCCGCTCGCC
>DATFNV010000260.1:0-43293 GCA_035266225.1 Gemmataceae bacterium
TGCAAAGTCGCCTCAAACGGACCCCCGCTGAGAAGCCGGAACGGATCCGTGAACTGGTAGCCGCCCTCGACGATGACGACTTTGACAAGCGGGAAGCTGCCGCCCGAGAACTCGGCCGCTTAGGCAAACAGGCCGAGGAAGTGCTGCGAACCGCCCTTGCTAAGACTACGTCGGAAGAAGTCCGCAAGCGTGCGCTGCCTCTCGTGAAGGCTTTGGAAGGCTGGGTCATCACCGACCCCGATACGTTGCGCGTGATTCGTGCCATTTGGGTGCTAGAGCGAATCGGGACGCAAGACGCCAAGATGATCCTGCAAGAACTAGCTCGCGGCGCATCCGAGCTGCGCGTCACACAAGAGGCCAAGTCAGCCGTAACTTTCCTCAGCGGACAAGAGTAGCGTTGAACAGAGAAAAAAGGTCGGGGTCAGAACAAAGGGCCGGGCCGGGATGGGGGTTACCCCCCACCCCTCGCGCAGATCCGGATCTGCGCGAGGTGGCGGGGGCAACCCCGCCGCCGACCCGGCCCTTGCGCTTTCTGGCGGGAGCCATGGGGACGCTTCAGATAAGTGGTTTGGCCGCTAAAAAACAAAGGGAAAAAACAAAGGGGACAGCGTGAATTATTCTACAATTCACGCTGTCCCCTTTATCTCCTTCGGGCGGCGACTTTTCCATTTACCTATTGGGGAAAAATGGTGACACTCTTCGTTACTCCTTTCATAGCTTCGGCTTACGGAGTAATTCGCGCGCGGAAAGAATGGCAAATGGAGAATGGCAAATGGTGACACTGTCGATAACCTCCTGCGCCACTTGATGTTACGGACTCATTCACCCTCCCGTACACTCGCGCGGGGAGGAATAGGGGGATATTCTGCTTTTCCGCGAAGGCAAAGAAAGCAAAGGGGATATTCATGATTTCTCAGGAAAGAAATCATGAATATCCCCTTTGCTTTCCCCGGACGATCACCCGCCACATGATGCCACCGCCCTCCACGTCCTTTCAGAGCCTGCACAGCAGCCGCATGAGCCGCCGCCTCCAGGTCCGCGTCTGCACGGTGATGTTCCGCCGCTCGGGGTCGAGCCACCAGTCGAGGTCGTTGTTCGTGAGGGAGGGCAGTCCGAGCAGCGGCAAGCGGGGGCCGGGAGGCTCGGCATCGCGGGCGTAGACCGCAATTCCCCTCTCCATCCGCAGGCGGAAGGGAGGCATCCCCACCGCGACGGCGCACGTGCCGGGCACGTTCCGATAGAGCCAGACCATCGCCTCGTGACGATCGACGGGCTGCCCGTCGATGCCGATGGTTCCGAGTGACCGGAGGGCTGCCGGGTCGATGCCCGCCCAGTCGCGCAGATGCCGGTGCTGGAGGGAGAACTCGAAATTGTTGCCGGTGTCGATCAGTGCCGGAATGCGGGGATGTTCGCCTCCGGCTGCAACACGCCCGCGATGTAGACGCTCACCCACACCTGGACCTGGTCCGGCAAGACGGTGACGTGCCTGTCACCGAACCGGACGGACGTCCGCTCGTCCGAGATCGGCAGCCGGTCCAGGATCTTCATACGGCGTCGGGGGCGTCGCCTCCCTCTCCCACGTTCGTGAACTCATAGAGAGAGCGGTCGGCCTGGAACATCCCCCACGGCGGTATCCCGTCCGGAGACGGCTTGATCCTCCCGACGTAGAACTCCTCGCGCAGTATTCCTCGGCGGAAGCACTCCTGGTAGGCTTCGACGTCGTCCGCCGTAATCACCACCTGCTCATCCCCGCGGTAGGCCGCCCACTTGCCCTTGTTTCGCTTGTTCTTCAGGAGTTCCGGCAGGTCCCGCCAGAACGCCTGCATGGAGCGGAGCAGCTGGGGATCGATGCTGGCAGGGGGCTGGTGTTCGGGTGGGCGCAGCACGCCCGCCATCCGCTCGAACACCTCCGCCCGTACGACCACGAGGGCGTCGTGCGTCGCCGGATCGACGATGCGCACAGGCTCGCCCTGTTCCACCGCTTGCCGTTGCTCGGGGGTCAGCTCAATCATGGTTCGTCTCCACAACGATCCGCTCCGCCAGGTCAGCTGGCAATTCCGACTGGAACCGCGAGCGGAGGACCTGTCGCAGGTCTTTGCGCTTCTCCTCAAGGCGCCCCTCGACGCGCCCTGCCATCTTCCACTCGCGAATCACTTGCGACTCCCACATGTCGAACCCCTCCAGTGCCTCTCACCGGACTGGCAGCGCTCAACTGTTCTGCGCTGTCGAGGGAGCAGGGGCCTGCACCGCGTTTCGGAAGGCATCCAGCGTCGTCGTCGTCGCGGCGTAATCGAACCAGCGGGTCAGGATCTCAGGGTCTGCCGTCTGCTCGATCATCAGGGCGAGGTCTGTAGGCACCTCGGGCGGGAAACGTTTGCGCAACAACCTGAGCAGGTGAGCGCGCTTCTCCTCGAGGCGGGCCTCGGCCTTCCACTCGCGAATCACTTGCGATTGCCACATGTCGAACCCCTCCAGTGCCTCTCACCGGACTCGCCGCCCTCAACTGTTTTGCGCTGCCGAGGATACGGGGGTCTGCACGGCGTTTCGGAAGGCATCCAGCGTCGGCATCGCCAGGGCCGCGTCAAACCAGCGCATCAGGACGTCGAGGTCTGTCAGCTGTTCGATCCGCTGCGCCAGGTCAGCCGGCAATTCCGACTGGAACCGCGAGCGGAGTACCTGTCGCAGATTGTTGCGCAGCTGCTCGACGCGCCCCTCGACGCGCCCTGCCGTCTTCCACTCGCGAATCACTTGCGATTCCCACATGTCGAACCCCTCCAGTGCTTGTTTCCAGACCGGTAAGCGGCCCACGCTGTCGGCAAACACCAGCGCCAACCCCGGGTAGTCCGCCCGCCGCTGCGCGTCCGCTTCACCGGCCGCCAGCCGGACCCATTCGGCGACCACCGCCGCCTCGTCGCCGCCCGCCATCAACGGCACCCACGGCAGAATGCTGCGGCCCAGTTCACCGCGGCCGATCCGCTCCAGCGTGGCCGCCGCCTGCTCCCGGGCCAGGCTCATCGCACCCACTCTCAGGCCCAGGCCGAGGGAGGTGCCAGGCAGGTCCATCTGCAACCTGAGTTCCTTCTTGTGGCCGCGGAGAAAGATCACGACCGCGGCCACCAGATACCGGTCGCGACGGCGGGGACCGTGGCGCAAGCGGCGCAGCAGACGGGCCTCGTATTCCAGCACACGATCCAGGATCGTGGGGCTGGGCCGGGCCTCCGCTTCCAGCACCAGCGCCCACGGCGCCGAGCGGCCGCCGCGGCTGACCAGTTCGGCGACCGTGTCGCAGCGCCGGCCCGGCTCGCCGGGAAAGGCGATGGTTTCCGTGTCCAGCCAGCGCGTGAAGCCCAGGTCGGCGTCGAGGCCGGGCAGCAGCCAGGCGAGCGCCTCGGCCGGGGCGATCTTCAAGGCGTAACGCGCCGTTTGATCGAGTTCGGCCACGGAAATCTCCCCCGCCGCGCTGCTTCCTCCGCGGAGTGTACCAAAAGCCTCTCGGCCGCGAAAGCTTGACTTTCTCCCCGGAAGTCCCCCCGGCTGCTTGCGGCTTGGCATGGCCCCTCGCCGGCCTGCTACACTGGCGGCAGCGATTCCTCCCCGTGAAACGCGAGGTGGGCGATGAGTCAGGTGCGGAAGCTACTGATGACGGTTTGCGGAGCTTCAGCGCCGTGCCCCCGTGAGCCGGTTGTTGAGCGGGGCGTTCGGCGGAAAGATGGTGGATAGATGCTCGACCTTCACTGCCACATCCTACCGGGGGTCGATGACGGAGCCGCGTCTTTGGACGAGGCGCTGGCGATGGCCCGGTTCTGCGTGCGGGACGGCATCACCCACGTCGTCGCCACACCGCACTGCCACCGGCACTGCCGGCTGTTGCGACGTGACGTTTTGCCCCACGTCGCTCGGCTGAATGAAGAACTCGCCAGAGCCGGGGTGCCGCTGTTCGTCCTGCCTGGGTCGGAGGTGCAGGTCACGGACTCCGCCGCCTACCGGCGCGAGTTCGAGGCTGGCCTGTACTGCCACCTGGGCGACGGCCGCACGTTCACCCTGCTGGAGTTCAACTGGAACGGGGAGTTGTACCCATCCGACGCCCCGGAACTGGTCGCCTGGCTCCGCCTGCAGGGCATGACGCCGATCGTGGCCCACCCCGAACGACACCGCTTCTTCGCCGATGATCCCGGGCGGCTGCGGGCGCTCGTTGCGGCAGGGGCTTGGCTGCAAATAACCGTCGATTCGCTGCTCGGCAACCACGGGCGCGACCCAGAAGCGTCCGGGGAGGAGTTGCTGCGGGCCTACCCCGACGCGGTGCTGGCCACCGACGCCCACAACCTGCGGCGTTGCTCTGGGCTGTCGGCTGGATATACTTGGGTGCAGCAGCGGCTCGGTGTCGGGCGGGCAGAGGAGCTACGGGGGCGTGCGGATCAAGTGCTGGCTACACTGGCGTGAGCCTCTTCCTTGCCGGAGGAAAAGCACGGCCCGCCGCCGCAGGCGGAGCAGCTGTGTCCTGCGGCTTCCTTGAGGTATCCCTTGCCGAGAATCGCACTCGCCCCTTGGAGGACGTCCGGGGCCAGCCCCACGGTCTCGAACGAGCACATCGCCGGGACGTGGATAGAAGCCCTATCTCGACTCTATTTATTCTCTGGCCTGGCCTCCAGCCGAACGCCGCCGAGCGGATGCCGCTTGACCGCCTCCCAGGCCAGCTCTTGCAGCAGCCGGTCGAGTTTCTCCTCCTGGTCCCCGAGCTTCGCCCCCTTGAGCACAGCGGGCACGGGCAAGCCCACCGGACTGCGCCGGTAGATCACGGCGTAGTTGCAATAGGCGACCAGGGCTTGCAGTGGCGGCGTGCCGTGGCCGAGTGCGTCGGTGAACAGGTCCTCCTGCGTCTTCAGCCCCGGCGCCTCACCCGCGATGATCTTCTCGCGCAGGGCGATCACCGCCTGGGGGGCCGGGACGAGGAACAGCACCGTCTTGCCCTGCTTCTTGTTCAGCTCCCGGATGTGCTCCTCCATGCTCTTGAAATACGGCTCGTGACGTTTCCGCAGCTCCGCGGCGGTGATCGCGTTGTGATCCACCTTGTCGGGCCGCTTCGTCGTCGGCTCGTAAATGTCCCAGCGCAGCCAGATCGGCTGGACGGCGATGCGGATGTCCTTGTTGTGCTCCAAGGCCAGTTTGGTGAAGTTCTCGATGCCCGCGTCGGGCAGGAAGATCGGCGAAAGGGTCAGCACGTCCACCTTGCCCGTCTTCAGCGCCTCCTTGGCCTTGTTCTTGTCCTCGGCGATGTCCCAGTGCTGAATGACGCGCGAGCCGCCGATCGACGAGACGCCGACTTGAACGTGACCCGGGATTTCCGCCTTCTTGCAGAGATCGCTCAGGATGTCGGGGACCCACACGTGAAAGCTGTGCCCGCACGTGAAGACGCGCTGGCCCTTGGTGATCGGTTCGGCCAACTTGTCGTTCTTCTTCTCCCCGGCGGCGGCGGGGCCGGCCGAGAGCAGGGCCGCGCCCAGGAACACCAGGGCCGAAACGATGATTCTCCATCGGAAGCCGGTTCGGATGCGTGCCGACATCGAGAGGACTCCTTGCGCTGTGACTGCAGAATCGAAGGCGAAGGGCTTACCCCTGTTGTCAACTAGGGTATGACGGCCGGAAGAAACGGCGATGCCGACCGCTGCGGGGTTTTTGGCGATCCAGGCCTCGTCGCTTTCCCGGGCCGCCGAGTGGGGGAGGAACCTTCCTCGGCGCAGTGCAGGTGTTTCAGGGTGAAGCCGCCGCCCAGGAGAGACAGGGCAGCGACCTTGAGCGTTTCCCGGCGGGTAACACGGGCGCATCGTTCCGACGCACTCCCCGGCCTTCCTCACCCCGCCAGCCCATGTTCGCTCGTTCCTGCGACGGGGTTTTCGGGACTCAAACGTCTCTTCCGTGACGGGCATCTGAGGAAGGAACGTCAGCTGGCATTGTCTCGCGGCGTGTTCAGGGAGAAACTCAACTTCGGGGAAATCTGCGTCTCGGTCACGGCTTGGGCTTCGGCGCCTCCAGCACCTCGGGGGCGGGCCTGGTGAAATCGACGGCCTTCCAGGAGCCGGCGGACACATCGACCTGCCGCGTCTGTACGACTTCTTTTCCCCCCTCCAGCCACCGCGCTTTGATCTGATAAGTGAACTCCCTGCCGGGCGTCAGCGCCGGGGACACGAACTCGCGCATCGCGCCGGCCTGGCGCGTCTTCCCCTGCCCGAACCATACCTCGGCGTCGGCCTGTACCTTCACTGCGACGTGCGCCGTCAGATCCTGGGGTTGCGGCAGGCCGCGCGCCCCCGGGTCGCCGACGGGGAGGGAAATCGGCCCCGGCACGGCCGGCGGCGGTGTGACGTAGAGCGGCGTCGCGGGGGCCACGTACGGCGCCGCGTAATAATCCGCGGCGTAGCCGGGGTAGCCCGCGTAGTAACCGTAACCGTACGGGTAGACGCCGCCGAGGTAGATGCCAACACCGTAGCCGTAACCGTAGCCGCGGTAGCCCCCGTAGCCGCCGTGGTAGCCCCCGTAGCCGCCGTGGCCGCCGCCGCCGTGGCCGCCGCCGCCGCCGTGGCCGCCGCCGCCGCCGGCATCAACGGCAGCGGGCGCTAACAGGAGCGCGACCGCGGCGACGGCCGGCACTGCCAGGGTGAGAAATCGAGGGAGTAACATCAGATGGCTCCTTGCGGCGCCCGGGCACGCCCTGCCGGGCCGACTCAACACGCGGAGACGGCCGGCATGGGGCTGGGGCACCTGTCCACCGGGGTGGGTGCAGGATGAAATCTCATTCTATCCTCATTAGAGGCAGGCTGAAGCCGAAGTGCGTATCCGCAAGCCGAGCGAATCGGCAAAAAGTGCCGGGTTTGCGGCCTGTAGGAAGTAAGCCCGTCGCTTGCCGCTTCAGCAATGAGCTTGCCGGTTCGCGCTCGCCCCGCTGGCGGAGCGAGGACGAACCGGCAATCGGGCTTGGTCGTCGAGGGGATGGCGGCAGGCGCAGCCGCGGTCATCGCTGCAAAGCACCACGGTGCAGAAACCGAGAGGCGGCGTTGCGGTTGATGGGCTTTTCTTCTTGACGTGCGGCCGAATCCGCCAGGACAATACCGCGTAGTCCTGCCGGGCGCGGCGGAGGGCATCTGCCGTCCGATGGAACCCGGCCCTTCCGTACCGGAGGCCCTGCTCATGATTCGTTCCCTCGCCCTGGCCATCCTGCTCACGGCCCTGCCCGCCGCCCCGGCCCTCCCCGCGGACGTCGAGCCGCCCAACGCGGGCCGGGGGGCTGGTACGGTGCCGGTCTGGAACCCGCACCGGCCCGAGGCCGGCAACGCCCCGCTGACCGTCCGCGTCCTCGTACTCAACTACGACCCGATCATACCGGCGGAAGAATACCAGCGGCTGTCGGAGGTGTTCCGCTGGAACAGCCCGGCCAGGCAGGCGACGGCCTACAAGGAGGCGATGGAGTACGCCGCGGGAGGCTATCTCCGCTTCGAGATCGCCGAGTGGCGGAACCTGAACGAGATTTACGCCAAGGAAGACGGCTACCGCTACACGGTCGAGGAGTACGTCCGCAACCGCCGCAAGGGCGGCGGGTGGGGCGAGCACGGCAACGCCGACTACCCGCGGCTGCTCCGCGAGCAGAACGTGGTGCCGCTGGTGGACGATGGCCTGGTGGACGAGGTCTGGGTCTTCAGCGACCACTTCTTCGGGCTGTGGGAAGCGTCGATGGCCGGGCCCGGGGCGTTCTTCATCAACGGCGGCGTCTACCCCCAGGTGTCGTCGCGGCGGCCGTTCGCCTTCTACGGCTTCAACTACGAGCGCGGCGTGGCCGAGATGATGCACGACGCCAGCCACCGCACCGAGTCCACCATGAATCGGGCCTATGGGCCGTGGAAGCTCAAGGAGCCACGGAACAACTGGGAGAAGTTCAGCGCCAACGACAAGCAATCCAACGGTGTGGCCGGAGTGGGCACATGCCACTGGCCGGCCAACGCGGAGGGCGATTACGACTACGGCAACCGGCGCGAGGTCGCCAGCTGGGCGGATGCCTTCCTCACCTACCCGAAGCTGGACTTCAGCCGCAAACCGGTGTCGCGGGCCACGTGGTCCCGCGGCCCGGATTACCACCTGGATTACATGAAGTGGTACTTTGCCCACCTCCCCCGCGCCGCAGGGGTCAACGAGGATGGCCGGCAGAACAACTGGCTCAAGTACGTCTTCGACTTCCAGAGCTACGATGCCAAGGGAAGGCCGCTACCGGGCGCCGCGGAGCTGCACTCGCGGGACGTGGCCGATCCGAAGGCGACCGCGCATCGGATTCACGTGGCGTACCGCAGCGCCGACCAGATCGATCCGAAGAGCCTGGGCGACGATGACCTGATCGTGACAGGCCCGGACGGGAAGGCGTTGAGCGTCAAGCTGATCGGCGGCACGGAGCCGGGCGGCCGGTCGTACCGGGTCGCCCGCTACCAGGTGTCGGCCCCGGGTGGGTCATGGGAGAAGGCCCCGGCCGGCGAGTTCAGCGTCGCGCTGCGGCCGGACCGGGTCCGCACCGGGACCGGGACGATCCTGCCGGGCGGGCGGCTGGGCGGCTTCCGGGTGGCTCGGGCGGGCCGCGGACCGGAGGCGCTGGCGGCCGACGCGGACACGACGCTGCTGGCCCATTTCGACGGCGACGCGGGCGGCGGCGACAAGAAGGCGCCCGAGGTGGCGCAGGGACTCCGCTACGAAGCCGGTGTCGTCGGCAAGGGGGTTCTCGTCGGCTCGGGGGCCGAGCTGCGTTACAAGTCGAAGGGTGTGCTCGACCCGAAAGACGGGACGGTCGAGTTCTGGCTGCGGCCGCAGTGGGACGGCAACGCCGGCAAGTCGCATGTGTTCTTCCAGGCCGGCGAGCCGTTCAATAACGGCCTGCTCTTGCAGATCGATGGGGCCAACAACATCCGCCTCATGGCCTGGGGCGATAACCCTGCGACGCCAGCCGTGGAGAAGGACTTCGAGCGGGGCGTGGGGGTGTCCGGAGTCGGATGGAAGGGGGGAGAGTGGCACCACGTCGCCGCGACCTGGGGCGACTCGGGCCGCCGCCTGGCCCTCTTCATCGACGGGCGGCTTGCGGAGGCCACGGCCGACGGCGTCGCCTTCGCGGCCTTTGCACCAGACTTCTGGGTGGGCAGCGGTGCGCGGGGCGCGACCCCGGCCGAAGCGGTGTTCGATGAACTGCGGATTTCGCGCTGTGTCCGCACCGAGAGCCAGGTCCGGGCCGCCGCCGAGGCGGCGGGTGGCGGCGTGGAGCGCCTGACCGTGGAAGTCCCGCCGGGGACTCTGACGGCCGGCGCGCGGGCGCTGGTGCGGGCGACCGGCCGGACAAAGGCGGGCCTCACGCGGGATCTGACGCGGGACGTGGCCTGGTCCAGCAGCGAGCCGGACGTGGCGAAGGTGAGCCCCGACGGGACACTTCGGGCCGGTCGGGCGGGGGAGGTCACGCTGACGGCCCGGGTCGGCGAGTTGAAAGCCACGGCGGCGGTCAAGGTGACCGACTCGGGCCTCCCGAAGGCTCGCCTGGTCCGAGCCCCGGACGTACCGCGGGAGGGAGCGGGCGATGTGACAGTCGTCGTCACCTACGACGCCCCGGACGGCATCCGGCGCGAGTCCCTCGGCCTCGGGGACGTGCGCATCTCCGGTCCCAACGGGTTCCACCAGTTTGCGGAGCTGATGTCGGCCGAACTCACAGACAAGGGCCGTCAGCTGACCGCGTCGTACCGCGTAACGCCGCCGGCCGGGAAGTGGCGGGAGGCCGACCGGGGCACGTACGTGATCGAGGTCAAGGCATTCCGCGTGGCCGACAGGAAAGGCAACTTCGTCCCGGAAGCCATGCTCGGACGATTCCGGGTCCTTGCGGCGACGGACTGAGGCTGTTGGGGTCCATTGTTGTGTGTCGGCGGAACGAGATGCCGTGTCGGCCGAGGACCGGCAGGCGCTGCGCCAGTCCCACGACGCCCGGGACGGCCTGTACACAGCGACCCTGGAAGAGTTCGGCGAACACGCGCTGGTGCGGCTCTTCCCCGAGGACGAGGCACTGTTTGACAATTGCGTTTTCCGTTGTTGAGGTAGAGTTTCGGTATTCCCCTGCTACCCCCCCACCTCCGCCTCCACCGGCACGGTCTTGCGGAAGTTCACGTCGTTAATCAGGCAGGGGTGCTTGTACTGCTCCAGCGCCCCGCCGTTGCGCTGCTGCCGCTGCCGGTCCCACTCGGCCCACGCCCCCGCCGACAGCAGCTCCAGCCGCACCGGCCCCAGCCGCCGGCTGTCGCGCTTGCTGCGGTACTCGATGTTCTCCTCGCCCAGCTGCCGGTCGAGCAGCGCCGCCAGCCGTCGGCCCTGCCCGTCGTCCCCCACGTCCGGGCGCTCCACGAACAGGCCGTAGTACGGCGTGTCGTCGTCCCAGCACGGGGCCAGGCTGTAAGCCGTCAGCGTCAGGTCCAGCTGCTTCAGCGCCGTCGCCATCGCCCCGGTGACGTGGTACTCGGACAACTTCTCTCCGGTCAGGTTGGCGAAGTGCGCGCCCTTGCTGAGGAACTCGACCAGCGGCGTTCGGTTGTGGTAGCCGGTCACGCGCACCAGGTCGTGAATGTGGTAGCGGTACAGCCCGAAGGCGGTCGTCGGCAGGATGTAGTACGAGCGCCCTTCTCGCACTTCGTGGGCGGCGAGGACGGTCGGCGTCGGGCCGTCGGCCTCCTCCTCCGGAATGAACTCGAAATAGTGGCTGGTGACGTCGAGGACGCCGCTGGCGCTGCCGTCGGCCAGGGGGATGGTCATGCGCCCCTCGCTGGCGATCAGCCCCACGTCGCGCACCAGCGCCTCGCCGTAGTAGCGCGGGTAGTGGCGCAGGTAGGCGCCGACGCTGCCGCCGGTCCAGTTGCCCAGCATCAGGCTGCCCGCCGGCCAGTAGTCCTTTGGGTAGAGCATTCCCGTCCGCCGGATGATCTCCTCCAGCTGGCGCACGCGCTCGGGGTGGCGGCGCCGCAGCCGGCCGGCCAGGGCGGCGCGCACCTCGGCGGGGATCTCGAAGCGCTCCGACAGGGTGCCGTCGCGCAGGTCGCGCAGCAGCGACTCCTTCTCGGCGTCGCCGGCGCGGGCCAACTGCACCAGCGTGCTCGGGTTGGCGGCGATCACCAGGGCGACGTCTCGCGGCAGACTCAGGCGCAGCGCCAGGTAGTATTTCGCGGCGGCGTCCTTGACCTTGCCGGCGCAGGCCGGGACGCAGTACAGCCAGCGGATGATGCGCTTCTGCATGGTCGCCGTCAGCCCGGTGACGGCGCCACAGGGGATGCCCGCCTCGGTGCGGAACTCGTCCCAGTCGCCCGACAGCTGCACGATCGGCCGCAGCTTCACCGGGGGATGGTCGCGGAACACCTTCAGCCCCCAGATATTCCAGCCGCGCCGGTAGTCGGCGAGGTACTGGTCGGTGACGGGGATGTATTTGCGCGCCGCCGTCGTGCCGCTGGTCAGGGCGAACATGTGGACGCGGCGGTCGGCGAGCAGGGCGCCGAAGTCGCCACGGCGGACGCGCTCGATGTACGGCTCGAAGTAGTCGTAGCCGGCGACGGGAAGTTGGCGGCGGAAGTCGGCGGGGGTGCGGACGTCGCCGAAGCGGTGTACCCGGCCGAAGTCGGTGTCGGCGTGGCGAGCGAGGATGCGCCGCAGCAGGTCTTCCTGAACCCGGCGCGGGTCGTGCGTGGCCGCCTCGAAGGCGGCCAGGTGGCGGCGCACCGGCCGGGCCAGAACCTTGCCCACGCCGATCAGGAGCATCCGGAGGAGGCTCATGGGGCTGTACCTTGAGAGGGCTGACCGGCAAGCGGTCAGCGTTCCGCGTTTGCGTGCTTCGCGGACTCCTCCCGCGGGTGGGCCTGCGGCGCCGGCACTTCGGGCTGCCGCCGCGGCTCCTCCCTCGTCTGCTCCAGCGGCCGGCCCAGGTGCCGGTCGAAAAACTCCAGGACGCGCCGCTCGTAGGCGGCGCCGGCCAGCGCCAGGGCGCCGTTGTGCTTGGCCCCCTCGACCAGCCAGAACTCCTTGGGCCCGAGGACGCGCTGGTACAGCGCCCCGGCGATGCGCGGCGTGATGTAGGTGTCGGCGCCGCCGTGGATCAGCAGCAGCGGTCGATCGCCCAGCTTCGGCAATTCCGTCTCCAGCTGCGGATAATGGCAGCCGCGCTCCTTCTCGATCCGCCGCAGGGCCGTCAGGCCGACCAGGCCGTAGTACCACGACGGTAAGAGGCCGTGCATGTTGTGCGAGTCGTTGTAGATGCGGAACCACTGCCGCATGTACGGCACCAGGGTCGAATAAGTCCCGAAGACCCCATCGGTGACAAAGCAGAGCACGTAAGGGTCGGCGGCGGCGGCCAGGAGCCCGGCGCCGGCCCCCTTGCTGATGCCGAACAGGCCGACGCCGTGCGGGTCGGCGTCCGGCCGGCGTTTCAGGTAGTCCAGGGCGGCGCGCGTGTCTTCCACCTCGAAGTCGGTCACCCACTGCAACGGCTCGTAGCCGGGCAGCGGGTCGCTCTCGCCCTGGCCGCGCGACTCGAAGGCGAAGACGTCGTAGCCGTTCTCCAGGAGACTCTGGCAGTACGCCACGCAGGCCCAGCGGTTGGAGCCGAACTCCAAGCCGAAGAGCACGACACCGCGGCGCTCGCAACGGGCGCGCAGGTAGCAGCCGGCAAGCGTCCGGCCGTCGGTCGTCGGGAAGCGCACCTCCTCGGCCCCCTCGATCGGTTGGCCGCGCGGCACGACGAACAGCGGCTTCTCCTGGAAGATGCGGATGACGAAGTCGAGGTATCTCTTGCAGAGGTAGAAGTACAGCCCCAGCAGCCACAGCGCAATGGCCGCCCCCGGCAGCGCCGTCACCAGCAATCCGAGCCAGAACAGCAGCACGAGAATCCCCCTCCGTTTAGCCGCCGCCCTCGGGGCGGCGCGAAGAGCGCCGCCCCGAGGGCGGCGGCTAAACCGATCAGAACCGACTGGCGATCAGCGAGATGTTCTGTCCGCCGAAGCCGAAGCTGTTGCTCAGGACGTGGCGGACCTGCTTCTCCCGGGCGGCGTTCGGGACGTAGTCCAGGTCGCATTCCGGGTCGGGCACCTCGTAGTTGATCGTCGGCGGCAGCACGCCGCGGCGCAGGGCCATGACGCTGATGATCAATTCGACGGCCCCCGCGGCGGCGATCAGGTGGCCGAGCATGCTCTTGCTGCTCGAGACCGGCATCTGGTAGGCGCCGTCGCCGAACACCTTCTTGATGGCCAACGTCTCCACCTTGTCGTTGACCTGGGTGCTGGTGCCGTGGGCGTTGACGTAGCCGATGTCGGCCGGCGACAGGCCGCTGTCCTTCAGCGCCCCCTGAATGCAGGCGGTGGCGCCGCGGCCCTCGGGGTGGCTGTCGGTCACCCGGAAGGCGTCGGCCGTCGTTCCGTAGCCGGTCACCTCGGCGTAAATCGTGGCGCGGCGACGCCGGGCGTGTTCCAGTTCCTCCAGCACCAGCATCCCGGACCCCTCGCCGAGGACGAAGCCGTCGCGGCGCAGGTCGAACGGCCGCGACGCCTTTTGCGGAGCCTCGTTGAAGGTGGACAGGGCCGTCAGGCGGTTGAAGCCGGTGACGCCCAGCGGGTGGATCATGCTGTGCGAGCCGCCGGAGAGCATCAGGTCGGCGTCGCCGTTGCGGATCAGCGCCGTCGCCTCGCCGACGGCCTGGCTGCTGGCGGCGCAGGCGGTCAGGCAGTTGTAATTCGGCCCGTCCAGGGCGAACTCGCCGGCGACGTGGGCCGAGGTGGTGTGCAACTCCTGCTCCGACTCGCGGCCCGGGTGGAAGCGGCTCAGGCCGCCGCGCTCGAAGGCTGCCACGTCCACGGTCCGCGACTCGCGCCGGTAATTCTCGCCGATCAACGACAGCAGGTTGTGGAAGTCCTGGATCCCTTCGCCGGAGCCGAAGTAGGTGCCGAAGCGCGTGCGGTCCACGCCCGGGTGCTGCTCCTCCAGAAGCCCCGCGTCCTCCAGCGCCTGGCGGGCGGCGGCCAGGGCAAAGCGGGTGTTCACCCCGGTATCCTCGAAGCGGCCGGGATCCTTGACCCAGCGACCGAGGTCGAAGTCCTTCACCTCGGCGGCGAAAGTGGTCGGGAAGCGCCGGGCGTCGAAGCGGTGGATCGGCCCGACGCCGTTGCGACCCTCGCACAGCGCCCGGAACATCTCCTCGACGCCGTGGCCTACGGGAGTGATCGCGCCCATTCCGGTGATGACGACTCGTCTTCGCATGGGAGTGCCCCTCCCGTGCCCGTGCCCCTGCCCCTGCCCGTGCCCGATTCTGAATCGGGCAGGGGCAGGGGCACGGGCACGGGCACGGCTCAATTCCACTTCCGTACCACCACCGCGGCGCACTGACCCATCGGCGTGAAGTTGACCTTCAGGACGTGGGGGCGCTTCATCGGCCGCAGGCCGCCGCGAGCGACGTGGACCGGGCAGGCGGGGTCCGGCTCCTCGTAGTTGAGCGTCGCGGGGATGGCGCCGTGCGGCATGGCGACGAGGCTGGCGGCCAACTCCGTCGTGCCGCCGCCGGCGCCGAGATTGCCGAGGTAACTCTTGGGGGCAAACACCGGCACCGGCTCGCTCAAGTTGCCGAATACCTCCTGCAGGCCCCGCGCCTCCCAGGCGTCCCCCTCGACCGAACTGAGGCCGTGGGCGTTGACGTGGTCGATCTCCTCCGGCCCGAGGCCGGCGTCGGCCAGGGCCGCGCGGACGGCCCGCGCCAGGCCGGCCCCGTTCTTGTGCCGGTCGAACGCCGCCCCGAAACCGACCACCTCGGCGTAGATGCGGGCGCCGCGCTTGCGGGCGTGCTCCAGGTCCTCCAGCACCAGCACCGCCGAGCCCTCGCCGATCACGAGGCCGTCACGGCCGCGGTCGAACGGCCGGCACGCCTTCTCCGGGGCGTCGTTGCGCCTCGAGAGCGGCTCGAACAGGCACTGCCGCACCAGGCTCAGCGGGTTGATTTTGCTCTCGGCCCCGCCCACCAGGAAGAAGTCGGCGCCGTCGCGGCCGAGGATGCGATACGCCTCGCCCAGGGCCAGCAGGCTGGCGACGTCGCTCTCGGTAACGCTGTTGTTGGGCCCCTGCGCGTTGTGCAGGATGGAGACGTGGCAAGCCAGCATGTTGGGCAGGTACTTCAGCATCCACAACGGCTGGATGGTCGCCAGCCCGGCCTCGCCCCACTTCTCCAGATCGACGACGCCCGGCTGGCAGTTGCTGCTCGCCTGCGCCGCGTCGCCCAGCTCGTCCAGCTCGCTGGCAATCAGGCCGGAGCCGAACTCGACCCCGAAGCGAGTCGGGTCGAGCGCTGCCTTATCGACCTTCGAGTCGTCCAGGGCCAGCTGCGCGGCGGAGACGGCCAGCTGGATCGTGCGGGCCATCACTTTGAGAGAGCGCCGGTCCTTCTTATCGACGTAATTCCTGGCGTCGAAGTCGGGGATCTCGGCGGCGAAGCGCGTGGGCAGGCCGGAGGTGTCGAACCCGGAGATCGAGTGGATGCCGCCGCGGCCGTCGCGCAGCGCGGCCCAGAACGTCGCCGGGTCTTGGCCGATCGCGGTGATGACACCCAAGCCGGTCAGCACGGCCCGGCGGGAAGAGGCAGCCATGACACACCCAAAGGATCAGGGATTAGGGATTAGGGAGCAGGGAGCAGGGCAAGGCGTTCGAGGGCCTCCTGATCCCTAATCCCTGATCCCTCATCCCTAATCCCTACTTTCGTAGCTTACCGAGCACCCGCTTCAACTCGCCGCTGAAGACGAAGTTATGGTCGCCGAAGAGTTGCTGGGAGCGGTTCTGGTCGAGGTGGGCGAAGAAGATTTCCGCCTCGACGACCACCTGGCCGCCGGCCAGCACCCGGCCCTGCACCGAGGCCCCTTCCGGCCGCAGGTGCAGCAACTCGACCTCGTAGATGATCTGCTCGCCGGCCAGCACCTCGCGGTGGCAGCGCACGTACGGCACCTTGGCCAGCACCACCTTCTCGCGGAAGTCGTTGGCCTCGCCGACGAGGATCCCACCCGTCTGGGCCAACCCTTCCAACATGAGCGAACCCGGCATCACCGGGTAGCCCGGGAAGTGGTCGGCAAAGAGGTCTTCCGCGAGACTCAGGTTTTTCACCGCACGGGCCGACTTCCCGCTGTGGAACTCCAGGAAGCCGTCCAGCCAAATCCATCTCATGGCGTTATCACAGGAGGTTTAGCCGCCGCCCTCGGGGCGGCGCTCTCAGCGCCGCCCCGAGGGCGGCGGCTAAACGAGTCAGTTGGCGCTGCCCTGCAACTTGCCCTCGATGTAGCGCGTGATCAGCTCGACCGTGAACAGGTCGCTGATCTGCCCGACCTCGGGGTTCTTCTCGAAATCGCCCAGGTCGGCGAAGGGCATGCGGGCGCGCAGTTCGCTCAGGCCCTTGTCGGTCACCTTGCCGTTCTGCACGAACTCCGGGTCGCCCTGGAAGATCGACTCGGGGAACAACTCGCCGCGCGGGATCTTGATGCCGAACTCGCGCTCCAGGCGGAAGACGATGTCGAGGAAGTCGATCGACTCGGCCCCGAGGTCGCCCTGCAAGGTTGCTTCGGGCGTCACTTCGTCCTCGTCCACGTTCAGCGCTTCGACCAGAGTCGCGGACACCTTTTCGTAAATCTCGTCCCGAGTCGGCATGGTTGGTCTCCAAACAAGGTTTAGTTCGTTCGCCGTCAGGGGGTGCCTGAGCCCAGGCTCAACCCGCCATCGACCGTCAGCACCTGTCCGGTCACGTAAGCCGCGTCGTCACTGGCCAGGAAGACGACCACGCGGGCGACCTCGTCCGGTTTGCCGATGCGCTTCATCGGGATGAACTTCTTCTCGATGAGGTCGCCGGCCTTGTTGCGCACCGCGGCGCTCATGTCGGTCTCGATAAAGCCGGGGGCGACGGCGTTCACGGTGACGCCGCGCCCGGCCAACTCCACCGCCAGGGCCCGGGTGAACGAATTGATCGCCCCCTTGCTGGCGGCGTAATTCGTCTGGCCCATGTTCACGTGGTCGGCGGCCACGCTGGACACGTTGATGATCCGCCCGCGCCGCTGCTTCATCATGCCGTAGGCGATCGCGCGGCAGAAGTTGTACGTCCCACCCAGGTTCGTCGCCAGCACCGCGTTCCAGTGCTCCGGCTCCAGGCGCACGAACAGGTCGTCGTGGATGATGCCGGCGTTGTTCACCAGGATGTTCACCGGCCCCCACTGCTTCTCGACGGCCTCGGCACACTGCTGCACGGCATTGGCGTCGGTCACGTCCACCTGATGGGCCGCCGCCGTGCCGCCGGCCTGGATGACCTCCTGCACGGTCGCGTCGGCGGCCTCCTTGCTCCCCCGATAGACGAGGGCCACCTTGGCCCCCTCCGCGGCCAGACCCTTGACAATGGCCCGGCCAATGCCTCGGCTGCCGCCGGTGACGATCGCTACGCGGTCCTGAAGTTTCGCCATGATTGCGGTTTCATCCTGAGAGCGCCGCGGAGTCCAGTTCGCCGCGGAGCAACAGGCACTGCCGGCGCAACTGCTGAACGATCTGTTCATCGGTCGCCCGAAGGCCCGGGTGACGATCGCCCAGGTTGTAGCGCCCCAGCGTCAGTTTCGCCGACACCGCCGTGTTGCCTTCCACCTCGCCCTTCCCCTTGAGGACGGCCGTCTGTTCGTGCTGCTCGATCAACTCAACGCTAATCAGCAGCTGCTTGCCCGGCTCCACGAACGAGCCGTACTTGACGTTCTTGGCCTCGCGCAGCACGATGACACTGTGGCGATAATCATCGGTCAAACGCAGCAGCCAGGCCCCGGCCTCGACCAGCGTCTGAAGCATCAGAACGCCCGGCATGACCGGAAAGCTCGGGAAGTGATCGGCCAGGTACTCTTCGCCGAGGGTCAGGTTCTTGACCGCCCGCAAGCTGCGGCCTGGTTGCACCTCCACGATCCGATCGACGAGGTTGAAGCGCATGTCCCTTGCCCGAGCGCCTAACTGATTTCGCCGGACGACCTTGAGCGGAAACCCGGCGGCCAGAAACGGCAAGTATACTCTGCGCGACACCCCTCGGCAACCCGAAATCAGCCCGGTAGTTCGAGGCCGCCCCGCCTGTTCACGCAGGCGAGCGGGCTGGCGTTACGTCCCCCTAGATTCGCCGATGACGCCCCTTTTCGCAATTCCGATCGGTTGGCAAATGCGGGGAATTGGCGAAGTTGCGTCGGGTTGGATCGTCCAGGACGATTGTTCGGAAGGCAGGAAGGCGTGGGGTTAGGATAGGGAATCGGCAGACGCTGTCACCCGGGAAAACGATTTTCGACGGGCGTCGCCTCTTTTGCGAGAATGGTCCCTTGTCCCGGCCCACCCGGCCCCTATAATCCACATTTTCCACAACTCGATCCCGGAACGCTCAGACAGAAGCGTCGAAGGAGGTGGGCATGGGCAGTCGACGTCGCGGCAGTGGACGGCGCAAGGTGGGACGGAAGAAGCGGCGCATGCGCAGCAAGATAAGACACCGCAAGTAATTACGCTCGGCGGCTTGGCGCCGTAGGTCAGGCTTTCCAGCCTGACCCCGTTCGATGGTCAGGCTGGAAAGCCTGACCTACGCCTCCGCCGCCCAGTCGTGGGGCTTCAGGTACGTCTCGTACAATTCCGCCTCGCGCGAGCCGGGCTCGGGCCGGTAGTCGTAGTACCAGCGCACCACCGGCGGCAGGGACATGAGGATCGACTCCGTCCGCCCTCCCGTCTTCAACCCGAACAGGGTCCCCCGGTCGTAGAGCAGGTTGAACTCGACGTAGCGCCCGCGCCGGAACTCCTGGAAGGCGCGCTCGCGCTCGCCGTACGGCAAGTCCTTGCGGCGGCGGGTGATCGGCAGGTAGGCCTCGAGGAAGGTGTCGCCGCAATCGCGCACGAAGGCGAACAGCCGCTCCAGGTCGCCCTCGAGGTAGTCGAAGAAAATGCCGCCGACGCCGCGCGGCTCGGAGCGGTGAGGTAGGTAGAAGTAATCGTCGCACCACTTCTTGAAGCGCGCGTAATCGACGGTGCCGGCGTGCCGCCGACAGACGTCGCGCCAGCTGCGGTGGAAGTGGATCACGTCGTCGCGGAAGGGATAGTACGGCGTCAGGTCGGCGCCGCCGCCGAACCACTGTTTCTCGCCCTTGGTGAGGAAGCGGAAGTTGGCGTGGACGGTCGGCACGAAGGGGTTGCGCGGGTGCAGCACCAGGGAGATGCCGGCGGCGGTGAAGTCGAGTCCTTCGCCGGGCACCTGCTTGGCGAACTCGAGCGCCATCTGTCCGAAGACCTCGGAGAAGTTGACGCCGGCCTTCTCGAAGACGGCGCCCTCGGCGAGGACGCGCGAGCGGCCGCCGCCGCCGCCCTCACGCTGCCAGGCATCTTCGCGGAAGCGGCCGGCGCCGTCGAGGGCTTCGAGGGCGGAACAGATGGTGTCTTGCAGTGAGCGGAAGTAGGCGGCGGCTCGGGTGCGCAGGGGGGTCATGTCACGGCGTCCAGGTGACCCGGCGAAGCACATTTCGTTCGTAGGCGATCATGGCGTCGCGAACCTGTGTGCGGGTCGGCTCCACGGCCGCGACAGCGAGTCCCTGAGTGATCCGCTGGCTCAGGGCCACCTGGGAGTGCGCGATGTGCTGGCCATAGGATCGGCCGATGTCGTAATCGGCCTCGTTGCGCAGCTGCCGCAGGTCATCTAACTCGCGCCCAGCATCGCGGAGTTGGGTGTTCCCGCTGTTCTGCAGCCTGAACGCGAGGTACTTGTGGGCCGCGTCAGCGCGCGGGACTACGAAGCCAAGCCCGCGGAACAAGTCCCGCGCGGCGTGAAAGGCGGCGTAATAGGCACGGCTGGTCGCCGAGCGCCACTCCGCTTCCGTCGCCCCGGCGGCCAATCGGACGGCCAAGGCAAGGAACTCCTGCCCTGTCATGAGCGGACCCTAAGGCTGTATCGGAACAGGTGAGTGTGCGTCGAGGGGCAGTGCTCGAAGATGCCGTGTGACCACGCGGACTGGGCGGCGACGAGTTCGCCCGCCGTCAGATCCGTGACATCCACCCCGAAGAGAATGAACCAGTCGCCCTCGGTTACGTGGTCCTCCGCAAGCTCCACGGTCATTTCCCCCCGCGGAAAAACGCGCCGCGTGAAGTCCACGATGGCCGGGAGATACGGCGCGATGCCGCTCTCCGCGGCGAACTTGTGGACTTCGGGCGCGATGGCTGGGGCCGTGGACCCGTGCGGCGGCGCTGGCCTGGGAGTTTCCACCGGTATCGCACTCGGCTGCGTCATGAGTCGCTCCTTTCGCGGCGAATCGTCTGCCGCTTATCTTACCCGCGCCGTCCCCCGCCGCAACGGCGGTTTTCCCACGGCCCGCGGCGCCGCTTGGCCTAGTCCGCCGCCGTCGGTTCCGCTATAAGCGGCGGCCCAGGTCTGTCCGGGGAGGAAGGAGCCTGTCGTGGCCGACAACGCCAGCGATCTGGTGGTCGAGACCTACAAGCTGACCAAGATTTACCAGAACCGCCAGATCGCTCTGAACGACGTCACCCTGCGCATCGAGCCGGGCTGCGTGCTCGGCCTGCTCGGGCCCAACGGCGCCGGCAAGACGACGCTGCTGCGCCTGGTCCTGGGCCTGCACCGCCCGACCGCCGGCTGGGTGCGCGCCTTCGGCCGCTTCATGACGACCAACGCCGCCGACCTGCGCCGCCGCATTGGCTACATCCCGACCAACCCCCAGTTCCCAAGGCACCTGACGCCGATCTCGTATCTCGACTACATGGCGCGCCTCTTCGGCCTGCCGCGCGACGTCCGCAAGCCGCGCCTCGCCTCGCTCATCCGCGCCGTCGATCTGCTCGAGGCGTCCGGCCAGCGCATCGCCGGCTTCTCCAACGGCATGACGGCGCGCCTCGCCGTGGCGACCAGCCTCATCAACGAGCCCGACCTGCTCATCTGGGACGAGCCGACGCACGGCCTCGACCCGGAAGCCCGCCGCAGCATGCTGGAGCTGATCAAGTCGCTCAGCCGCGAGAAGACGCTCATCGTGTCGTCGCACAACCTGGGGGACATCGACGAGGTGTGCAACCACGCGGCCGTCCTCAGCCGCGGCCAGCTCATCTACTGCGGCACGCTTCAGGACCTCAAGGGCCGCATGCGCCGCAACCACTACGAACTGGACCTCGAAGGGGAACAAAAGGCGATCACCAAGTCGGCCAACCTGATCAAGGCGCTGCAGGACTTCAAGTCGGTCAACCTGCGCCACCGACGCCTCGAATTGTACCTGAACGACGAGGCGGTCAACTCGTCGGCCCTGGCCAACGTGCTCATGACCCTGTCCGACAACAAGGTGAGCCTGGTGAGCATCCGCAGCGTCGGCCAGCAGACGGAGCAGGCGTTCCTCGACCTGGTGGAAAAGGAAGAGTCGCGCGGCTTCGCCCGGCTGTATCAGGTGGACGACGCCGCATAACGGCCGCTTGCGGCTTAGCGCTCGCGCACCCTTGGTGAAGTGAGCGCTAAGCCGCAAGCGGCGAGGACGACGACATGGACGCACCGACCGCCGCGGCCCAGGTGAAGATCAACCGCTGGCTGCCGTACTGGGCCGTCTTCCAGGCCGACGTGCGCCAGACGTTGCAGAGCTGGGTCTACCGCACCTGGGTGTTCGTCTCGGTGCTGGTGACGGTCGGTTACTCGCTGTACCGCTACGGCGCCGAGCATGAGGCCGGCATCCTCCAATCGGCCTCGCACCTGGTCAGCGACCTGCTGCGCTGGACCCTGCTCGGCAGCGTCACGCTCATCATCGTGCTGACCGTCGGCAGCATCTCGTCGGAACGGGGCACGATGGCCGACTCCATCCTCAGTCGCGGCATCAGCCGCTATCAGTACTTCCTGGGCAAGTGGCACGCCCGGCTGGTGACGATCCTGGCGACTTTCTTCGTCCTCGGCGCCGCGGCGCTGGTCAGCTGTCACTTCCTCCTGCACGAAGACCTGTCCCTGATCGGCAGTGTCGCGGCCCTGGTGATGGTGGCGGCCCTGCTCGCCGTGGTCAGCACCTGCGGGGTGACGGTCAGCGCCCTGACGAACAGCACTGTCGTGGGCATCACGGCCCTGTGGGTCGCCGTCTACGGGGTGGGCATCGTCCTGTCGTTCCTGACCAGGAGCACGCCGTCGCCGACCTGGTTGCTGCAAGTCCTCCCCAACGTGCTCCACGGCCATTTCAGCTGGTACACCGTGGCCCGCTTCGTGGGCTGGTCGGCGCTGACCTCGGCTGTGGCCGCCGTGTTCGGCCTGGGCTACTTTTCGCGGCGCGACGTGTAGAAAGGGCGCAACGAAGACGCCCACGGGATGCGGCCCGTGGGCGTACTTGTCCAGACTCCAGCTTGCGCTGAGCGAACCGGCTTACGAAAGGCGAGGGCTGACGACCGGGCGGTAAATGCGGTGGCCGCCCTGGTCGTAGCCCGACACGAAGCCGTTGCCGTCCGCCTGACCAGGATTCTGCTCGGTCGTTTCCGGCGGACGGGCCGCCATCGCCTGGTACAACTCGGAGGTTCTGAGGCCGGCCTTGCGGCCGCGGTCAATCAGGGTGCGGTAATCGCTGTGGCTCATGACTCCCTCCTTTGGGAGCGTCCCGTCGTCGGGTGCCAGTCGTGGGTTTGTCTCTCCGCTGCAAACACTCCCGCCCCCACACGATGCATCTGGCGTGCCACGCCCCGTTGCGATGGCAGGCTTCTGGCGAACCGAGACGTAAGATGTTATCAGGGAAGGCTTTCTGATCAGGAATGCGACGCAGGGAACCGGCGGGGGCCGGGAAGCCTTCTCGACAAGTGTTGCACACTTGATCGGAAGCCGCAAAGCCGCGCTTCGTTTTCGTCACGTCGGCCGGCTCGGTCGGCGGCTGTCATCGGAAGGAGCGGTCTTCTTTTCCTGAGCGGAAAGGGCAGCCATCGGCGTGTGCCGGACGAGGTCGGCGATGGCGGCCTTCGTCGCGGCGACGACCACCTCTTCCCAATTGGGGTCGTCCGGCCGGAAGGCGCAGGTGATGCCGCGCGAACTGTTGACCACGGCGCCGCAGCCGTCCGGTCGGAAGGCGCCGGCCACGTCGGCGGCGCTGCCGCCCTGAGCCCCGTAGCCGGGCACGAGAAACGGCACCTCCGGCATCGCCCGGCGCAGTTCCGCCAGCTCCGCCGGGTAAGTGGCGCCGACGACCGCCCCGGCGTCGCCCAGGCCGCACTCCCCAAGACCCTCGCGCGCCCAGGATCGCACCGCTTCGGCGACATGCAGGAAGAGCGGTTTGCCGCCGCAATCGAGGTCCTGAAACTGTCGCGCGCCCGGGTTGCTGGTCCGCACCAGGAGGAACACACCCCGACCCGACCGCCGCGCACTTTGCAGGAATGGCTCGACGGCATCGCGGCCCAGGTACGGGTTGACCGTCAGGGCGTCAGCGTCCCAGACGGGATGCGTCGTGCCGTCAATGGTCACGCCAGCGAAGGCCGCGTCGGCGTAGGCGGCGGCCGTGCTGGCGATGTCGTTGCGCTTCCCGTCGAGGATGGTAAGCAGGCCGCGTTCCTTCGCGCGGCGCAGCACCCGTTGCAGGGCGAGCATCCCGAGCGGCCCGCACATCTCGAAGAAGGCGGCCTGCGGCTTGACGACGGGCACCAGCGGCGTCACCAGGTCGATGACGCGCAGGCTGAATTCCTCGACGGCGTGGGCGACGCCGGCCAGCGTGCCGTCGTCGTGGCGGGTGCGCAGGTCGCGCGGCAGAGCTTCCCAGCGCGGGTCGAGACCGACGCAGAGGGCGTTGCCCTTGGCGCGGCAGGCGGCGGTCAGGCGGTCGGCAAAGTGCGTCATGAGGTTCGGCGCCCGTTACGCCGCCGCGGCGACGGGACCAGTTCCTGCCAACTCGCGGCGCTCATGAGGCGCACAGCCAGTTCGTCCAACTGCCCCAGGTCACTCATCGCATCGATGGCAATTCGCGTGGCCTTATCCGGCGGGCCGAACTTCGCTTCGCCAAAGACCAGCAAGGTGTGGCGCGCTCCCTCGGCGCGCCCCCGTTCGAGCCCTTGTTGGAGCCCTTTACGGACGATGGCCCGATATGTCGCTGACTCTTCCATCCCCAAAACCTCCCCGAAAAGGGCGTGCGCGGTCTCGTCGGAATAGCGCAGGCCCAGAAGCACATAGGCCGCCGCCATGATATCCTTCGCCTTCCTCGGCGCCTTGGGGCCGCTCAGCCGGCTCTTCATCTTTCGGATGACGCCTGGCACCTCGCCCTCCGGTACGGCGCTCACCGGCGCCAGCGCCAGCGTCCCCACGCCTCCCGACAGCAGCTGCTCCGGGTCCAGCTGCCAGACGCGCACCACCTCGTAACGCAGCGTGCTGAACGGCTCCTCGCCGACGACGCCGCGCTGGAGCAGGCCCGTCCACTGCGGCGAGTCGGCTTCCGGGCACAGCAGCACCGGCACGCTCAGGACCAGGCGATCATGCCGGTACTCGAATATGCTGTTGTACAACCGCAATCGCAACGGCAACTCGCTGCGAAAGTGGCCCGCCTCGAAGTCGAGGTGCAGGAGATACTCCGGATCGTCGTGGACGCGGAAGAGCTTGTCGGGGGCGCCCGAAATGAGGGTGCCGACGTCCGCGTCCTCCACGGTTACACGGCGACGGCGACGCCCGGCCAGCGGTAGCCAGTCCCTCGGCGCCAACTCGGCCAACGTCTTCAACGCCGGGTCAAATGGACGCTCCATGTCTCACACCCTCTGCCGGCAAGACCACCTCACCTCTTCTTCCAATCCATCGTAACTTCTCCGGCAGACGTTCACAACATCACCGGCGCCAGTGCCGTGAATTCGCGAAGCAGGCTTCACTCTCCCCGCGCCAACCCGGTTGTTTCCGTGCGTTAACAACGCGCGAATACCCTGTTAACGAACCCGTACATCTGACCGATGTGCCGAGCCGTCAAGGAGCGCAAGCCCGGCAATCGCGCCGTCTCCGCAAGGCATTGTGTCCAGGCACGTTGCGCCAGTTGACGGGGTTCGGTCAGGGGAAAAACGGACGAATCGGGTCGCGTTGGCACAATCATTGCTTCAAGAAGCCTCGACCCCTGAAGGGAAACCTGTAACGAGAGAACGCCGATGATCTCGCGCACTCCTCACGCATTCCTCGCACTGCTCGGTGTCGTGACACTCGTTGCCTTCTCCGCGATGCCGGCCCGCGCCGCCATCGTGTTCAACACGTTCACCACGCCAAATATTCCTCAAGGTAACTCTCCGATCGGGTTTACCTTCGCCGGCAACAAGTTCGTGGGCTCGCTGTACAACACGAACACCGGCAACATCGTCCTGTACTCCACCGACCTGAACGGGGGCAACGTCCAACAATTCGGGGCCGGACTGTCCGCTTCGTCCGGCAGCTCGACAGAACACTATGTGGCCGCCTCCCTGGGGTTGGGCGGCTTCCCCAAGGGCGACATCTACGTCGCACAGGGCAACTCCGTTATTCACTACAACAACGCCGGCACAAGTGTAGACCTGAACTTCGCCACCGGCCTCGTCAGTGGCGGCGAGGGCGTCCGCGGCATCCTCTTCGACAGCACGGGGGGGTTCGGCTTCAACATGCTGGCCTCGACCGACATCGGCAACATCTACAAGATCGGCCCCGGCGGCGCCACTTCCCCCACCGCCTTTGCCACGATCACCGGCGAGAACATCGAAGGGATGGACATCGCCCCGCCCGGCTTCGGCCCCTACGGCGGCGATCTCATCGTCGGCTCGGACAGCGATGGGAAGGTCTACGCCATTACGCCCTCGGGCACGGTCGCCAACGGCGGCAACCCTATCTTCACAGATCAAAATAATCAGGCGGAAGAACTCACCTTTGTGCCCTTGAACCTCGGCGCAAGCGGCAATCCCCTCGAGGGCTTTTATGGGTCCAACTACGCCGTGAATGTCCTGAAGGCGGACGCCAGTCAGTTCGCGGGCTTGCAGGGGGACCTGATCATCACGACCGAATTCGGCAGTAACGGCCCTGTCGTCGATGTCCACTGGAACGGCAGCGCATTCGTGCAGAATCAGATCGGCGCGTTCCCCAATCAGCCGGAAGACGGCCTCTTCGTCACCGCCGCCATCATCCAGGATGTAGGGGTCGTACCCGAACCCGCCACCCTGAGCCTCTTCGGAGCAGGGCTGCTCGGCGCGGCCGCCGTGGCCCGAATCCGCCGCTACAGGCGCTGCAAGTCCTGAGTCTGCGGCAGGTCGTCGAGACTCCGCAGCTTGAACAGCTCCAGGAACCGCGCCGTCGTCCCGTAAGTCACCTCGCGCCGGTCGGCGTCGGCCCGGTGGACCACCGCCACCAGGCCGCGCCGCACCAGCTGCCGTAACATGCTGCCGCAATCGTGGCCGCGGAGCGTATCGATCTCCTGCCTGGTAGCCGGCTGGCGGTAGGCGACCAGGGCCAGCACGTCGATTATCGCCGGCGACAGGCGGGCCGCGCGCGGCCCGCCGTACATCTTCTCCAGCACCGGCTTGAAGCGCGGCCGCAGGGCCATGACGTTCCCCTGGGCCTGCGCCTGGATGAGGTACGGCCGACCCTGTCCCCGGTACTCGGTATTGAGGGCGGCGACGGCCTCGGTGAACTGCACCTCGGTCAGGCCGTGGATGGTTTCGCAGGCCCGCGCCGCGGTCAGCGGCGCCCCCCCCACGAACAGCAGCGCCTCGACGATCCGCGCCAGCGGCGGCGGCGCCGCGTCCAATTCCTGGGTTTCGTGAGGCATGACAGGAAAGCCCTGGGGTCGCGCGAAGGGCCGCCCACTCCCTCGGACGGCCGCGCGAATATTCTCCCCCGGCTCCGTCCCGTGGGCAAGGCCGGATTTGACTGCCCCGCGGACAGACGTATCTTTCAGCAGACGTCTTTCGTTTGCGACGCCGGCTCTCACCGGGACAGAGAGGCACGTCGTCCGGGGAGGGGGAAACCCCCTTCACCCGCGCGACGTGTGTTCGGAGTGAGGCTCACCGGCCCGACCCGGCCCTGCGGCCTCGCGCCGCCCCCGCCGCCGGACTCGTCATGGCAAGGAGCTTCCCCTTGGAACGCACAGGCGACTGGCTGGTGAGCGACCCGCTCGCGGTCGTGTCCGCGGAGCGGGACATCCCGTCGGTTGCCGAATTCCTTCATTACCTCTGCGAAAGTCGGCTGTTCGCCGCGGGCGAGCTGGACGCCTTCCTCCGCGACAACCCCGGGCTGGACGAGGGCGACGCCTCGGCGCTGATCGAGGCCCTGGTCAGCCAGGGCCAACTCAACGACTACCAGGTCGGCCGCCTGCTCGCCGGCCAGACCTTTGGCCTGGTGCTCGGCCACTACCGCATCGTGGACCGCATCGGCTCGGGCGGCATGGGCGTCGTCTACAAGGCCGAGCACATCCACATGCAGCGGACCGTCGCCCTCAAGGTCCTCGCCGCCGAGGACGACCCCACCAGCGTCTTCCTGCAGCGCTTCTCCAGCGAAATGCAGGCCCTGGCCGTGCTCCGCCACCCCAACATCGTCCTCGCCTTCGACGCCGGCGAGGTGGAGGTGCCGCACGCCGCCGGCAAGGTGCTGCGCTACCTCGTCATGGAGTACGTCAGCGGCCGCGACCTGGAACAGATCGTGCTGGAGGACAGCCCGCTGCCCATCGCCGCCGCCTGCCACTACGTCCGTCAGGCGGCCGAGGGGCTGCGCCACGCTTACGAACACGGCCTGGTCCACCGCGACGTCAAGCCGAGCAACCTGCTGCTGACGCCGCAGGACCAGGTGAAGATCCTCGACTTTGGCCTGGCCCGGTTGTGTCGCCGCCGCTGCACCGAGGCCCACGCCATGCTCGGCACCATCGAGTACATGGCCCCGGAGCAAGCGCGGGACGCCCGCGCGGTGGACATCCGCGCCGACATCTACGGCCTGGGGGGCGTGCTCTACTGGCTGCTCTCGGGGCAGAAGCCGTTCCCCGGTGACCGCCCGCCCCTGGAGGAATTGCTGGCCCGCCAGCGCGAGGCGCCGACGCCCCTGCGCCGGCTGCGCCCCGAGGTGCCGACGGAACTGGAGGCCATCGTCGGCCAGATGATGGCCCAGGACCCCAACGACCGCTACCCGACGCCGCTGGCCGTCATCACCGCCCTCAATCGCTTCCTTGACCGGACACAAGCCCGACGCGTCAGCGAGAGGTGTTCCTCGACCGAGCACCGCGTGCTCGTCCCCGACACCCTGTTCGACGTCCAGGTGGCGGACCCGGAGCCCCGCACCGCCGACAGCGGCCGGCTGACGCACCGCGTCCTCGTCGTGTCGGCGCGAGCGGAGTACCGCACCTTCTGCCGGGAGGTGCTCGAGGAGCACGGCCTGGAGTGCTTCGCGGTACACGCCGCGGACGAGGTGTTTGACTGGCTGGTGCGGGCGCCCTGCGACCTGCTGCTGATCGATGGCGAACTGCCCGGGGACGACGGGCCGGAGTTGTGCCGGCGCATGCGAGCGGAGCCGCCGGCCCCATACGTCAAGCTGATCTTCGTCACGCCCGAACCTCACAACTCAACACTCAACGCTGAAACCTCGGCCGAGGTAGACGCCGACGACTACCTCGCCTCCACGGCGCCGCCGCACGAACTGGCCGCCCGCGTGAAGTTGGCCCTGCGCCTCAAGGACGCGGAGGAGCGCGGCGAGCGGATGAGCGGCCACCTGCTGGCGACCAACGGCCAACTCGAGGAGGCCCTGCGGCAGCGCGACACCGACGTGTACCAGGCCCAGGACGTGCTCATCTTCGCGATGGCCAAGATGGCGGAGGTGCGCGGTCTCGAAACGGGGGCGCACCTGCTGCGCATGCAGGGCTACGTCCGCGTGCTGGCCGAGGAGGCGACGCGCCTGCCGGCCTTCGCGGGGCGGCTCGACGGCCCCTTCACGCGCATGCTCGAGCGCTGCGTGCTGCTGCACGACATCGGCAAGGTGGCCGTCCCCGACCACGTCCTGATGAAGCCGGGCCGCCTCGACGCCGAGGAGCACTCCATCATGGAGTCGCACACCGTCGTCGGTGCCGGCATCCTGGAGGCGGTGGCCCGGCAGCACGGCGCCTGCCTCGCCTTCCTGCAAATGTCGATCGACATCGTCCGTCACCACCACGAGCGCTACGACGGCAGCGGCTACCCCGACGGGTTGTCCGGCGAGGCCATCCCGCTGGCGGCGCGGGTCGTGACCGTCGCCGACGTCTACGACGCCCTGCGCTGCAAGTTGGTGTACAAGCCCGGCCTGCCGCACGCCGCCGCACGCCGCCTCATCCTCGAGCCCGAGAAGGGGCAGTTCGACCCCGCCCTGCTCGTCGCCTTCCGCCACTGCGACGCCAACTTCGAGCAAATCTTCGAGCAAAACCCCGACTGACCTGCGCCCTGGGTTAGGCGAGCGGCCTGGGCGGCTATGGAGGCGACGCGCGACCCGGTAGCCTCCATCGACGTGGTCACCCAGACCACCCTGGCGGTCGTCGGCCGGGGTGCCTTCAATAGCGCCAGGAGTTGAGGACGTGGAATTCTCCCGGGATGGGGACGCCGGAACTTTCGAGGTTGGCAATGGCCTTCACGATCTCCGCATAGCTCATGTCGCGGGTCACGTCGTTGTCCTGGTAGATGGCCAGGATGCCCGAATGGGGGCCACCGGATTGGTGGAGCATCCAGAAGTCTTTCGGGTTCTTCGTGAGAATCACGAGCTGGTGAGCGACGGCATACTGAAAGTGAACGTCGTCGCTCCGCGCGGTCGTACCGGCGTCCGCCGGTGTGACAACGCGGTGCCCGCCGGCCGTCAACTGCAGGACCAAATCGCGGGCGTACGCGCAGTCATCGAGATAGATGTTGAGGCTCAAGAGCGCACCCCTGTTCCGCCAGGTAGCGGCGCTCCTCGGCGGCTTCCATCTGGATCAGTCCCTTGTTCTGTTCGTAATACGCCAGCGCCTCGCGGATCGCCTCGACCGGCAGGTCGAGATCCTCACTCGCCTGCTCTGGCGTGAGCTTGTTTGCGAACACGGTACTCGCGAGTTGCCCCACGGTCATGTTGCGCCCCTTGATGTAGAGTTGGCGGCGCCAGGGATGCGAACGTGTCATGAGGTAGCGCCAAGGGAACGCTTCCCGTTCGGCCAACCGCCGTTCCAGTTGTGCGATCCGGGCCAGGGCGTCCTGTAGCTGTTCGTGCAGGGATTGCAGTTCGACGGTCATGATATCCTCCTATCGCGCGGCACTCCCCCATTCTAACCGCAACTCCCCTTCTCTCAAGGAGGAGCGGGGCCCACGACCCTCTTGATCTGCAGCACCAGGTTCTTCATCACCCACCCCTGCTCCGGGCACACGTCCACGCGCGCCCCGTGCTGGCGCAGGTTGTCCGCCGCGACCGGGCCGACCGCGGCCACCCTGGTCCGCTCCAGACCCTGCCGCAGCTCTGCCTCCAGTCCGCCTTCGGCGGCCACCTCGTACAGCCGATCCACCTGCGGCGAGCTGGTGAAGACCAGCACGTCGATCTCGCCGCGGCTCATCCGGCCGATCAGGTCGGCGACCTGCTCCCCATCGGTTTTCGGGCCGTAGACGTAGGGCAGCACCGGCCAGGCACTGGCCCCCGCCGCCCGCAGAAACTCCATCAGGACGGGGTTCTCCTCGCTGTACATCTGCACGCCGATCGCCAGCCCACTCAGGTCGTGGTGCCGCAACGTTTCGATGACGCCCTCCGTGGTCGGCATCCGGGCCGCCTCGCGCGGCGCCAGGCCGACCTCCTTGAGGGCGCGCGCCGGCTTGGGACCGCGCGTCACCGTGCGCGTGCGCGCCAGGGCGGCGATGACCGCCGCGCGCAGCCCCGCCCGCTCCGCGAAGCCGAGCAGCCGTCGCACCCCCTCGCCGGTCATCAAGATGATGTAGGCGAACCGGCCCGAAACCAGCTCGCGCAGCCAGGCGACGACCGGCCCGGGGTCGGGGGCGTCGAGGATGTTGACCAGCGGGCAGCGCACGGCCGTCGCCCCTTCCGCCTCGATCATCTCGGCCAGCTCTTCCAGTTGCCGACCTTCCGCCAGGGCAACGGTCCGACCCTGCAAGGGGAGTGTCATATCGCCTATCTCCGGATAATTCCCTTCATCACATTCCCGGCGCCGGCGGCGGGGGATTCTCATTATAGCCCTTCATCCCCCGCGCCATCAGCCAATCGGGCAGCCAGCGCGTCATCTTCATCAGCAGCGTCGTCTGCCACGGGAAGTCGAACACCTTCTTGCGCCGCCGCAGCGCCTTGACGATCCGCCGCGCCGCCTCGTCGGCTTCCAGCACGAAAGGCATCGAGAATTCGTTGACCGAGGTCATCGGCGTCCGCACGAACCCCGGACAGATTGTCGTCACGGCGATCCCCCGGCCGCGGAGCTGAATGCGCAACCCCTCCAGAAAGGCGTTGACCGCCGACTTGCTGGCGCAGTAGGCCGCCTCGCCCGGCAGCCCCTTGTACGCGGCCAGCGACGACACCGCCGCCAGGTGTCCGCGGCCGCGACGCAGCATCTCCGGCAGCACCGCCTCGATGGCGTAAATGACGCCGAGCGTGTTGACCCGGATCATTTTCTCCATGTCGGGTACGTTGAACGGTTCCAGCAGCGTCGGGGCGCCGACGCCGGCGTTGGCCACCAGCAGATCGACCGGGCCGAGGCGGGCGGCGAGGTCGTGGATGGCCGCGACGGTCGGCTGCCGCTCACCGACGTCGGCCGGGGCGACGGCCGCGGTGCCGCCGGCCTGCCCGATCTCGGCGGCGAGCTTCTCCAGAGCCTCGCGCCGCCGGGCGACGAGCCCGACCCGGGCCCCCTCCGCCGCCAGCGCCTTCGCCAGCGCCCAGCCGATGCCGCTCGACGCCCCCGTCACCACCGCCACCTGGCCCGCAAATCCCATGTCTCCCCTACTCCCGTCAGGATCGCCACCTTCCGCGGGGCGCGGCAAATCATCCGGGGGACCATCCGTGCCCGTGCCCGTGCCCGTGCCCGTGCCCGATTCCAGACCGGGCACGGGCACGGGCACGGGCACGGGCACGGGAGTCCCTCCCGGATGATTCGCCACACCCCCTCCGCGCGACCGTCTCACTTTCCCCGGAGCGGCGAAGCCGTGCAAGGCCGATTCCCCGGCGCAACCTGCCTATTCGTTCCGCGGCGAGCGTCCCGCGAGCGCCGAGGCATCCGCGCTCGCGGCTCAACTAGGCAACCGGCGCCCCACCTGTCACAATGGCGGGACGCGGCGCCGCACAAACTTCCCATGTCCCCGCGGCCCGCGCTCGCCCCGAGAGAAGGCACCGATGAGAACCACTCCCGCGCTCGCCGCATTCGTTATCGCGCTCACCCTGGTCGTCGCCGCGATGGCCGGCCCACCCCTCCCCACCGAGCCCGCCGCCCCCGCACCCCCGGCCAAGTACGACGTCACCGTGCGCTACCTGATCGACACCCCGCGCAACGACCGTGTGCCCCGCTTCCGGGCGATGTACGACTTCTTCAAGAAACAGGGCCTCACACGCGACGAGGACAAGGTGCCGGAGGACGAGGAAGAAAATCGCGACTACGTCCTCCTGAGCGGCACCGTACCCGCCGCCCAGGCGCGGACGCTGCTCGGCGAACGGCACGTCCGGGCGCTTCGGCTGGTCCCCGCGGCGGCGGCCTTGCCCACCCCTGAAACTCCGGTGCGCGTGGAACTGGAACTGGCCGCCGGGCCGCTGATCGAGCCGGGCCGCCACCTCTATGGCACGGCGACGGTGCGGCAGCTCGAGATGGATGGGGGCGAGGTCCTGCGGCGGCAGCGACTCCTCGCCGACCAGGTGCGGGCCGTGCTGGAAAAGCTCAACTTCGTCGAGGCCGTCGCCTACGACAACCGCGCCCATACGCGCCTCCTCGGCACCATCCCCGCCGGTCGGCTCGGCGCTCTGCTGGACGACCTGCGCCGCCAACCGGCCGCGTGGCAGCTGCAGCACGAGCCGCCCATCGACGGCGTCCTGCTCGCCGGGCTGCGCCGCCACCGCGGCGGCGAGGCCGTCCTGGAAGGGATCCTTGGCGACTGGGACGCCTATTTCGAGAGGAAGAGGAAAGAATCCGAGGCGGCGCCCCGCGGCGAGAAGCCCGGCAAGCCGGAGTACCGCAAGGAAGACGACCTCATCGGCAAGCTGGTGGCCGCCTGGGCGAAGCACCGCACGGCCGACGATTACCTCAAACGGCTGCCGCCCGAGGAGCAGGCGAGTGAAACGATCACGCGGGGCCTCCTGCTGGCTCACGCCGTCCACCACCCCGACTCGACCGCCGTGCTTCAGGCCGCGTGGCGCGACACGCTGGCCAGCCCGTTCGCCGCCGACCTGCTGGCGTTGCTGCTGCGCCGGCTGCCGCCCACTGTCACCAGCGATTTGCCGCTCCTGCTGCGCACCGACTCGCCGGTGCGAGTGACCGAGGTGCAATCGGACCTGCCGTCCCCGCTCGCCCGCGCAAAGCCCGCAGGGCCCGCCAAGGGCGAGGAGCAATTGACGCCGGAGCTGCGCGCCCTGCTCGCCGGCGGTGACGCGAGCAAACCGCAGCGATTGGAAGTCATCCTCGCCCTCACCCCCGACGACTCCGAGCGGGCCTGGCGCCGTGAACTGACGAGCGCCGCCCCGGGCCTCGTCATCGAGGGGCGCGTCGGGCCGCTCGTCACCGTGGTGGTCCCGCCGGACCAGGCTCGCGCCAAGGAGGACGGGAGCGGCCTGGCCGCGCTTCCCATCGTGTCCACCGTGCGGTTGCCGCGTTCCGGCCAGCCGCGCGCCACCGGCGGGGAACGGGTCAACAGCGCCGACGCCCTGCGCCAGAGCGGCCTGGGCCGCCTGCACGAAGCCAACTTCAAGGGCAAGGGCGTCCCCCTGGCGGTCATCGACGGCGACTTCGCCGGCTGGCAGGCGCTCGTCGGCAAGAAACTGCCGCCGCGGACGCGCCTCATCGACCTGACCGCCGAGCGCAACCCCGATCTGAAGCCCGACCCGATGCCGAGCGCGGAAGGCATCGGCCACGGCACGCACGTCGCCCTGGCCGCCGCCCTGGCCGCCCCCGCCGCCGACATGCTCCTCATCCGCATCGACCCGGCGGCGCCTCACCAGCTGCTGACGCTGGCGCGGTCGCTCAACGGCGAGCCGCACGGGTCGGTCAACCTGGTCCGGCGCTCCGACGAACTCGAGCTTTTTCGCCAGGACCTGGCGGGCCGCCGGGCCATCCTGCTCAAGACCCGCGCCGCCCAGTTGCAGAAGGCCCCGGACGTCAGCCAGAAGAAGCCGCTGCTCAAGAAAAAGGAAGCGGTGCCGCTGACGGCCGACGAGGAAGACCTTTTGAAGGACATTGAGGAGTTCGAGACGTACAAGAAGGACCAGGCGCGCCTCGACGCCGACGAGGCCGACTACCAGGAGCGCGGGCGGCGTTACCTGCGGCTGGAAGAGGAGCTGCGCGACCTGCGCAAGGTGCGCGTGGTGACGACGGGCCTGGCGTGGCATGCCGGGCACCCGGTCGATGGCGGCGGGGCGCTGAGTCGCTACTTCGACGACCAGCCGTTCCGCAAGGCCCTGTGGTTCCAGGCGGCCGGCAACACGCACGGCCAGGCGTGGGTCGGCCTCTTCCGCGACCGCGACGGCGACGGCGTCATGGAATTCCTCCCGCCCGGCAGCCACCTGCCGGGTCAGCGCTGGAGTCCGTCGCTGGCCTTCCTCTCGTGGCAGCCCGTCGGCGGCGCGGCCACCGCCGACATCCCCGCCAACGCCCGCCTGCGCCTGTCGATCCAGTGGCGCGAGCCGCACGACCCGGACTTCCTGCGCCACGGCCAGGACGCGTACCGCCGGCCGCTGGCCGCGCCGCGCCTGCTGCTGCTGCGTCAGCTCGACCCGACGGGGACGAAGCAGCCGGCCGACGACTTTCAGGTCGTCGCGGAAACGGTCGGCCTGCCGCAACGGCTCGACAACCAGCCGGGCTCGGCGGTGTACGAGCAGACCGTCGAGTTCAAGGTCGCGGCAGCGGGGCGCTACGCCCTGCGCGTCGAGGGCCGGGTGCCGGCGACCATCCGGCCGCCCGGCGCGCCGACGGTGCCCGCGGCCGAGAAGACGTGGGAACTGCGGCCGCGCGTCTTCGTCGAAACGCTCGACGGCACGGGACGGGCGGTGCTGGCCGATTTTGCGACGGCTGAGGGAGGCATTGGCACCCCCGGCGACGCCCGCCAGCCGATTACGGTCGGCGCGGCGGACGGGTCGGGGAAGGCGCTCTCGGGGAGCGCGTCGGGGCCCGCGTTTGGGTTGGAATTGCTGCCGAAGCCGGCGGTCCTGAGTCCCGCGGTCAATGTGGGAGAAGGTCCGGCGTCGGGAACGAGCCTGTCCGCGGGGTTCGCCGCCGGCCTGGCCGCCAGCGCCCTCAGCGCCGGGGCGCCGACGGACAAGTTCCTGCGGGCGATGGGGACCGCCCCGGGGGAGGTGCTGCGCGTCCCGGAGGACTGGCTGGGACAGAGACGATAGAGGCGAGCGGGGGGCGTTAGCCCCCCGGTGAGTGACTGTTACCGGGGGGCTGACGCCCCCCGCTCGCCGTGTCACGCCGCGCCGACGGCGCGCAGGTAGCGCAGCTCCGCGACAATCTCGCACTGCATCACGCGCTCCAGGTCGTGCAGCGCCCGCGCGACCGTCGATCCGTCCATGACGCGATGGTCGTAAATGATGCGCACGTCCACGGCGCCGGCGGCATCGATCAGGCCGTAGTTGAGCGTCGTGGTCATCGGCGACAGCGGGTGCAGCGAGGCGGCGCCGAGGCTCGCGTAGGTGCTGACGCCGTAGGTGCCGAGGAAGTGCGCCCGCCGGCGGCCGGACACGTTGAGTCCGAACCACCACGCCAACCGGCGCAGGGGTCGCGGCAGGCCGCTGATGCGCAGCGCGTGCCGAAACGCCCCGATCCGCTCCAACGGCAACTCCTTGAACGCCTTGAGGCGCAGGTGCAGCTCCGTCAGGCTATGCGTTTCCGCCCCGGTGACGTGGCCGAAGAAGACGGCGTCCTCGTCGCCGATGCGGCGCTCGATGGCGACCGAGGCCACGCTCGTAGGATGTTCGTACAAGTGCGGCTGGGGAAACGAGAGGTAGCAGCGGCGCAACTCGGGCCGGGCGGCGCAGACGAAGGCGTAAGCCTTGGTGAAGATGGCGGCCCAACTCGGCCGCGGCGCCGCCGCCTGGCGCGCCTCGACGACCGGGGCGAGTTGGAGGCGGCGCTGCACCGGCACCGTCGGCACGCGGTGGGCGAAGTGCAGCAGGTCGCAGATGAAGCGCCGCGGCAGTGACAGACGCAGATTTCGGCCCGTCGGTTGAGACATGCGGACACCCGTTGCTGGAGCGTGGCCGGGACCGGCCACAAGGCGCCGGCATCATGCCGTCTCGGCTCGAAAATGCAACGGCAGTTCCCGGCCAGCGCGCTGCCGCTTGCGGCTTCGCAATCTTTCCTGCGAAGCCGCAAGCGGCCGTAGCTTGACATCCCGCCCCACTTCTCGCCAAACTGTAGGGCGCCCCCTCAAACTGAGCCGAGTCATGGCCCCCGCGCCGGACATGCCGCCCCAGCCCGACCCGCCGGACACGGTCGATCTCGTCCCGGGTACGCCGGCCGAAAGCCGCTCCGCGCCGGCGGTCGGCCGCACCTTCGGCGATTACGAATTGCTCGGCGAGGTCGAGCGCGGCGGCATGGGCGTCGTCTACCAGGCGCGCGAGCGGACCTCCGGCCAGCTCGTCGCCCTCAAGATGATGCTCGACCAAAGTGCCTCGTCGCAGGCCGACCTGTCGCGCTTCGTCCTGGAGGCGCAGGCGACCGGCGAATTGCGCCACCCCGGCGTCGTCGCCATTCACGCCTGGGGCGTCCACGACGGACACCCCTTCTACACGATGGACTTCGTCCCCGGCCGGCCGCTGCACCAGGTCCTCGCCGAGGGGCCGCTGCCGCCCGAGCGCGCCGTGCGCTACCTCACCGGCATGGCCCGCGCCCTCGCCGCGGCGCACGCCCTGGGCATAGTCCACCGCGACCTGAAGCCGAGCAACGTCATAATCGACGCGGCCGACCAGCCGCGCGTCCTCGACTTCGGCCTCGCCAAGCGCCACCGCGCCGCGCCGCCCGCCCCGCCCGACGACGAAATCCTCGAGGTGCTGCCCGTCATCGAGTCGCCGGCCCGCCCCGGCTCGACCCCCAGGGTCAGCGCCCCCGTCACCGAGAAAGGCGCCATCCTGGGCACGCCGTCGTACATGGCCCCGGAGCAGGTCCGCGCCGAGCACCAGCGCGTCGGCCCCCCGGCCGACGTCCACGCCCTGGGAGCGATTTTCTACGAGATGCTGACCGGCCGGCCCCCGTTCCTCGGCGAAAGCACCTACGCCACGCTCATGCAGGTGCTCGATCAGGAGCCGGCCCCGATGACGTCGCTGCGGCCGCAGGTCCCGGCGACCCTGGAAGCGGTCTGCCGTCGCTGCCTGGCGAAGGATCCCGACGAGCGCTACCCCCATGCCGGCGCCCTCGCGGACGACCTCGAACGGCGCTGGAAGCAGTCGCTGCACGGCGCCCGCTTTGCCCGCCTCGCCCTGCTGGCAGCGCTGGCCCTCGTCGTCCTCCAACTCGTTCAGCCGCTGATCGTCGGCCCGCCGTCGGCCGAGCACCGCACCCTCGAAGGGCTTGTGCGCTCGCTCATCCCGCAGCCCGGGGCGCTGCACGCCGCCGCCGGGGTGCTCGACAGCCTGGTGCGTGGCCTGGTCGTCGTCGGCGGACCGCTCCTCGCGGGGATCGGGCTGCTCGTCTGGGCCGGGGCCTGGGTCTGGTACGCGGAGCGCCGCGGCGCCCTCATCGCCGCCTGGGCCGTCGCCGGCGTCGCCTCTCTCTTCGTCTGGCTGGTCGCCTCGGGAGTCCCGCGGCCGATGACGGCTTTCCTCCCGTGGGTGCTGGTCGCCAGTGCCCTGACGGTCGCCGGCGTGGCCGTCTACCGCCGCCTGACGGCGCAGGATCCGGCCGAGGCGCCGGCGGCCGAGGGAGAGTCCTACCTGGGGAAGCTGTTTGCCGTGCGCGGGGCCGGCCGCCCTCGGAGGTCGGCCCTCGACCGCGCCGGGGCCGTCGAATTGGCCGACTTCGAGCTGGGCAAGCGGCTGCACGGTTGGGACGGCGGCGCCGTCCACTGGGGGCGGCAGAAGTCGCTCGACCGCGCCGTGCTCGTCTGGCGCGACAGCAACCCGTCGCCCGACGGCACCGTGCCCGGCGTCATGGTGCGTCACCCGGCCGTCCTGGGGCTGCACGCCGTCTGCGCCGCACCCGACGGCCGACTCCTGGTCACTGAGCTGGTGGCTGCCAGCCCCCTTGCCGAGGTGCTCAGCCAGCGGTCGCTCACCCCCCGCGAGGCCACCGCGCTGACGGCGCGCGTGGCCGAGGCGGTGGAGGCGTTCCACGCCCAGGGGGCCTGTCACGGGCGCCTCGGGCCGGACTGGATCCTCGTCAACGGCGATCTGGAACCGGCCCTGTGCCCGTGCGGCGTGCCGAGTCGATCGCCCGAAGACCGCGCCGCCGACGTGCGCGCCCTGGGCCGCCTGCTCGGAGGCTGGCTGCCGCGGCGGTCCTTCGCCTGGCGCCTCGAGGCGCTGGCGGCTGTCTATCGCGCCTGCGACGCCGCCCAGGAGGGCGAGTACGAGCGCCCCGCCGACTTCGCCGCCGACCTCCGTCGCGCCGAACGCGCCGGCCGGGTGCGCTGGCGCGAGCGCTGGGCCGGCGCCTTCACCCTCGTCCTACTACTGCTGCCGGGCCTCCTGCTGCCGCTGCGCTGGCTCGCCGACGAGGCCGGCGGCCTGCCGTCCGACCTGCCGGGGCTACTGCCGCTGGCGCTCGCCTTCCTGTGCCCCGCCGCGATGCTGGCGGGCTACGCCCAGGCGCGGTCGCTGGTGCAGTATTTCCGGCTGCGCCGTCCCGGGCGTGACCGCATCCTGCCCGGTGGCACGCCCGCGCGCCTCCTCCAGGCCGGGGTCTTTGCCGCCCTGGCGACCGCCCTCGGCCTGGCCGCCCTCCTCGCCGAGCGGACGGCCTTGGCTGCGGCCGTCCCGGCCCTCCTTCTCGTTCTGGCCGGCTTCTGGGCGACGGGGGGAGGCGTGGCGGGCATCGTCACCTTCGGCGAATTGCTCGCGGACAGCCTGCGGCGCGAGCCGTCCCCCTTGCGGGATGCCTCGTCATGAAGCGAGCGCTCGGCCCCCTCGCGGACGGCACGTTCGACCTCTTGGTGCTGGGCGGCGGCATCACCGGCGCCGGCGTCGCTCTCGACGCCAGCTTGCGCGGCTTCCGCGTCGCCCTCATCGACAAGGCTGACTTCGCCTCGGGAACCAGCAGCGCCTCGTCCAAGTTGGTCCACGGCGGGCTGCGCTATCTCGAGCACGGCGACTTCCGCCTGGTCTACGAAGCGCTGCACGAGCGCCGCCTGCTGCTGCACAACGCCCCCCACCTGGTCCGCCCGCTGCGCTTCGTGCTGCCCTTCTACTCCGGAACGCGCGTGCCGCCGTGGAAGTGGCGCGCCGGCCTGCTGCTGTACGACCTGCTCGCCGGGCGCGGCAACCTGAGCCGCAGTCACGCCCTGCCCCTGCCGCGTTTGCTGCGCGAGTTCCCCGGGCTCCACCGCGACGGGCTCCTCGGCGGCGCGGACTATTACGACGCCCAGATGGACGACGCCCGCCTCTGCATCGAGGTGCTGAAAACGGCGGCGCGCGAAGGGGCGTACGTGGCCAACTACGTCGAGGCGATGGCGTTTGAACCCGGTGGCGTGCGGGCGCTGGATCACGTCGGCGGCGCGGAGTTCCCCATCCGGGCGCGCGTCGTGCTGAACGCGACGGGCCCGTGGGTCGATCAGGTCTGCCGCCTCGCGGGGGACAACACCGGCCCCCACCTGCGGCCGACGAAGGGGACCCACCTGGTGACGCCGGGCCGCGGGCTCCGGGCGGCGTTCCTTCTGCTGCACCCCGACGACGGCCGCGTCCTCTTCGTCATCCCGTGGCTGGGCAAGACGCTCATCGGCACCACCGACACCGATAGCGACACGCCGGCCGACGCCCTGGTTGTCACCGCGGCGGAGGTCGATTATCTGCTGCGGGCCCACAACCACTACTTTTCGCCTGCTCTCAGCGGGGGGGACGTCCTGGGCAGCTTCGCCGGCCTGCGGCCGCTGCTGCGGTCGCGGCCGGCGGAGCCGTCGTCGCGGTCGCGCGAGTTCCGCCTGTTCTGGTCGCCGTCGGGGCTGCTGACGGCGGCCGGCGGCAAGTACACGACGTACCGCCACATGGCCGAGGTCATCACCGACGCCGTCGCCGAGCGCCTCGGCCGGCAAACTCGCTGCCGCACCGCGAACCATCCCCTCGATGGGGCGCCGTCCGTCCCCTGGGGTGACTTCGTGGAGTCGGAGACGAAGGTCCTGATGACGGCACACGGGCTCGGCGAGCCGGCGGCGCGCCACCTCGTCAACCGCTACGGCCGCCGCGCGGCGGACGTGGCGGCGTACCTGGTGCGCGACCCGAGGCTGGCCGAGCCGCTCGTGAGGGGCGAGCCGGACTTGCGTGCGGAATTCGTCTACCAGCGCGAGGAAGAAATGGCGATTCGGGAGGAGGATTGCCTGCTGCGGCGGACGCGGGTGGGGTTGTATCGGCCGGAATTATGGCGCGGGCCCGAGGCGCCGCTTGCGGCTTCGCACGTCTGAGTTGCGAAGCCGCAAGCGGCGTGGACGTTCTCAATGGAAGAAGCCGAAGCCGGCGCCGATCCAGATGCTCAAGACCTGCGAGTGCTCCACGGGCTTGACCTCCAGGCGGCCGTCGGCGACGCCGACCACGACGTGCTCGGCGGACACCTCGGCCTTCTGGCCGTCCTTCTCGTACTTCACCTTGACGTGCCCTTCGAGGAGGATGCTGCCGTCGGCGGTGTTGCGGGTGATGGTGTCGGCACTGCCCTTGAGGAAGGATCCGCTCACCTGGACCTGCTTGTCGGCGACGGCCATTTTGAGCGACTCGTTGCCGATCTTCACCACCATGTTGTCGCAGTAAGCGCAGGCGTCTTCACCGCCGGCGGTGACCTGCATCACCAGGCAGGGGTGGTCCTTTTCGACGACGGCGCGCAACTGCCACGGGTTGCTCTGCGGGCGTGCCGCGACGCACGCACTCTGCGGGACCGGCGGGAGCGGCGGCCCCACGGGGGAACTGGTGGGGTAATACTGCGCGACCCCCGGGTACGCCGGCATCTGCACGGTTTGCGGCGGCAGCAGGGGCATCGGCGGCGCCGGGGGGACATTCCACACCGGATAACTGGCGGTGAGGTCGGCCGGCGACGGGGCGACGCACGGCGGAGGCGGCGCGATCAGCACCTGGTACGACGACCCCGGAGGGATCGGCAGGCTCGTTCCCTCCTTGGCCTTCTCGCAGCAGCCGCAGCACTTGCCCTCGCCGCAGCAGCCCTGGACCTTCTCCGCCGCGCAGCACTTCTCTTTACAGCATTTCCCCTCGCAGCAGGTCTTCTCTTTCGTCAGGGGGGGATCGGCAGGGGGGGACGTAGCAATAATCGTCCTGCACTTCGCGCCGTCGCAGCCGCCCGTCACGGGACAGCAAGGCTGGGCCATGTGCGCGGGGGTGGGGGGGTGTGGATCGTCGCAGTAGACCGCCGCGGGGCAGCTAGCCGGGGCCTGCCCTTGCGACAAATCGCTGGGCTTCTTCTCCTGCTCCGCCGCCCAGACTGTGCCGCCGATGATGGCCGCCAGCAGGGCGCCGAGCGCCAACCACGATCGTTTGTGGGTCATCCGTCTATCCTCCTGTTCCGAGGCGATTCGGACACGGACGGCCTCCATAGCAAGGCCCGCGCGGCGTGTCAGCGCCAGTCGCCGGCGCGTCCCGCCGCCCCCGTGTCGCCCGGCGAGATAGATACCATCGCCATTGGAAAACCGACGCTTAGCCGCGAGCGCGCTGGTAGTGACCCGATTTATCGGGTCCTTCGGCTGAGACGACCGCATAAATGCGGTCACTACCAGCGCGCTCGCGGCTAAACCACCGGAAATGGAACGACGACAGTATAGTAACGGCGAGGTCTTCCTGGCCTGGTGAAGCTGGGAAGGCGGCGTGAAACGGGGGCCCGGCGCCGCCCGCCGCGCAGCTTTTTGCTCTGGCTCGGTTGGCGACGATTGCGTATACATGCCGCCCCAGGGAAGGGCAGCGAGCCGCCGTCGCCCCCGGCGAGCCCGCTGGCCGCACCGTTCCGTCCAGAACCAGGTGCCGTCATGCCGATCCGACCGTCCGTTCGCATCCACGCCACGGCCGTCATCTCGCCCGAGGCCGACTTCGCCAACGACGTCGAGGTGGGGCCGTTCGCCGTCATCGAGGGGCCGGTGCGCCTGGGGCCGGGTTGCGTCATCCGGCCGTACGCGCACCTGGTCGGCCCGCTGACGATGGGGCGCGGCAACAAGGTCTTCAGTGGGGCCGTCCTCGGCGAACGGCCGCAGCACCTCAAGTACAACGGCGAGCCGACCGGCGTCGAGATCGGCGACGACAACATCTTCCGCGAGCACGTCACCGTCCACCGCGGCACCACCCAGTCGTGGAAGACGGTCATCGGCAGCCGCAACTTCTTCATGGCCGGCGCCCACGTCGCCCACGACTGCCGCGTCGGCAACGGCTGCATCCTGGCCAACGGCGCCCTCCTTGGCGGCCACTGCGTCGTCGGTGACGGCGTTTTCCTGTCGGGGAACTCCGCCGTGCATCAGTTCGTCCGCGTCGGCCGGCTGGCCCTGCTCAGCGGCGCCTCGGGCTCGTCGAAGGACATCCCGCCGTTCGTCATCCAGCAGTACATCAACACCGTCTGCGGCGTCAACGTGATCGGCATGCGCCGGGCCGGCCTCAGCGGCGCGCAGATCGACGCCGTGCGCCGGGCCTACCACGTCATCTTCCGCGAGGGCCAAACGATCCCGAACGCCCTGGCGCACGTGGAAAAGGAGTTGGGCTCGGTCGATGTGGTGCGCGAGCTGGTCGATTTCATCCGCCACTCGACGCGGGGCATCAGTACCGTCCGCGACCGCAGCCACGACGCCTCCCCGCCTTCATTGGCGGCGTAGCGTCTTCGCCCCTCACCCCCGACCCCTCGCCCCGGAGTACCGCAATAGTGTTCGGCACGAAGCGTGCTTGATGCCACGGGCTTGCCCCGTGGAGGCTCACGTTCGTTGCTACACCCGCCCGGCGCTCCCCAGGGGATGCCACGGGCTTGCCCCGTGGAGGCTCAC
>DATFNV010000261.1:0-5898 GCA_035266225.1 Gemmataceae bacterium
ACCTTCTCCTTCAATTCGGCGGGGGTTGGCTTGTCGGCGGAGTGGCTGGGCCGGGCGAGAAACGGCAGGAGCATGAGCGTTCCCAGCAGGGGGAGCAGAAAGGCAAGTGCGGAACGCGGTCGCATGGCGGAATCCTCCGGAAGACGAGGTACACACGGCTTACCCGATCTTACGCGGAGCGAGGGACGTTCGCAAGAAAGACGAGCCCCGGGGCGGGCGCGGCTGATCGGCCGGCGCCCGCGCCCGGGGTGCGCGACTTGTGTTGGGACGTGGACGCCGTTGTCGCGGCGAGGAGTCAAGCGGTCGCGCCAAAGCCGCTTGCGGTTTAGCGTTCGCGCGATTTATCGTTTCGCGAAACGATAAATCGCGCGAACGCTAAGCCGCAAGCGGCCCAACTCACCACCGGTAATGCACCGTGTACGTCACCGTGACCTCCTTGTCGGGCTCGACCTTCATCGGGAACACGACCGTCCGCACGTCGAGCTTCTCGAAGTCGTGCGACTTGGCCGTCACGTCCCAGTCGGCACTGCGGTACATCTTCTCCAGCACCTTGACCGTGACGGCCTCCTTCTTGTGGTTGCGCACCTTGATCTCGAACGACTCCGTGAATTCGTGGTCGTTGATCTTCTGGAAGGCGGTTTGCTTGCGCTCGCCGACGACGTCGAAGGCGTCGCCGATGTACAGGGCCAGGCGCTCGTCGCGGGCGGTGTGGTCGATGGCGTCCTCGCCGATGAATTCCAGGGCGCCGTCGGCGTCCTTCTTGTACGCCCGGCACTTGCCCTTGGGCAAGGCGATGCCCAGGTGCTTGTCGGCGCGGTTCTCGATCTCGACGATCACGTTGACCTTCTTGTTCGACTCGCGGCCGTAACCCGGGTCGAAATAGTAGCCGTAGCGATACCAGGTCAGCTTGGCGCCGTCGTAGAGGTATGTCTTGGTGACCGGCACGCTGGCCGCCTTGATCAGCTCCACCTGCTTGACCTGGTTGTTGCCGACGGTCGTCGGCTCGGGCAGGGTGTACACGCGGTAGTCGCCGAAGGCCCGGCTGGGGTCGTTGCCGATGCGGTTGCTCGGCGCCTGCGTCTCCACCAGCTTGTAGTAGGACGGCCCGTAACCGTAGGGCATGTGTTCGTAGTCGGGCTTGGGGTCGCCGGCCAGGAGCTTGACGCGGGCCTTGTCGAAGGCGGTGCCGGTGCTGTTCTCGACCGTCACCCAGCCGGAGACGTCGGCCTGCGTGTCGCCCTCGTTGAGGACGACGTTGTAGTCGGCCCGCCAGCGGATGCTGTTGGCGATGTAGGAGACCTCGACGACGTGCTTGCCGGGCTTCTTCGCCTCGACCTCCCAGACGAGGGTGGGGCGCGTGAGCAGGCCGTCGGGCAGCTGCGGAAAGGCGATGCGCTTGATGTTGTCGCCGCGCTCGACCATGAAGATCGGCCCCTTCTCGCGGTCCTCGGCGATGACCAGGCGCTGGGGGTCGAAGCTGAGGAGCGTCCCCTCGTAGCTCTTGCCGTCCTTGGTGTGGGCGGTGATCTTCTGGTCGATGTACTTTTGCAGGAGCTTGTCGGCGCTAACCAGGTCGAACTCGTAGTTCTGCTCGGTCACCTGGGCGGACGGGTCGGTGAGGGAGCGGAAATGGACGCTGGTCGGGTCGAGGGTGGCGGCCACGTCGCGGAACTGGATCACGTTGACGCCCGCCTTGAAGACGTCGGGCAGCTCGCGCCGGTCCTTGACGAGGGCGTAATTGTCGTTGTAGATGGTCAGGTGGACGCCGGGCTTGTCGTCGGGCCGCGGCTTGTCGTCGGGCGGGGCGGCCGGCTTCTCCGGGGCGGCGAGGCCGGTGCCCACGGCGACCAGCGCCGCCGCGGCGAGGAGCAGGGCGAGGGAGCGATAGCGCTTCATGGGAAGGGGTCCTTTCAGATTTATCGTTTCGCGAAACGATAAATCGCGTCAGCGATTATTACCACTGATACCGGATCGAGTACGTCACCGTCGCCTCGGAGTTCGCCTTCAGTTCGACGGTGTAAACCAGCGTGTTCACGTCGCGGACGACGTGCGTCCGGCTTTCCTTGAGCATGGTCCAGTTGGCAGAGCTGCCGTTGATCGCCTCGCCCACCTCGATCTTGACCGCCTCGGGCTTGTGGTTGCGCAGCTTGATTTCCCAGTCCTGTTCGTTCCAGTTGGGGCCGTTGCGCTGGGCGAGTTGCTTGCGCTCGCCGGCCAGGTCGAAGGCGTAGCCGAGGCGGACGTTCAGCGTTTCGTCCTTCGGCGTGTGGTCGATGGCGTCGGTGCCGGCCAGTTCCAGTTCGCCGTCGGCGTCGCGCTGGAAGACGCGCACCGGCCCCTTCGGCAGCGGAATGCCGAGCCCCTTGGCGACCTCTTCCGCGTTCTTGAAGCGGAGGACGACGGCCACCTTCGCCTCGCCGGGGCGCAGCTCGTAGCGGCGCTCGACGGGGACGTTGGCCACGTCGAGCAGCTCGATCTGCTTCGTCTCGGCACTCTTGAGCGTCGCCGGCCGCCCCAGCTCGTAGAGGTGGTAGTCGGCGAAGGACTTCTCGATGAAGGCGGGCTTCTCTTTAGCGTCCTTCTCCCGATCGTCGATGACATCTATTCCGGCGCGTCTCCCCTCTTCGATCAGGTTCACGTCGCCGGCCAGGAGCTTCACCTGGGCGTCCTTGAAGGTGGTGCCGGTGTTGTTCGTCACTGTTACCCAGCCGCCGAGGTCCATCTTGTCGCCGGCCTGGTTGACGCGCGCCCGGTAGTCCACGCGCCAGCTCATGGCGCGCGCCCGGTAGGCCACCTTGACCAACTCCTTGCCGTCCTTCTTCGCGTCGAGCTGCCAGACCAGCGTGGGGCGCGTCAGCAAGCCGCCCGGCAGGGCCGAGAAGCGCACGTCCTTGACGTTGCCCGCGCGCGGCAGCAGATCGATGCCTTTCGCGGTCTTCAGCACCAACTGATTGGGGTCGAAGCTGAGGAGGGTGCCGTTGAGGACTTCGCCGTCCTGCGTCACGATGCCGATGTCGCGGTCGATGTACCTGTCGAGCAGCTTGTCGGCGCTGACGAGGTCGAACTCGTAGTTCTGCTCCACGACGCGAGCCAGGTCGGGCTGCCGCAGCGGCGAGAACTGGACGGTGTCCGGCTCGATGGTGGCGGCCACGTCGCGGAAGCGCACCAGGGAGCGCCCCTGTTTGAGGTCCATGAAGCGCCGTTCCTTGACGACGACGAAGTTCTGGTTGTAGACGGTCAGGCTGACGCCCTCGCCGCGCTCGGCCTCGGCGACGACGGGCAGCGGTTTGTCGGTGGGTTTCTTCGGGGGGTCGGCCGCCAGGGCCAGGCCGGCGAGGCCCAACCCGACACCGACGATGAGCCATCGGTTCATGGGATTGCTCCTGGGATTTCCGGCTTGCCTTCGATCGTGTAGCGGATGACTTGCTGGGCGTTGGCTCGCAGCGGGAAGTCGAAGTGGGCCGTCGTTGCGTCGTGCATCACGAAGGGAAGCGAACTCTCGGCCACCTTCTGGCCCAGCTGGATGCGACCGACCGCCCGGACCTGGACGTCCGTTGTTTTGTGGTTGCGCAGGCGCATCTCGAAGTGCGTCGGATCGACTTGCTTGAATTCGCCGACCACGTCGAAGGCGTGCCCGTGGCGCAGCGTCAACTCCTCCTTGACCGGGGTGTGGTCGATCTCGGTGTGCCCGGTCACGGCCGCTTCGCCGTCGGCGTCGATCTCCTCGAAGGTGATGCGCCCCTTCGGCAAGGGCACGCCGAGGTGATTCTCCTTCTCGTTCCGGGCGACCAGCTCCACGGCGAGGTTTTGGCTGCCGTCGCGGTACGGGTCGAAGACGTACCGCCGTTGGGCCTTCACGCCGGTCTGCCCAAGCAGCTTCAGCTGCTTCGTCTCCTGGTCGCGCACGGTGGTCGGGGCCGTCAGGGTGTACAGGTGGTACTCGAAGAACGACTTCTCGACCAACTCCTTCGGCACGCCGCCGCCCCTTCCCCCCCAAGGGCCAGAACTCGGGAGGGCGTGGCCCCATGCCTGCGGGAGGAGCGGCGCCCAGGGGTCGCGGACGCGGTTGACGTCGCCGGCGATCAGCTTCAAGCCCGCCTTCTCGTAGGTCGTCCCGCTCTCGTTGTTGAGCGTCACCCAGCCGGTCAGGTCGAGCAGGTCGGGTTGGCCCGCCACCCCCGGCGTCACGAGGGCGACGTAATCGGCGCTCCACTTGACGAAGCCGCACAGGTAGCTGACCGTCGTGTCGTGCTGGCCGGGCTTGTCGGCATGCAGTTTCCACACCAGCGTCGGCTTGACGAGCAGGTCGGCGGGCACCTCCTTCAGCCGGATCGCTTGCAGGGTGCGCCGCGGCAGCACCTGCGTCTCGCGCGGCTTCTGCCGCGCGGGATCGGGCGGGGCCGAGGCCAGGACGACGTTCTCCGGGTCGTGCGCCGTCAGGTAGCCGGTCGTCTCGCGACCGTCGCGGCCGACGCAGGTGATTTCCTTGTCGATGTAGCGGTGCAGCAGGGCGTCAGCGTTAACCAGGTCGTACTCGAAGTTCTGCTCGATCACCTGTGTGCCGACGGGGTCGGTGGTGCTGACGAAGCGCACGCTGGTCGGGTCGATGGTGGCGGCCACGTCGCTGAAGCGGACGACGTTGTCGCCTTTCTGGAGATTGAGGATGAGGCGATGGTCCTTGACCAGCGCCTGGCCGGTGCGGCGCGGCGTGAGGGGGGCGCCGCCGACGGTGAACGGGCCGAGGCGCAGCAGCGGCATGTACAGCGTGGCCTCGTCCTGGTCGGCGGCGCCGAGGACGGTCAGGTCCACGTCGAGGCGCTTGACCTCGATGGGGGGCGAATCGGCCTGGACCGGCGGCGTGAAGCGCCAGAGGGCGAGGAAGACCACGGCGGCGGCTGCCGCGGCGGCGGGCGGGGCGAGCCACCAGAGGCGGCGGCGACGGCGCTGCTGCGGCGTTTGCGCCAGGCGCTGGGGCAAGTGGTCCCAGGCGGGGTCGGCCGGCTGGGTGGAGCGGCCGGCGGCGTCGAGCAGCGGCTCCAGCGGGTCGGGTTCGGGGGTCACGGTCAGTCCTCCAACAGGTGGGCCAACAGCGGCCGCAGCCGGTCGTAGGCGCGCGACAGGCGGCTGCGCACGGTGCCGGCCGGCACACCCAGGGCACGGGCGATCTCCTCGTGCGACAGGCCGGCGAAGTGGCGCAGCGACACGACAACACGATGCTCGTCCGAGAGGTGCGCCACGGCACGGTGGACGTCGGCCCCGGGGTCATCACGCGGCGGGTCGGCGGCGGGCTCGGCGGGGAGGGTGACGGGACGCGGCCGGCGCCCCTCCGACACGGCGAGGTTGTGGGCGATGCGGTACAGGAAGCTCACGAGGCGCTGGGGCTGCCGCAGCGTCGGCAGCTTCTCCCAGGCGCGGCAGAAGGCTTCCTGGGCCATCTCCTCGGCGTCGTCGCGCTGCCCGGTTAGTCCGTAGACGTAGCTGATCAGCGGCGCGCGGTAGCGCCCGACGAACTGCACGAAGGCAGGGACGTCTCCCTCCCCGGCCCGACAGGCGATCTCACGATCGGTCAGAGTCACGGCACGCATCCTCGCGACTGTAATACAGACGCGACGGCGGCCGTCCCGCTCCCTCCGAGTTGAACATTTCTGACCGTCACGGCTCGTGGGTCGCGTCGGCCCTTTCGTCCGTTTCATCAAATCTCTGCAGTTCTCTATTTTCTGACGTAAAGTGATTGCGAACGGCGGACGTTAGTTGAGTGATGACCCCGGCTGCTCGGGCCCATTTATTCCCCTCCGGCGAGCACCCCCATCATCGTGCGCGCCGGGCCGCGGTCCGTCGTTCGCCCGTCACCGTCCTCTCTGAACGAACTGGCCGCCCGGTCCGCGCCGCGCACCGGCC
>DATFNV010000262.1:0-23083 GCA_035266225.1 Gemmataceae bacterium
CGTCGATCAGCCGCTGCGACAGATTGCCGTGCAGATCGAGCGTGACGACGATGGGGAAGTCCGCCCCCAGCGCCTGGCGCAACCGGGCCAGCACCTCGCCGTCGGCGTCGAGATGCGATTCGGCGACCATCGCCCCGTGCAGCGCCAGCAGCAGGCCGTCGGGCCGCTCGCGGCGCACGCCGTCGATGAGCGCCCGGGTGATCTCGTCGAAGACGTCGTCGGTGACGGGGCCGGACGGCGTCGCCCAGGCCATGAGGATGGGCACCGGCTCGAAGCCCTCCACGGCCGCCGCTTCGAGGAAGCCGCCGACCTCGTGGTGGGCGTCGCGCCACTCGTCGAGCAGGGCGGGCCCGAAGGTGAGGCTCTGGGCGGCAAAGGCAGCGCGGTCGGTGCGCAGCGGGTTGAAGGTGTTCGACTCGTGCATGAAGCCGGCGACGGCGATACGCATGGGGATTCTCCTGGCATCCGCGGCGAGCCCCGATGATATTGGGTGGGACCGTGGCTCGCAATCACCGAATAAGGCGAACGCCGGCGCGCCCCGCCCGCGCCCGCATGACGGCTATTCCCGTAGGAGTCGCGATGAGCCCTCCGCTCGAAGCCGACGCCGCCCTCGAACGGTTCCGGCACTACCTGCTGTTGCTGGCTCGACACCAGCTCGGCCGGCAGGCGCGGGGGAAGTTGGAGCCGTCCGACGTAGTGCAGCAGACATTGCTCGAAGCGCATCGCAAGCGCCAGCAGTTCCGCGGCACGACCGACGCCGAGCGCGCCGCCTGGCTGCGGCAGATATTGGCCTTTAACCTCGCCGACGCCCTGCGTCACTTCGGCCGCGACAAGCGCGACGCCGCGCGCGAGCGCTCGTTGGAGCAGGAATTGGAGCAGTCGAGCATGCGCCTGGGGTCGTGGCTGGCGGCGGATCAGGCATCGCCCAGCGCGGATGCCGTGCGGCACGAGGAAGCGGTGCGCGTGGCCGCTGCGCTGGCGCAGCTGCCGGAGGCGAACCGCGAGGCGGTGGTGCTGCGCTACTACGAAGGGTTGTCGCTGGACGAGATCAGCGACCGACTCGGCCGTACGCCCCCGGCGGTGGCCGGGTTGCTCAAGCGCGGGCTGAAACAGTTGCGGGAAACGCTGCGTGATGCGGAGTGAATCATGACCCGTGAAGCGAACGAGCCGTCGCGCGAGGAGCGCGTCAATGAGATCATTGCGGAGTGCCTGCGGGCGGCCGACGCCTGACGGCCGTTCGACCGCGACGAGTTGCTGGCTCGCCACCCCAACCTGGCGGACGAGCTGCGCTCGTTCTTCGCCGACCACGACGCGGCAGCGCGACTCGCCCCGCCGCAGGCAGCCGCGCCGAGTGAGGCACCGACGCTCGCACCCGGCGCACCAGCGGCCGCGCCGCCGGTCGGCACGACAGTGCGCTATTTCGGCGACTACGAGCTGCTGGAGGAGATCGCCCGTGGCGGCATGGGCGTCGTCTTCAAGGCCCGGCAGGTGTCGCTGAATCGCGTTGTCGCACTCAAGATGATCCTGTCCGGAGAATTCGCCTCCCCGACCGACGTGCAGCGCTTTCGCACCGAGGCGGAGAGCGCCGCGAACCTCGACCACCCGAACATCGTGCCCATCTACGAGGTCGGCGAGCACCAGGGACAGCAGTATTTCAGCATGAAGCGCATCGACGGCGGCAGCCTCGCGGGGCAGGTGACACGGCTCACTGGCGACCCGCGCGCGGCCGCGCGGTTAATGGCGACGGTGGCCCGCGCGGTTCACTTCGCACACCAGCGCGGCATCCTGCATCGTGACCTGAAGCCGGCGAACGTGCTGCTCGACGCCGCCGGCACGCCCTACGTCACGGACTTCGGCCTTGCCAAGCGCGTCGGGGGTGACAGCAGCCTGACCAATCCCGGGGCCATCGTCGGGACGCCGAGCTACATGCCTCCCGAGCAGGCCGCCGGCAAGAAGGGACTCACGACGGCGTGTGACGTGTACGCGCTGGGGGCGATCCTCTACGAGTTGCTCACCGGGCGGCCGCCGTTCCGGGGGCGAGACACCCCTCGACACCATTCTTCAGGTGTTGGAGAAGGAGCCGGAGTCGCCACGGGCCATCAACCCGCGCCTGGATGCCGACCTGGCGGCGGTCTGCCTGAAGTGCCTGTGCAAGGAGCCGGGCGAGCGCTACGCCTCCGCAGCCGCCCTGGCGGATGACCTGGAGCACTGGTTGGCCGGCGAGCCGCTGAGTGTCCGCCCCCGTAGCACGCCGGTCGTGGTATGGTGGTGGCTGCGGAAGAACATGCGATCGGCCGCCTGGGTCGTCGGCCTTGGTGTGGCGTTTGGCATCGTGACCGGCCTCCCAGGGTTCGTGGGACACGTTCTCAACCGGCACGGGGTTATAGCATTCGGCTACCGGAACTTCCCGGGTGTGAACCCGCCCTGGCCCTTTTCGCATACTCCCAGATGGCCAGAGGACCTCGCGCAGTCCTGGCAGTTCCCGCTTGGGATTTTGGCCCTCTTGATTGTGATAGTCCCGTTCCAGCTGGCGCTTGGCCTTCTCATCGCCCTTTGTGTGCGCCCCCGCGATCGCTGGGCCGACATCAGTGCGGGCGGGCTAACCACCCTGGTGGCAGCGCTAACCGCATTCTTCATCATCACTGGTCCAATCACCACATGGAGTTACGAGGAGGCGGTCGTCCGGCGAGACGTGGATTTACTCACCAACGGCTTCGCTATCCGGGAAGACTCTGACCCCATTTGGCGTCAGGAGGAAGTCCTCCGCAGGTATCCCGACCTGCGTGCGGTGGACGAAAAGGAGCGGGCCAAAGCCCTGGAGTCAAAGATTGTCGCCGATCTTTTTGCCGGCTCGTTCCGTGGGATCTGGCAAGGGCTTCTCGCCTCGCTTGTGCTTGTGCCAGCAGGCATCTGTCAGACCTTGGTGGCCGGACACCTCTTGCGGCGACCGGCGAGATCCTGGCGCATCCTCCACATCCTCATCCCGTACCTGGAGGTGGCCGTGGTGGCGTTGTTATGGTCAAGCAACATCGGTATTTTTCCCAGCAATCCTCACCCCGGGCCAGACATGCGTTGGCGTGGCGCCCTCTTGCTCCTGCTCTCGACCGCCTGGCTCGCGCTTGGCCTCATTGGGGTGTTTCGCGGCTGGCGCTGGTGGCGCCGCTGGCTCCTGCACCTGGCCTTTGCCGCCGCCTCGGTCGGAATTCTCTGGGTAATCTTTCATATGCACTTTACCGTCGATGTGAGCGACCTATGACGATCGCCTTGCTGGTCGGGACGCCGAAACGCAGCGTGGAGGTGGCTTGTGCAGGTCGCCTTGCCCGACGGGAAGCCGAAGGGTAGCATAAAGGTGGCTTGTGGCGGGGCCGAACAAAGGTTCGCTGGCCGAAAGGCGAGGAGTTGGTCGATGAGCGAGCAAGCACAGCGCGAGGCCGTCGGGGCCGAGCCGAATCCGGCCCTTGGCCGGCTGGCCCTGGAGACGTTTCGGCGCGACCTGCCGCGGCTGATGGCGGAGCGACCTGGCCAGTGGGTCGCCTACCACGGTGATCGGCAGATCGGCTTTGCCAAGACGCCCCCGGAACTTTATCAACAACTCGACCGCCGGGGCCTCGATGGCCGAGAGTACATCGTCCTCTGCATCGAGCCGGAGCCGCCCTACGAGTTTGATAGCCCCTACCCGTTCGATTGAACGGCTTCGCCCACACTCAGAAAGTGGTCCGACGCCGTGCCACTGTTCATCGATCACTTGCCGCTCCAACACAGGATCGTCTCCAGCGCGGGAAGGCAAACGTTGGCATGGTACCCGCTCCTGCCTGCCATGCTGACTGAAGCCGGTCTGCCCGAGCCGCCGACAGACGCCCCGTGCAGACCGTGGAAGTTCGACACGGGTTGTGCGCCCGACGCCATGGCCTGGCGCTTCCATCTCGAAAGGGCCGGACTCGATCTGGCCGATCCGAGGAAACTGCACTCCGCGAAAGCAATCGCCCGCTTGGCCAACGACGCAGTTGAGGAGTTGCCGATCCGCCGGGCATCCCTCTGGCTGGTGAGCAACATCCCCGCGCTGCGCCAATCGCCTTTCCCTCTGCTCCTGAACCCTGGACTCCCGTTCTACGCCCGCTTCCCGCGCCGCAGGACGAACCTGTTCCCGCTGGTCGGCATGAGCGCGTTCCGGCGGGCGGGGCTCACGGTGAAGATCAACTTCAAGGCGGCGACGCTCTCCGTCTGGACGCCCGGGCCCTGGTATCGTGGCTGGCCTGTCTTTGCTCGGCGGCTCCTGGACGGTTTCGCAAGGACACCCTTTGATCGGCTGTGTGGAGGTCCGTAGCGCGGCTATTCCGCCGCCAGAAGGCAAGCGGTACGCTGTAAGGCGAGAGGCACTTTCGCGCGCCCAGGGTCGGCGCGTTTGACGGCTATCTCAGTAGAGCCCCGTTCGCCCGACCCGGAGGAGAGCATGTCTGAGCCCCCCTCGCTCGATGACTCCGCGCGGGTCGATGCCATCATCGCCGATTACCTGCGGGCGGTGGACGCCGGGCAGGCTCCCGACCGGGGCGAATTGCTGGCGCGGCACCCCAACCTGGCCGACGAACTGCGCTCGTTCTTCGCCGGCCACGATCAGGCGCAACGCCTTGCTACGCCGCCTGCCCCAGCAGACGCCCCGACCCTCGCCCCCGGCGAGGCGCCCTCCTCTCCTCCGCTGCTCGGCACGGTGCGCTATTTCGGCGACTACGAGTTGCTGGAGGAGATCGCCCGCGGCGGCATGGGCGTTGTGTACCGCGCGCGGCAGGTATCGCTCAACCGCATCGTGGCGCTCAAGATGATCCTCTCCGGCCAACTCGCCGGCGAGGACGATGTCAAGCGTTTCCGCCTGGAAGCACAGACCGCGGCGGCGCTGCAACACCCGAACATCGTCGCCATCCACGAGGTCGGCGCGCATGACGGGCAGCACTACTTCAGCATGGACTTTGTCGAGGGCCGCAGCCTCGCCGACCTCGTCCGCGACAATCCGCTGCCGCCGGAGCAGGCTGCTCGCTGGGTCCGCACCGTCGCCGAGGCCATCCAGTACGCCCACCAGCGCGGTGTCCTGCACCGCGACCTCAAGCCGTCCAACGTGCTCATCGACAGCTTCGGCCAACCGCGCGTGACCGACTTCGGCCTGGCCAAGCGCATGGCGAGCCCCGGGTGTCAGCCCGGGGAGAACGCCCTCACCGCCACCGGCGCCGTGGTCGGCACGCCCAGCTACATGCCGCCGGAACAGGCATCGGCGGACCGCGGAGCGATGGGCCCGGCCAGCGACGTGTATTCCTTGGGGGCGGTGCTGTACGAATTGGTGACGGGCCGGCCGCCGTTCCGGGCGGCGACGCCCCTGGACACGCTGTTGCAGGTGCTGGAGGCGGAGCCGGCGCCGCCGCGGCTGCTCAATCCGGCGGTCGGCCGCGATCTGGAGACGATCATCCTCAAATGTCTCCAGAAAGAGCCGGTCCGCCGCTACGCCAGCGCGCAGGATCTGGCCGACGACCTGGGCGCCTTGCTCGAAGGACGGCCGATCAAGGCCCGGCGACCGGGGCTGGCGGAGCGGGCGCTGCGCTGGACACAGACGCAGCGGCGCGGCGCGGTGCTGATCGTCCTGACGGCGACGGCCTCGGCCCTGCTCCTGGTCAGCGGCATCGTCGGCTGGAACGGGTACGCGGAATCGCAGATGGGTAGCCTGGACGTCAGCAGCGACGGCCTGCCGTTCCGCGTGGAGGTGCTGGACGACGAGGGGCGCCCGGTCATCGAGCCATTCCTGACCGCCACCCCCGGGCTGGTGGACTCGGCACGTGTGATGCTGCCCGCCGGCGACTTCGACCTCTGCCTGTCGGCGCCCCAGGCGCGCGGCGAAACCTACCGGCTGCTGGTCCAACCGGGGGACGAGCACTACTACGAGCTCTCCCCCAAGCCGCGGCGGTTGTGGGAGCCGCTGCGACTCAAGGACGAGTTCGCCGAGGCGATCGATGCGGGCGGGCGAGCCGACGTCGTTCTCGTCGGTAAGACCGGCCTGCGGCGGTTGAGCGGGGCGACTCTGGAGCCGGTCAAGGACTGGGGGCCCGGGCCACTCGGCGAGTCGGAAGTTGGCCGGCGGCCGGAGTTCGACTGGTCTCAGGTACTGGCGCGGGACGGCGGTCAGCGCCCGTGGCTCGTGCAACCCGCTCCCGTCGTCGATGGAGATCGGCTGCTGATCTGGGCCAGCCGCTCCTCGCCGTCGCTGCTGGCCGTCTCGGGCAAGACGGGGCGCCTCCTCTGGTGGCACCGAGCGCGCCCGACCCTGCCGCCCGGCATTGAGGAGGCTCAGGCTGCTCCCTTCCCGAGGGACCAGTCCAACCTGCGGCGGGGCAAGGTCATTGCCGAGCCGATCGTCGTACCGATCGACGGCGTTCCCCACCTGATCGCCACGTTTGCCACGGAAGGCGAGGTGTACGTGGGCGCCGCCGGTGAGCCGGAAGAATGGCTCGAGGCGATCAACGTCCGCACCGGCCAGCGGCGCTGGCCGTACTCACTCGGGCGGCGAAGCAGCACCTCGCCACTCGAATCCCTGGGATACGCGGTGTCGGTAATCGACGTGGAGGGTCGGCCGGTCGTGGCCCTGGTGGCGAACCGCCGACTGATCGGCCTGGACCTGCGCACGGGGAAGCCGCTCTGGACGCACGATCTCACGTCGATCATCGGCAGCCCCGCAGACTCCGGTGAGAAGACGGCCCCGCGGTTCGGCCTCTTCGGCGACCCGCGCGAGCCCGGCGTTCTGCTGGCGCAGTGGCTCGTGTCCGATGGGAAACCGGGGATCGGCTGGGGGGACGCCGTGAGAACGGGCACCAACGACGAGATGACCGTCGCGGCCGTCTCCCTCCAAACGGGCAAGCCGATCTGGCAGAAAGTCGTGAACGCGGCCCGGGTCTCCTCACTGCCCAACATCGGGGAGGCCCCCGTCGTGGCGGACCTCGACGGCGACGGCAAGTCGGAAGTGATTCTGCTCTACGTCGCGCCGACATGGTCTATGAACACGGCCGCCATCGAGGTGCTCGACGGGGCCAACGGCGAACGCCGCTGGCTGTACCGCTTCCCAATCATCGAGATCAACGAGATCCTCGAGGGCCTCCCCGATAAAGAAGCCCGGGTAGAGCGTTCGGTGCAGGTCGAGCACTCGGTGCGGGTCACGATCGGGCCGGACCTCGACGGCGATGGCTGGCGGGAAGTCTTCGTGGCCTCACGCTTCAGGCCGCATTTCAGGAGCGAGGCGCGGTTGTTCGTGGAGGCATTATCGGGGCATGACGGCCGGCCGCTGTGGCGCTGGTCGCATCCCTTCTCGGGTAGCAATGCTCTCGGCCCGCTGGCCTGGTGGGACCAGCCGGGCGCGGACGGCTGGCCGCATCTTCTCGTCCCGGTATTGGCGGACAGGTTCGGAAACAGAGACCACACCTTCGTCCTGTCCGCCGGAAGCGGGCGGTTGGGCCAAGTCCTGGGCGACTTCCCGACCCCGCAACAGGCCGACCTTGACGGCGACGGCATCCCCGACCTGCTGGCGTCCGGCGCGGATGGCTCGCTGTCCACCCTCCACGGCATGACGCCGGAGGCCTGGCGGCGGGTGGGCAATAATTGGCTGCCGGCGGAGGATATCGATGGGGACGGGATTGTCAATGTCGTCAATATGTCCGGCAACGTGGCGGTCTCGGGAAAAGACGGCCGCGTCCTATGGCAGCGACAGAGAATCGCTGGCCAGAATGTACGTTCCCCTCCGCCGCACAGCCGCTCCGTCGGCGAACACCAGCGCTGGGATTGGATGATGCCCGATAGAGAGTACGACGTTATGGACGTGCTGGGCGAAGGGGAGCGCACGATTGTGGTAGTACGCTACGCGAACCTGGCCCAAGGGGTGGATGGGGCGACCGGTCGCGAACGCTGGCGCTGCGCCGGCCCGTGTCGCCCGGAGTGGGTGCTGCGAATGGAGGACCCGGTTGCACCTCCCTTCGTCCTGTTCGTGCAGAACAATGTCACGACTTGCGTCCGGGCCCTGGAGGTCGGCCCCGACGAGCGCTACCGGCTCCCGGCCGGGGAGAAGATCGTCCCCCGCCCGTTGCCGGAGGATCCACGGCTGCTTGTACAGACCCCCTGGGCGTACCTCCTGGTGGATTTGCGCCGCTCACACAACTGGGCCTACTTCCTGCTCGTGCAGGGCGTGGTTATCCTTGCCGTCGCCCTCGGCCGATCAGCCGCCTGGGTCTTCCGTCGCGGGGCGCGGGTCATGGGCCTCCTGCTGTACCTGCTGCTGCTCGCGGTGCTCGCCCTGGCTACCGGCCTCTTCTATCTGCACGGCGCGCCGCGCTATTCCACACCGATCAGACGGTTGTTCGATCCCGGCGGCTTCGCGCTGCTCGGGCTGCCCATCCTCGTCTTCGTCGGGCTGGGGTGTACCTGGGCGGTGCAAGGTCGCTGGCGCCGGATCGGCCTGTTGCTGGCCGGCTCCGTACTGGTCACCCTGCCCCTGGCCGCCTTCTCGCTGTGGGCCGATGGGCGCTTCCTCGGACCCACACAGCATTACGTGGCCGACGGCTGGTATGGCGCGTGGCTCATGGGCGCCTACGTCACCGGCGTGCTGCTCGTGTTGGGATGGTAGTTACGGGCGGTCTTCCGAGCTATGCGCCGGGCGGGGCGGTGGGCATTCCGACTCGTCCGGCCGGTCAAGGTTCTCCCGACTGCTTGAAGGGGGATGCGCCGCAGGCGCTTCGGCAACAACACCAACCTACCCGAAGGGAACGAGCCATGACGATAGAGCCGCGGGAGTCCTCGGGCCGTGACCAGCGGGTGAATGAGGTCATCGCCGAGTACCTGCGCGCCGCGGACGCCGGGCAGGCGCCGAACCGCGACGAGTTGCTGGCACGGCACGCCGACCTGGCCGACGAGCTGCGCTCGTTCTTCGCCGACCACGACGGGGCGCAGCGACTGGTCCTGCCCCCCGCCGAGGCGCCGACCCTGGCCCCCGGCGAGGCGCCCGCCCCATCCCCGGCGCCGGGCACGGTGCGCTACTTCGGCGACTACGAACTGCTGGAGGAGATCGCCCGCGGCGGCATGGGCGTCGTCTATCGGGCGCGGCAGGTATCGCTCAACCGCATCGTGGCGCTCAAGATGATCCTGTCCGGCCAACTGGCCAGTGAGGAGGACGTGCAGCGCTTCCGGCTGGAGGCGCAGACGGCGGCGGCGCTGCAACACCCCAACATCGTCGCCATCCACGAGGTCGGCGAGCACGACGGACAGCACTACTTCAGCATGGACTTCGTCGAGGGCAAAAGTCTTGCCGACCTGGTCCGCGACAACCCGCTGCCGCCGGAGCAGGCCGCCCGCTGGGTCCGCACCGTCGCCGAGGCCATTCAGTACGCCCATCAGCGCGGCGTCCTGCACCGCGACCTCAAGCCGTCCAACGTGCTCATCGACAACTTCGGCAAGACGGGCCGGCTCCTGTGGTGGCACGGGACGCGGCCAGCATTGCCGCCCGGCCTTGAAGAGGGGCAGATCGATCCCAGATACTCCATCTTCAGCCCGGGCGGCAACGCGGTCGTCGCCGAGCCGCTCGTGATCCAACTCGACGGCAAACCGGTGCTGGTGGCCGCGTTCGCCTCGGGTGGGCAGAGCTACACGTTGTTGAAGGACAGGGGCGAGGGCGGCTTCCCGGTTCAGCGCCAGGGCGAGCCGGAGGCATGGGTCGAGACAATTGATGCCCGCACCGGGCAGATGCTCTGGCGGCGCTCGCTCGGCCTCAGCGGTGCCATCCCGCGCTGGCTCCGCGAGTACGAGCGCCCCGCGATGGCCCTGTGCTCCATCGACGGCCGGTCGGTGGTGGCGGTGGTGGCCAACCAGCGGCTCCTCGGCCTCGACCTGCGGACCGGGAAGGAGGACTTCGCGCACGACCTCGAACCGCTGCTCGGACACGCCGGTGCCGGCAACAGGATGGTGCCGCGTTTCGCGTCCCTGGGCAGTCCTCCCGAGCCGTGCGTTTTGCTCGGCTTTCACCCTGGGGGCGGGGGGAGCAACATGGCAGCGAGCGCCGACGCCGAGGACGTGACCGTCGCTGCCGTCTCTCTCAAGACGGGCCAGCCGCTCTGGCGGAAGAACGTCACCACAGCCGCCGCAGCCTTCGGGCACCCGTTTCAGGGCGGGCCACTGGTCGTGGACCTCGACGGCGACGGCACGCCAGAAGTGATCCTGACCTACCCCGAGCCAGGGCACTCAGGCGACCGCGGCGCCGTCGAGGTGCTCGACGGCGCCACCGGGGAGCGCCGCTGGCTCTCCCAGTTCCCGGTGATGATTACCGCGGGTTCGGCGCGGGACCCGTGGTCGCAGCAGAGCAGCAGTGAAATAATCCAGCTCTCGCAGGTGACGGTCGGTCCCGACCTGGACGGTGACGGCAAGCGCGAGGTGTTCGTTGCCTCCGTATTCATGTCCCGCCGGGGGGTCGAGCGCCCGCTGGTTGTCGAGGCGCTCTCGGGGCACGACGGCCATCCTCTTTGGCGCTGGTCACACTCATTCGAGGGCAACCTCCTTGGACCGCTGTCCTGGTGGGACCAGGTGGGTCCGGACGGTTGGCCGCAACTGGTAGTCCCCGTTCTCCCTTCCTGGACGTTCGTGCTCTCCGCCGGAACGGGGCGGCTGGCCCAGGTTCTCGGCAACTTCCCCGAGGCACGCCAGGCCGACCTCGACGGCGATGGCATTCCCGACTTGTGGACGTCCCACGCGGACGGCTCGCTGTCCGCCGTGCGCGGCGTGATGCCGGAAGCCTGGCGGCGCCTGGGCAAGTGGCAAGCGGTGGAGGACCTCGACGGCGATGGCGTGCCTGACGTCATCGGCCCTTTGGGCGATCAGGGTGCCAGCGCGACCGTCTCGGGCAAGGACGGCCGCGTCCTGTGGCAATCGGACATCCGGGGTGAAACTGTGCTGCCCCTGCCGCTGCCCTACGGCGACCTCGACGGCGACGGCATCCCCGACCTGCTCCTGTTCCATTCGGTCGAAGGACTGTCGGCCGTCTCCGGCCGAACGGGCGCGCGATCTGGACGGCCGAGTTCAAGAGCCGACCGAACGCAGCGATGACGCCGCACCTGCTGGAGTGCCGCGACCTCGATGGCGACGGCACTCCGGAGGTGCTGCTGGCCTTCACGAGTTTCGCGGACTACCGGTTGCGTAAGCATCTCGTCCTGGCCGTCGTCTCCTTGAAGGACGGGAAGACACGCTGGCGAACGACGCTCGTCAGCCCGTCGGACGCGAGTGGTTCCGTCTTGATGGGGTTGCGGACTCTCCGCCCTGGGCTCGCGGACCTTGACGGTGACGGGGTGCTCGATGTCGTGACGTGGGCCGTCGGGGACGATGGCATGTTTGAAGTGCGTGCCCTGAGTGGACGGGATGGGGCGACTTTGTGGCGGCAGTCGTTGTCGCGCACGGCGGACACGCCGTTGCCCGCCGTCAATGTCGGAGACCTGGGTGGGCGGCCGGTGGTCGTCGTTGACGAAGGCGGTAAGGGCGAGGTGTTGGCGTTCGACGGTGCCGGGGAACGGTTATGGGGGCGGAAAGTGAACTTCAGCCCCCACGACGGCCGGCAACGGCCGACACCGGTGTTCCTCGACCTGGCCGGGGGGGAGCGCGGCGTTTGCCTGAGCGGGCTGTGGATGGACGATAGCGCCGTGATGCTCGACGCCCAGGGGCGCGAGCTACAGCACGTCGGCGGGCGGCAGTTCGACGCCCAGGGGCTCGATCTGCCGCGCGACGCCGTGCTGGCAGCCGTCCGGGGGAACCCTTTGGACAGCGGCGGGATGTTCGATGCGCAGGGATGCGAGATGCGGTTCGCCGCCGGGCTGGGAACCGTCCGGAGGGACCCTCTTAGCTGGTCGGATTACGTCGCGTACTTCTGGTGCCTGCCCCGCGGCGCCGGCGGCGAATGCGACCTGCTGTCGGTGGCCGCAGGCAAGCTGCGCCTGACGCGCGGCGGGATCGAGCGCAAGCATCTGGTCTGGGAATGGCCTCTGCCGGGCGGCTCCGGCGAACTCCTGGACGTGCTGGGCGAAGGGGAGCGCACGACCGTGGTGGTCCGGTCGGGCAAGACGGCGCACGGCCTGGATGGGACGACCGGCCGGGAGCGCTGGCGCTGCATCGGCCCGTGCCCCCCGACGGGGCTGTTGCGGCCGGCGGACCCCGCCGCCCCGCCCCTCGTGCTGTTCGCGGAGGACGACGCAGCCACAACCTGTCGCCGCGCCCTGGAGGTCGGGCCGGACGGTCGCTACCTGCTCCCGGCCGGCGAGCCGATCAACCCCGAGCCGCTGCCGGAAGACCCGCGCCTGCGCGTCCCGTTACCCTGGTGGCAGGCCCTTCACGAACTCTCCGACTTCGACTGGCCCGTGTTCCTCCTCGTGCAGGTCGGTGTCATCCTGGTGATCGCCCTCGGCTGGTCGGCCGCCTGGGTCTTCCGCCGCGGGGCCTGGGTCATCGGCCTGTTGCTGTGCCTGCTACTGCTCGCCGTGCTGGCCCCGGGCGTCTGGCTCACCTACCTTCGCTTCGGGGGGGATGTCCGGAACCTCCTCGGCCCACCGCCCACTCCGCTGGTCCTTGCACTGCTCGGCCTGCCGGTTCTCGTTTTCGCGGGCCGGGCCGTCGCCTGGGCGGTGCAAGGGCGCTGGCGCCGCGTCGGCCTGTTGTTGGCCGGGTCCGTCCTGGTCACCCTGCCCCTGGCCGCCCTCTTGCTGTGGATCGACGGCCGCAACCTCGGCCCGACACAGCACTACGCGACGGACGGCTGGTATTCCGGATGGGTCATGGGCGCCTACGCCACCGGGGCGCTGCTCGTGCTGGGGTGGCTGCTGCGGGCGGCGTTCCGAGTTGTGCGCCGGATGGCGCGGTGGGCGTTCCGACTTGTCCGGGGGGCCAAGGCGCTCCCGGCGGCTTGAGGAGCGACGCGCCGCAGGCTCTGCCGGGCCTGGGGCGGGCTGTCACCCGCACGAGCACAAGGCAAGCCGGCCTTGCTTTTTCGCTCGCTTTGTGTAAAAATGTTGCCAGAAATTGATAAAAGGCAACGAAATTACACATGGCCAGAACACCGGTGCAACGAGGTAATATCGGTCCCGGCGAACAACTGCTGGAGCTGACACGCCGGCAGGGGGTGCTGCGAGTGCGGGATCTGGCAGCACACGGCATCCACCCGGAGTACCTGCGCCGGCTCTGCCGGCAGGGACTGCTGACGCGCACCGCCCGGGGCCTGTACGTCCTGGCGGACGCCAGCCCCACGGAGAACCGAACGCTGGCCGAGGTGTGCAAGCGCGTGCCGCACGGCGTCGTCTGCCTGCTGTCGGCCCTCCGCTTCCACGGGCTGACCACCCAGATGCCGTTCGAGGTCTGGCTGGCCATCGACCGTCGGGCGCGGCGTCCGCAAGAGGCAGGACTTCCCCTGCGTGTCGTCCGCTTCTCAGGATCGGCTCTGACCAGCGGCGCCGAGGAACACACGGTCGAGGGGGTGACGCTGAAGGTCTACAGCCCGGCCAAGACGGTGGCCGATTGTTTCAAGTACCGTAACAAGATCGGCCTGGACGTGGCCCTGGAGGCGCTGCGGGACTGCCGCCGGCAGCGCCGCGCCACCGCGGACGAGCTGTGGCAGGCCGCCCGTGTCTGTCGCGTGGCGAATGTGATGCGCCCGTACATGGAGTCGCTGTCGTGAGGAAGGACAAGCCCAGGAACCTGGTCGCCTCGGTCCACGACCGGCTGCTGAAGCTGGCCGGCGAGCGGCAAGAGGAGTACCACTTCGTCCTGACGAGGTACGCCCTCGAACGGCTCCTCTACCGCCTGAGCCAATCCCCCCATCGCGACCTCTTTGTCCTCAAAGGAGCGATGCTGTTCGCGCTTTGGAGCGACCAGCGCCACCGACCCACGAAAGACCTGGACCTGCTCGCCCGGGGCGACAAGTCCGTCGGGCGTTACGAGCAACTCTTCCGGGAGGTGTGCAACCAGACGGTCGAGGAGGACGGCCTGGCCTTCCTGACGGATACTCTCCGGGGCATGCGAATCAGAGAGGACGAGGAGTATGAAGGGGTGCGCGTCACGTTCCAGGCCCGGCTGGGCAACGCGCGAATCCCCATCCAGATCGACATTGGGTTTGGCGACGTCATCACGCCGGCGGCGAACGTGGTCGCCTACCCGACGCTGTTGGCCTTTCCGGCCCCGGTCCTGTCGGCCTACCCTCGGGAGACGGTCGTGGCCGAGAAGTTCCAGGCCCTGGTGGGCCTGGGCATGACGAACACCCGGATGAAGGACTTCCACGACGTGATGACCCTCTGCCGGCAGTTCGCCTTCGATGGGGCGCTCTTGTGCCAGGCGATTCGGGCGACCTTCGAGCGGAGGCGAACGGCGCTGCCGGGCGTGCCGCCGTTGGCCCTGACGGCCGAGTTCTATGGGGATGACGGCAAGCGGAAGCAGTGGCAGGCGTTCCTGCGGAAGAACAAGCTCGACGCGCCCGGCACCGATCTGGAGCAGGTGGTCGTCGTGCTGCGCGATTTCCTGATGCCGCCGGCGCAGGCCGGGGCGGCCGGGCAGGAGTTCGGGATGTCCTGGGCGGCGGCAGGGCCGTGGGCGCCTGCCTAACCGGAGCGCTGCAAGTGCTGGGGTGGCTGCTGCGGGCGACGTTCCGAGGTGTGCGCCGGGCGGGGCGGTCGGTGTTCCGCCTCATCCGGCCGACCAAGGGACGTCCATTGGCTTAAGAGGTACCTTCCCGCGGCCGCCCCCACCCTGGGGTGTCCCTGCTCGTCCTGGGGTCGCGTTGACGGTTTCGTCCGCGGGGTCCATACTGGAAATCGGACAACGCGAGTCTGGGAGAGATGGCCATGGCCCTTTCGACGGTGCCCGACTACTTCCAGGAGGAGACGGAGGCCGCCCTGCGCGAACAAGTCGCGTGGCTGGTCCGCGAGATTGGTGTCGATGACGTGTTTTTCAGCCGCCTGCTGCGGACGGATGCCGCCGCCTTTGGCGATTGGCGGGCGGCGCGAGCGCCTCTGTCCCCGGAGGACCAACAGACCCTTCACAGCCTCTGGCACACGATGCTGCACCTACTCTCGCACTTCGGTTGCGAGGAGGCCCGCGTGCGCGACTTGTTCCACTACTTCTTGCCGGCCCCTCGCCGCAGCGAACGCTCTCCCGTGGCACCCCCGTGGAGTGGCTCCACCCTGCGGTCCTTCCTTGAGACCGGTGGGGCCGAGGCCATCGACCGGGTCGATTGGTGGGTGACGGGTCTCCGGTTCGGCAATCCTTACGCCGGCTAACGCGAGGAGCCGCCAATGGCCGTTGCTCCCGGCGTGAGCATGACCGTCCCCTCAGGCACCAGTTACTACCGAATCACCTCGCGGGTGTTCAGAACGGCCAGTGCCCGGCAGCGCAAGGAAGTGGTGAACGGCATGGGTGCGGTTCGGAGCCGCCAAGGTGCTCGGTACAACTATCCGGGCGTGCGGACTGTGTATCTCGCGGAAGACGTGCCTACCTGCCTGGCCGAGAAGATGTTTTACTTCCACCGCGAGGTACTTACGGGCCTCGACAGCCTTCACCTGCCGCTGGCGCCACTTGTCCCCCCCTTCCGGGAGACGTTTGTCCTGTGGGACGTGGTGCTTCGCAAGCCCGTTGCGAACGTGTTCGACCTGACCGTCGCGAATGCCCCGGCGGCTGGCGTCTTCCCCTGCCTGCTGCTAAACCCTTCCCAGGACTACTGGCATCTCAAGGATCGCCGGGCAGACATCCAGGCGTCCGGCTACCGCGGGCTCCGAGCCCCGTCCACGCGGGCAACGGCGCCCGGAAACATGGTCGTGCTCTTCGACGACCAGAGCGGCAACGTCGCGAGCATCACTCCCTATGACGTCGAGTTCCGCCTGCTCACGCCAGCGGCAGCGGCCTTCGCCAGCCACGTCACTGACCAACTCGATTACCTCACCGGAGAAGTTCGCGTCCTTCCGACCGGCGCGACTCCCCTGCCGCCTGCGCTGACCGCCTACGCGGCGTGGTCACCGGTTTCCTTCAACCACTGAGGGAGGAGGTAGCGCCGCATGCTCTTCGGCTACAACACCAACGGCTTCGCCCATCACCGCCTGGAAGACGCCCTGGAAATCCTCGCCGAGTTGGGCTACCGTAGCGTGGCCATTACCCTCGATTATCACGTCCTCAACCCCTTCCTCGGAGATACGGCGTGTATGAAGGCGATGAACACCACCCGCCGCCTCCTGACCAAGCTCGGCCTGCGCTCCACCATCGAAACCGGCTCTCGCTTCCTGCTCGATCCCCGCCGCAAGCATCAGCCCACTCTCATCAGCCCGACACCCGATGAGCGGCGGCGACGCCTGGATTTCCTGCAACAGGCGCTCGACGTTGCGGTCGCCCTGGGCTCCGACGCACTCAGCTTCTGGTCCGGCACGCCGACCGACAGGGCTCCCCGCGCCGTGCTGATGGATCGGCTGGTCGAGAGCTGCCAGGAGTTGTGCGACGACGCGGCTCGGTTGAACATCCGCCTGGCCTTTGAACCGGAGCCGGGCATGTTCATCGACACCATGCGCCGCTTCGCGCAGCTGCACAAGCGAGTCGCCCATCCGCTGTTCGGCCTGACCATCGACGTCGGCCACCTGCACTGCATGGGCGAACTGCCCATCGCCGATCAGCTGCAAAAGTGGCGACATCTCCTCTGGAACGTCCACATCGAGGACATGCGCCGCGGCGTCCACGACCACCTGATGTTCGGCGCGGGGCAGATCGACTTCGCGCCGGTGCTGGCCGCGCTGGACGAGATCGGCTACGCGGGCGGCGTTCACGTCGAGCTGAGCCGGCACAGTCACGACGCCGTCGAAACTGCCCGCAAGGCGCTGGCGTTCCTGCGCTCCGTGCGGACAGCGAAGCCGAGCGAGGAGACGCGGAGGATGTCGCGGGCAGAGGTTCCGTGAGGGTCTGTGCCCATCAATTGCCGTAACTCATCCTCAGAGTGACTGCGCCCGTAGTGGGCCAGCACCATGCGGACACCGGCGGCAACACAGGAGTAGTGGTGCTCCTGTTTACAGTGGGGAACGTTCAGCGAGACAACGGGCATCGTCTCTCATCCTTTGAACGAAGGCCTCATCCACCAGCGTGACTGTCGGCGAGGCTGGCGCCGGCGATGGGGCGATCACACGACCTGATCCACAGCCAGTGTGCATCCCGGCAGCGCCGCCACGTCGAGGGTCTGCCCGCGCCGCAGAGTGCGGACCTCCTGATAGGTGCCGTCGGGCCGGGGCTGGCGATGGACCTCGATGCAGGCCTCGCCGAGGTTGACGATCCAGTACTCCGCGATGCCGTTTTCGGCGTAAAGCGGTCGCTTGACTTCGCGGTCGGCGTCGAGTGACGTGTCCGCGACCTCGATGACGAGCAGCACGTCGGCGGCCCGGGGCTTGCCGGAGGCGTAAAAGTCGTCTCGCGGCTTCGCCAGGGCGACGTCCGGCTCCGGCGCGCTATCGGCCAGCCGGATGGGATCCTGGATACTCACCACGGCCCGATCACCGAGCATACGACTGAAGAGGCGGTTGAGCCGCTTGACACAAGCGGCATGTTCGTCGCCGATGGACATCTTGTCGATGATCTCCCCGCGAATCAGCTCGACGCGGTCATCCTCCGTGAGGATGCCCCGCTCGATCATCTGCTCGTACTCGTCCACGCTGAAACGATGCCGGACCATGGTAACCGCCATGAGTCGTCCCGTGATACGCCCAACGAATCCCGCACAACACTCGCCTTATGGTATCATGGGGGGGATCGCCTGTCTTGAGAATTATGAGGCTGCCGATGAACGGGCCAACCGACAAGCCGTCGCTGGGAGCGCTCGCCCTGGCGACGTACCGCCGCGACCTGGCGCGCCTGCTGGAGGAGCGGCCAGGGCAGTGGGTCGCCTACCACGGCGATCAACTCGTCGGCTTCGCGAAAACTCAACGGGAACTCGTTGAGGAATGTATCCGCCGCGGATACCGTGGGCGGGACTACCTCGTCGATTGCATCGAGCCCGAGCTCCCGGACATCATTGACAGTCCGTACCCGTTCGAGTAACCCTCGCGGAATCTCCTTTCGGAGTATTCGTCCCCCGTGCCACTCTTCATCGATCGCTTGCCTCTCCAGTCGCGGGTGGTGTCCGGCGCCGCCGAGGACCGGCGAAACTGGCTCGCGTTACTTCCAGCCATCGTGAGCCAGTGGGAGCTGCGCGAGCCTCCGCGGGGCGCTCGTCCCCGGTGGTGGAAGTTCGATACGGGCTGCGGGCCGGACGCCTGCGCTTGGCGGTTTCACCTCGAAAGCGCCGGCCTGGACCCCTCGGACCCAGACCAGTTGGCTCCGCAGCGGAGGCGGATCCGCGCGGCCAACGACGCCGTCGAGTCACTGCCGACCCGATGGGCTACGGTCTGGCTGGTCAGCAACATGCTCTCACTGCATCACTCTCCGTTCCCTTTGGTATTGCGTCCGGGGCTGCCGTTCTACGACCGCTCCCCGCGCCGCACGGCAGACATCTTCCCGCTGCTCGGCATGGGAGCCTTCCGTCGGGCTCGACTCAAGGTGAAGATCGACTTCGACGCCGGCACGCTCTCCGTCTGGACGCCCGGCCCCTGGTACCGCGGCGTCTCGCAGTTCCTGCGGCGGTTGCCGGGCCGCTTCGCCACCATCCCGCCGGAGCAACTCTGCGCCCCCTGGTAAACGAAACCGGCCGGGGGAACGACACCCGTCCCCCCGGCCCCCTCTGTTCCGGCCGACCTCGCCTTACCGCCGCCGCCCGCCGCCCGCCGGGAGCACCTCGGGAAGTTCGTCCCAGCACTGCCGCCCGAACCCCTCATTCCTTCGCAAACCCCGCCACACCCCCGGACCCTGCGAAGCCGCAAACGGCCTTCCCCTTTCCTTCCTGCCCCGATTCGTCAGATTCGGTTGACTTGCGCGACTGTGCCGAAAAGTTCAAGAAGGTCGGTTGTGCGGTCGATTTTTCCAAAGGCAAGTGAGTGTCGATTGTGCCGCCACCGCGGGGCGCAACGGTGATGGTCATGGCGTCGGTTTCGGTCCCGCGGGCGCAGGTCGGGGGAGGCGAACATGGCGAAACGATGGATGGGCGTGGCGCTGCTCGCAGGCTGGTTGGGCGTGTCGGCCTCGGCACGCGCCCAGTACCCCATGCCTCCGGGGGCGGCGGGCCCGGGCTACCCGTATCCGCCGCCGCCCGCCGATGCGGGCAACTTCCCCCCCGGCTACGGCCCGCCCCCGGGTTACGGCCCGCCCCCGGGTTACGGCGAGGGGCCACCGCCCGGCCCTCCCGGTGCCGCGGGGGGCCCGTCGGCGGCGCCGCCGGTGGACGGCCCGCTGCCGCCCACGGAATGTCTGCCGCCCAACGGCTTCAGCTGCCTCCACCCGGAGCTGGTGCGGCCCTCGCCCCACTTCTACCTCCAGGCGGACTACCTGCTGTGGTGGGTCCGCAAGGCGGAGGTTCCGCCGCTGGTGACGATGGGCAGCCTCAACGACATGACCCCCGGCGCCCTCGGCCAGCCGAACACCGTGGCGCTTATCGGCCCCGGCCCGCTCGATCAATCGGAACAGTCAGGCGTCCGCGTCACCGCCCTGTACTGGTTCGACCAGGACCACACCTGGGGCGTCGAGGCGACCGGCTTCTGGCTGGCGAACAGCTCCGTCAGCCAGGGGATCAGCGGGGACGGCAACACGAGTACCACCGTGATCGCCCGGCCGTTCCTCAACGCGAACACGCTGAACCGGGACGCGGACCCGATCGTGGTGCCGAACGTCCAAAGCGGCAGCCTGAACGTCACCATGAAGCGGCAGTTCCTGGGCGCCGAGGCGAACCTGCGCCTCAGCGAGTGTACCGACATCACGCCCTTCTCGCGCTTCTCGTGCCTGGCCGGCGTCCGCTATCTCTCCCTCAACGAGAAGCTGCAGATCGCGGAACAGGTGACCGACCTGCCGGACAGCGATGGCAACCCGGGCAACAGCGCGCTCTTGAACGACAACTTTCTGACCTACAACCGCTTCTACGGCGCCCAGGTCGGCCTGGAGGCTGAGTCGCGCGTCGGGCCGGTGGTGTTCACGCTCGCGGGCAAGGTGGCGGTCGGCGACAACAACCAGGTGGTCAAGATCAATGGCGTCACGGTGATCACCGAGCCGGACGGGGTGGTCACAACCGACGCGACGCGCGGCCTGCTGACACAGCCGACGAACGTCGGCCGCTTCAGCCGCAACAAGATCGCCGTGGTGCCCGAGGCCGACGTCGGCCTGGCCCTGGAGTTCAACGAGCACCTGCGCGTCTCGGTGGGCTACAACTTCCTCTTCTGGACCGACGTGCTCCGGCCGGGCGACCAGATCGACCCGGTGGTGAACGTCGGCCCGGTGGGGTTCCCCGGCGTGCTCGGGTCGTCGCCGCACCCGGCCGTCCCGTTCCACACGAGCGGCTTCTGGGCGCAGGGGTTCATCGCCGGCCTGCAGGTGAGTTACTAGGAAGTGCCGAACGCCGGCCGGCCGGCCGACCCGTGGGCGGCGGTCGGGAATCGCGATAGGCGCAAATGGGAACAAGGAGTGGTGCCATGTTACTTGCCCGGTTGCGGAAGGCGTTCCAGGGGAAGGCGGGTGGGGCGGGCGGCTGGTTCGTGCCGCGCGTCGAGGGGCTCGAGGAGCGCTGGATGCCGGCGGCCATCCGACCGCTGCCCGGCTTCGCCCTCAACACGCTGGCCGCCGGCACCAACAACAGCGCCCAGGCTTCCCTCGGCTTCACCATCAACTTCGAGGGGGTGACGACCAACAAGGTGTTCGTGAACACCAACGGCAACGTCTCACTCGCCAACCCGTTGAGCGCCTTCCCCATCCCGGGCACGTTCCCGACCACTTTGGGCATCCCGATCCTCGCCCCGTTCTACGCGCAGGTGGACAACACTACCACCGGCACCATCAAGTTCGGGCTGGACCCCGTCGGCGGGCACGAGGCGTTCGGCGCTACCTGGAACCTGGTCGATTACTTCAACCACCTGACCGTCGGCCACACCATCAAGATGGACAGCTTCCAGATCATCATCATCGACCGCGCCGACACCGGACCGGGAAACTTCGACGTCGAGTTCAACTACGATCAGATCAAGTGGGACTCGTCCGACAGCATGGGGGGCGTCAACGGCCTTGCCGGCACCCACTCGGCCGTGGTCGGCTTCACCAACGGCACCTCTGCCCCGGGGACGGTCTTCGAGCTGCCGGGCTCCGGCACCGGCAACGGCTTCATCGACGGCAATGGTGCGGCGCTGGTCTCCCACGAGCGCCTGTCGAGTACGCCGGGGCGCTACCACTTCTACTTCCGCGGCGGCAAACTGGTCAGTGGCAACGTGGACGTCACCAACCAGACGAACGTCTTCCTGCCCTTCCGCTATATCTTCGACCCGGCCACGCAGACGTTCCGCGGCAACGCGACGGTCCTGGACTCGGTGTTCAACCTTCAAAGTGCCATCACCACCGCCACGCTGCTCGACGAGCCGCTGCCGGGAGTCCCGGGCCCCCCGCAAACGACGACAATTACCCTCGTCTTCACCAACCTGCCGAAGGGCATCGTCCTGGCCAACCAGACGGGTGTGACGGCCAGTGGCTTCCCGTACATCACCACCGGCTCGGCGCGCTTCCCGCTGAAGGGTCTGGAGCGCATCCCGCTGGTGCTCAAGGATCCGGGGCGGCTGCCGCTGAGCACCTTCTTCGGGGGGCAGTTCCAGACCGAGGTGTTCGTCGGCGCGTTCGACCCGACCACGGCGTGACGGGGCAGGCTCTTCGGGGGAATCGGTCTGGTCTGACCACCGGCCACGGCGTCGGAGGGAGGGGATCATGAAGAAGTGGTGGATCGGCGCGGCCCTGGCCGCGATGTGCCTGTCTCAGTCGGCGCGGGGCCAGTACCCGCCGGGCGGCGGGGCGCTGCTGCCTGAGCCGGCGCCCGTGGCGCCCTCCGGCGGGCAGGACGAGTCGGGGCACAAGTTCATGCCCGGCCCGCTGCCGGGAGGCGCCGCACCGCCGGGGCCCGACAACACCCTGGCCCTGCCCGTCGATATCCCGTCCGCCTGGGGCAAGGGGCCGACGCCCGAGAGCGCTGCCTACCTGCATCTCGGGGCGATGGCCCTGATGCGCGAGCGGCCCGGTCGCACCGCCGTCGCGGAGGACGACGGCGTCACGGTCCTGAACACGCACAACCTCGACCCGGAGTTCCAGCTGGGCGCGCGGGCGACGATCGGCTACCTGTGCGACGACGCCGCCATCGAACTGACCGGCTTCTACCTGCCCGAGGACACGACGACAGCCTCGATCGTCAGCCCCGGACAACTGACGCTGCCCTTCTTCCACCCGCCGGCCGGGTTCCAGGGCGCCCGGGGCGTGGGCCTGTGGGCCGTCGCCGACAGCGCCTCCATCAACCTGCAGTCGTCACTGGGCGACGTGGAGTTGAATTATCGCTGGTGGTCGCGGGCCTTCACGTCGGTCGAGGGGATCGTCGGCTTCCGCTACGTCGAGCTGCAGGAGCAGACGAACATCGCCGTCGCCGACAACGTCACCGGCGCGGGCCTCAGCAGCCTTCCGGTGGCGGCCCTGGAGGCGACGTACCTGGCGCGCGTCCACAACCACATGCTGCTGCCGCAAGTGGGCTTCGAGTGGAACTACCCGATCGCCAGCTGGCTGAACTTCGCCCTGATGGCCAAGGTCGCCGCCGGCGCTGACAACATCGACCAGACCACGCGGCTGACCAACGGCGAGGGGCTCGTGGGACTCCAGGGGCGGGACAACCGGTGGACCTGGGCCGGGCTGTACGAGGTCGGCGCCTACTTTGACCTCGTCACTCTGGAAAAGATGCGCCTCCGGGCCGGCTACATGGGGATGGGGGTGGTCCACGTCGGCGAGGCCCTGCAGCAGGTGAATTACAACCTGGCGGCCCCCGGCGGCGCCCGCGACTCCGGCAGCATCTACTACCACGGGCCGGTCCTCGAGATGCAGTTCCTGTTCTGATAACAAGTTTCCTGTTTAGCGGCGGGTCGCAGACCCG
>DATFNV010000263.1:0-28019 GCA_035266225.1 Gemmataceae bacterium
TGGTTCAGAAACGGGCCGTTTCAGGTGGCGCGGGTCCGTGCCCGTGCCCGTGCCCGTGCCCGTGCCCGATTCCAGACCGGGCACGGGCACGGGCACGGGCACGGGCACGGGCAGAGCGCGACCCGCGTTTGAACCAGCCCACAGGCGGCGTTCCTTGCGCGAGCGGCAGCACTTCTTCTCCCCTCGCCCCGATGCTCCGGGGCGAGGGGTCGGGGGTGAGGGGCGATTCATTGCATTCGTTGCGCACGGCCGGGGGCGCGCAACGAATCCCGCGCCGCGCAACGAATGCAATGAATCCTGTTCGCTCAGTTCCCCTCACCCCCGACCCCTCGCCCCGGAGTATCGGGGCGAGGGGAGACCATTACCTTAGGCGGGCGGACGAAACAGGAGGCTCAAACAGGTGACGCCGCCCTCCGCCTTGGCGAATTCGGAAAGGTCGATGGTGCGGACGTCGAAGCCGAGTCCGCCAATCAAGTCGGCGGTCCGGGGGTACACGGCGGCCACACACACGCTGCCGCCGACGCGGGCCGTGTTCGCCGCCCAGGGCTCGTCCTCGGGAACGGGGATCCATTCATATCCGGATAGGGCCGTCACGTCCAACCAGGCCGGGTTCACCAGCAGGCGGGCGTCGTCCAGCGCGGTGCATGCCGTCTTGAGGTGCAGACAGCCGCGCACCGGCACGCGCACCACGCCGTACCCGTGAGGGCGGACCACTTCTTCCAGGGCGCTCGCCCCCGCCGGATTCGTCCGCGACGACAGCCCGACCAGGAGCGTGCGGCCCACCCGCAAGACGTCGCCGCCTTCGAGCGTCGCCGGCGTCTCGACGCGCCGAACCTCGCGATAGTGCCGCAGTTCCGACTCGATTCCCGCCAGCTCGGGGCGGCGGGACGGCGTACCCATCGAGGCGAGGACCGCCACCTCGTCGAGCACGACCGCCGCGTCTTCGATGAAGGCGCAATCCGGCAGCTCGCGGTTGACGTCGAGCGTCCGCACCTCGGCGCCGCACGCCCGAAGGACCCGGCAGTAATCCTCGTGCTGCCGCAGCGCCCTGGCGTAGTCGATCGGCGCCCGCGCGAGGTAGGTCAGTTGACATTGCCCCATTCGCGGGGACGGAATGTGCGTAAGGGCCATCATGCCGTCGTCCTCACAGGTCCGGGGGCGACGACGACCAAATCCGCAGCTTCAGCGCCTCCTTTCCCTTCTCCGACCCGGTAAAGAGGTCCTCGGGAAACGTGCGGTGCTTGAGCATCTCCCGATAAATCCACCAGGACCAGTTGGAATTCAGCCCCATTCCCGCCAGGTACTGCAGGCGCAGGTTGCGGTCGCGGTTGATCTGGGCGCCCTCCAGCCAGGGCGCCAGCTCGCCCCCCCGGCCGGCGTAGGTCCCGAGCAGGTCCATCGGCGCCCCCAGGTCCACGTCCTTGAGAGACTTCACCACCCCCGCATGATCCGGGCGAGTCAGCCGCCGCTCGAACTCATCGACGTCGATCCGGGTCGGGTCCTCCTGGCCCAGCAGGACGATGTCGTAACCCTCGCGCTCGTGACAGTTGGCCCAGATCGTCCCGTTGGGGAAGACCTCGAAGAACGTCGCGATCTCGCTCTTGACGGTCTCTTCGTCGCTCTCGTACAGCGGGACCCACTGAGTGACCACTCCGCCGGGGTTGAGGTGCCGCTTGCACGTCTCGAAATACTCCTTCGTGTACAGCGTGGCGGCGCCCTTGACCCACGGATGAATCGGGTCGGACGTGATGATATCGAACTTCTCCTGGGTCGTGAGGACGTAGTGCCGGGCGTCGTCGTAGACCACTTCGGTGCGGTCGTCATCGAGGACATGGTGGTTTTCCTCGGCGAAGTGCCGGGCCACGACCTGCGGGATCAACGGCTCGATTTCGCAAATGACGATCCGATCGACGTTGGGGTGGCGCACGAAGGTGCCGGCGGTGACCCCGGCCCCGCAGCCGACGACCAGCACCTTGCGGGGCCGTGCGTGGACCAGGGCCGACACGTGGCCGAGCATCCGCTGCAGCCGCATGTCGTGGGGATGGCTCGACGCCTCGATCTTGCCGCTGACGTGGAACTGGCGCGTCTCCTTGCCCTCCCGCGTAACGGCCACCGAGGAATTCAGGCCCTCGCCCACGTACACCACCTCCGCCTCCCAGGCCCGCTTCGGCATCTGCCGGCCCCAGGCGACCAGTTCCCCCGGAATGGCGGGCACACTCCAGGCCAGCGCCGCCGCCAGGCCCACCGTGACTCCCGACAAAGCCACGGCCGCGTTCCAGACCGGGCTCCCCACCGGCTCGCCCCCGGAGACGGTCTTTCCCCGGAACGGCCAGAGCAGCGACGCGAACATCAGGAGTGCGGCGGCGGCGGCGAGCCCGACGAGAAGTTGCTGCGCCCGCTGCGTCCCCACCTCCTTGATCAGAAACAGGCTCGCTCCCAGGGCGCCGGCGATCGCCCCGGCCGTGTTGGCCGCGTAGACGCCGCCGACCAGCCGGCCGGGGTCCTGCCCGCGCGAGGCCACCGCGGCCAGCGCCAGCGGGAAACTCGCCCCCCACAGAATCGTCGCCGGCAGGATCGCCCACAGGCAGCGCGCCAAGTCCACCTGGAAGGTGAACCACGGACTGCGCGACAGGGAGACGTCGATCGGCCACCAGGGGAGCGACCGGGCCAGCATGAAGGCGGTCCAGGCGATCGCTACGACCAGGAGCAGCTGGCAACCCCCCAGCAGCAGGCGTGGCCGCGCCGCCCGCCGCGCCAGGATCGAGCCGATGCTGCTGCCGACCCCCAGGCCCACCAGGAAGACGGCCAGGATGATCGAGAAGGTGTAGACCGTCGCGCCAAGCATCAGCGACAGCAGGCGCGTCCAAATCACCTCGGCGGCGAGCGCGCACAGGCCGGAGAGGGCGATCGTGACGTGTACCCACCGGGAGCCGGGGGCGCGGGCGGCTCGACCCGGGCCCGGGCCAGCGGCGGGCTCGCGGTGAGGCGTCAAGTTGGCCAGGAGGAGCCCGACCGACGCGACCACCCCGTTGACCAGGGCGGCGACGTAAGTCGCTATCCGGATGTCGTGGACCCGCAACAGGTAGAAGCCCGCCAGCAGACAACCGAACACCGCCCCGGCGATGTTGCCGCCATAGAAGAACCCCAACCACGAGACGTCGCGCGGCGTCATCTCGATCCAGCGGGCGATCGCCGGTAGCGTCGCGCCCATCAGCAGCGTGGGGGGCAGCAGGCAGACCGCGCCGACGGCCCCCCGCAGCAGGATCCCCGGCAGACCGTGCCCCACGCTGGCCAGGTACAACTCGCCGACGTAAGGCATGCCGACCAGGAGCAGCACGCCGATCACCCCGATCCCCAACTCGAGGAAGGCGTAGACATGCAACGGGTGTTGCCGGGGCGAGACGAGGCGCGGCAGGGCAAGACTGCCCAGGCACATCCCGCCCATGAACGTCCCCAGCAGCACGCCCAGGGAGACCGCGGACGAGCCGATGACGAACTGCAAGAGCTGGAACCAGACGATTTCGTAGATCAGCGCCGAACAGCCGCTGCCGACGAACAGAAGCAGCAACACGGGCAGGAACCGGGGCGACGGGGGGAGAGTGATCGATTGGGCCGGGTCGTGTGCGGTCATCGTGTGCGAGTGTCTCCCCGAGCCGGAATCGGCGCGCCGGGGTGTGTACGCGGAACCCCCGCGTGCGATCAACCGGCAGAGGACAGCTTACTGCTCACGGACTCGTTTCTCCAAGCAATTCACGGAAACGGCGGCCCCGTCCGCCTAATTCCGCATCGCGGAACCCTTTCCCTACAACGGGGTTGAATGGCTCGACCTCGCACCGTCGCCCGAGCCCCGCCGACACGAAACCCTACCCCGCCGGCTCCGCCGGCGTGGCCTCGCACCCCCAAGGAGTATCCCATGTTGCGTCAGTTCCTTTGCGGCCTCGTCGCCCTGGCCCTCATCGCCGGCGTCGGCCTCGCCGCCGAGAAGGCGAAGAAAGGTAAGGCGGTCAGCGGCAAGTTCGAGTCCTTCGCCGACGGTACCCTGAAGATCAAGGTCGGCAAGAAGGACGAGGCGAAGGTCCAGGAGTTCAAGGTCCCTGACGACGTCAAGGTCGTCACCTACGCCAACGACGAGAAAAAGGAATCGAGCAGCAAGGACGCCTTCAAAGACCTGAAGTCCGGCACGAACGTGTCGCTCACGCTGGGCGACGACGACAAGATCACGGCCGTGACGGTCGGCAACGCCCCGAAGCAGACCGCCGGCACCTTCGCGTCGTTCAAGGACGGCACCCTGACGCTCAAGGTGAAGGGCAAGAACGGCGAGGAGGCCAAGGAATTCAAGGTCGCCGACGACACCAAGGCCGTCACCCTGGTCGGCAAAGACAAGAAGGAAGGGACGGCCAAGGACGCCCTGAAGGAAATCGCCGAAGGGACGCCCGTGACGGTGACGCTCGGCGGGAAGAACAAGGTGATCGGCGTCGAAGTGGGCAGCACCAAGAAGGACAAGTAACTCGCGCTGAGCCGCTTGCGGCTTCGCAGGGCTTGCGAAGCCGCAAGCGGCGAACTGGGTCCGCGCCGGTCGCCGCGTTTCCCTTCGGTCCTAGAATGATCGGTGATGACTAACGCCGATCATCCCTTCCCGTCCGCCCTGGCCGTGCTCGTCAGCGGCGGTCTCGACAGTGCGATCCTCCTGGGCGAAGCGGTGCGGACCTGCACCGCCGTCCATCCGCTCTATGTCCGCAATGGCCTGTCCTGGGAGCGGGTCGAACTGCTGCACCTTCGCGGCTTCCTTGGGGCCATTTCTGCCCCCCACCTGGGCCCGCTGACCGTCCTGGAGATGCCGGTCGCCGACCTCTACGGCGACCACTGGAGCCTCACGGGCCGCGGCGTCCCGGGCGCCGAGACGCCCGACGAGGCGGTGTTCCTGCCCGGGCGCAACGTGCTGCTGCTGTCCAAGGCGATCCTCTGGTGCCATCTGCACGCGGTGCCGGCCGTCGCCCTGGCGCCGCTGGAGAGCAACCCCTTCCCCGACGCGACGGATGCCTTCTTTACCGCCTATCAGAACGTGGTGAACCAGGCGGTCGGGGGCTCGGTGCGGGTGCTGCGCCCGTACCTGGGCCTGGCCAAGGCCGAGGTGATGGGCCGCGGCCGCGACCTGCCGCTGGGGCTGACGTTCTCGTGTCTCCGCCCCGCCGGCGGCCGACACTGCGGCGCCTGCAACAAGTGCGCCGAGCGCCGCCGCGCCTTCGCTGATGCCGGGATGACCGACCCCACCGCCTACGACCGGGAGCCTGCCTGATGTTCCGCGTGACGCGCGAGATCACCTTCTGCTACGGCCACCGCCTGCTCAACTACGACGGCAAGTGCCGGCACCTGCACGGGCACAACGGCCGGGCCGTCCTGACCCTGGAGGCGCCGCAGCTGGACGCCCTCGGCATGGTCGTGGACTTCTCGCGCATCAAGCACGTCGTGAGCACCTGGATCGACGAGTCGCTCGACCATCGCATGCTGCTGCACCGCGACGACCCCGCCCTACCCTTTCTGCGCCAGCAGGGCGAGCCGGTCTTCGTCATGGACGTCAACCCGACCGCCGAGAACATCGCCAAACTGATTTACGACTTCGCTGCCGCCCAGGGCTTCCCCGTCGTCGAGGTGCGCCTGTGGGAGACCGACTCGTGTTACGCCACCTACGCCGGCCGGCGCTGAGATGTAACGGCGCGGCGTTTCTTTCGGAATTTCACGGTTTTCGTTCTTGACACGCGCGCGCGACCATTCGTATGATAGCCGCGTGAGTGTTGCGGACTCGCAACCCATTTCCTGTCTTGCTTTGGCCCTGGGCAGTCTTCGACCTGACGTATCTCGGAAAGATTGTCCCATGTGAGATGGTGTTTGAGCGACCGGGCGTTGGGACTAACGCCGCTCCTGTCCGCCGACCTTTAACCTGCCGATTTCCCCTTCGTCCCCTGGCGGGGGGTGGTTTGTCGGGAGTAGCTGCGTCGTGCTCCTTGAACCTGCGCCGTAGGGCGGCGAGGGCTCTTTACCGGCTCCGAGCGGCCCTTGACGGCTCGTTTTGAGCCCCCGAACCTTCTGGGGGCGGTGCTGGGTTCCTAGCCCCCCTGGGACTCACCCGCCTCCAGATGTTTTTCCGCGGGACCGCGCGGTACAATGCCCGCGCCATGCGAACCGTCCTTCCCACCCTGGTACTCGTCCTTCTCGCCGGCCCGTCGTTCGCCGAGCCGCCCGCCCCCACCCCCGAAAGCCGCGCCGTCGCCCATCTGGCCCGCGAGGTGCCGGCCTGGCCCGCGGAGGAGAAGTGCTTTTCCTGTCACAATAGCGGCGTCGGCGCAGGGGCGCTATTCGCCGCCGTCCGCCTGGGGCACAAGGTGCCTGACAAGGCCCTCGAGGAGACGACGCGCTGGCTGGGGCAACCGGAGAAGTGGGACGCCCGGCGCGACGACGGCCTCCGGACCGACAAGGCCCTGGTACACATCCAGTTCGGGGCGGCGCTGGTCGAGGCGCTCGACGCGGGGGTGATCAAGGAACGCCAACCGCTCCTCGACGCCGCCAAGCTGATTGCCGCCGCCCAGCACAAGGACGGCTCGTGGCAGGTAAACGCCGAGGGTACGCTCGGTTCGCCGACGACGCTCGGGCTGGCCCTGGCCGCGCAGCTGGCCCGGCGAGTGCTGGTCAAGGCCGACGCCAAGATGTACGCCGACGCCATCGCCAGGACGGATCGCTGGCTGCGACAGCTCGACGCAAAGAGTGTCCCCGACGCGGCCGCGCTGCTGCTGGCGCTGGAAGGGGCCGATGACCGGGAGGCGCTCGCTCAGCGAAAGCGCTGCCTGGAACGGCTGCGAAAGTGTCAAGACAAGCACGGCGGCTGGGGACCGTATGCAACCTCCGCCGTGGAGCCGTTCGACACCGCGCTGGCCCTGCTGGCGCTGGCGCGCTACCCGAAGGAAGAAGGGGCGGCAGAAATGATCAAGCGCGGGCGGGCGTACCTGATCGGGGCGCAGGAGAAGGAGGGGAATTGGCCGGAAACGACGCGGCCGGCCGGCGCGGTGAGCTACGCCCAGCGCACGGCGACGACCGGCTGGGCCCTGCAAGCGCTGCTGGCAACAGCGGCGCCGGGTCGGTAAACCCGTGCCACCCTCGGGGCGGCGCTCGTAGTGACCCGATTTATCGGGTCGTGTTCGTCATCGACCGCATAAATGCGGTCACTACGAGCGCGCGGCGCTCGTAGTGGTCATCGACCGCATAAATGCGGTCACTACGAGCGCGCGGCGCTCGTAGTGACCCGATTTATCGGGTTGTGTTCGTCATCGACCGCATAAATGCGGTCACTACGAGCGCGCGGAGAGCGCTGCCCCGCGGGCGGCCGCTCAACGCTTCACTTCACCTTAAACGCCACCTTCGTCGTCTCCGTCTTGACGCGGCCCTCGACCGGCCGGAACACGTCCACCTCGAAGGGGCGGGCGATGCTGTTCCCCGCCGAGTCTTCCAGGGTGGTATCGACGACGAGGTTGTAATTGCCCGCCTGCCACGCTCCTTTCGGCGTGAAGCGCCAGCGCGTCTCCTCATCCGTCACCGCGACGGTCCCTTCGACCTCCTGCCCTCGGTCGTCCGTCACCGACAGGACGCGCCCCAGCATGGCGTGGTCGAGCGGCTTCGGAAACGTCACCACCAGCGCCTCCGCCTTGCCGGCGGGCGGCGCTTGCAGTTTCCACGTCTTCGGGTCGGGCTGCGTCTCGTCGGGGGCGGCGACGCGGAACTTCTTGCGGTACGTCTCCTTGAGCGGCTCGCCGTTGGCGTCGAGCCAGTCGCGGCCGATCTCCAGTGTGTATTTCTTGCCCTGCTCCAGCGCCGGCCCCACGTCCTCGCGCGGCTTCAGGCCGCGCTTGATGCGACCGGGGTCGATCAGCAGCGTGAAACGCTGCCCGGCCCGGTCCCACAGCTCCTGTTCCAGCGTGAGGAACGGCGCCTCGACCGGTTTGCCCGCCGCGTCGAGCAGGCGGATGTACTGGTACACGTCGCCGCGGCTCATCGGAGCCGAGAAGTGGAAATAGAAGCGCAGCAGGTTCTCGGGTAACTCGTCGCGGCTGGGGTAAACGTGCTCCACGACCGTCGGCACCGTCTTCGGCTTCGGCAGGAGGAATGTCTCCTCGACGGCGGCGTACTTCTCCCCTTCGGCGGCGGGGATTTTGTCGGGGTGGACGGCGGCTCGGTAGCGGACGCCGCGCTGCAGCGGGAAGCGCGGTTTGAACGAGAGCGTGCCGTCTTTCGCGGAATACTCGCCGAGCAGCGGCGGCAGGTCGGCCTTGCCGTCCACGCGCACGGTGAAGATATCGGCCACTTGTTTCGCGGCGTCCTTGGCGCCCAGTCGCATCCCCACGGCCGCGCTGAAGCCGCTGACCTCGAAGGTGCCGGCCGTCTCGCCGTTCAGGCGGATGCGCGGCTTGAGGGTCTCCGCGCCGGCCAGCGCCGGGAGCAACAGCAACGGCATGAGGTAAGCGATCTTGCGCACGGGATATCCTCCAGGCCGCTTACGGCTTCGCGGGGTTTGCGAAGCCGCAAGCGGCGCCCGGGATGTTACGGCAGTTCGATGGTGTCCAGGTTCTGCGAGCCGTCCTTCTTGACGAGGATCAAGGCGTGGTCCTTGTCGAGCTTGGCGAGGTGCTCAACTCCCTTGAGGTCCTTGATGGTCTCGTAGCCGACGCCGGCGGTGCCGCCGCCCTTGACCGGCTCGGTGATGCCCTTGGCCTTGTCGATGCCCTCCGCCGGCACCTTCATGACGCCGCGGGCGCTGTTGGCCATGAGGATGTAGTCCTTGCCCCCCTTCTGGTAGACGATCATGTCGAGCGGGCGGTTCATGTTGCCCAATTCGGCGATGGTCGTGCCCTTGACCTTCTCACCCGGCTTGAGGTCGGACACGGGGACGCGCACCAGCGGGGTGCAGGTGTAGGCGGCCAGCAGGTTCGTCTCGTTGTTGACCTTGTACGGCACGAACGTGCGGATCGGGGAGTTCGTCTCGATCTTCTGGTGCGAGGCGTGGTAGATCTCGATGCTGGTGCCCTTGTCGGCCTCGGTGAACGGGAAGGGAATGGCGCGCAGTTTCGAGGAGAACTCCTCGTTGGACAGGCCGGCGACGTACACCTTGCCGTCGGCGTAGGCGAGGCTGGTGATGGTCTCCTGGCGCTGGTTCTTGCCCTCGGCGGGCGGGTTGGGCAGGGTGGCCTTGGCGAAGTTCACCTCCTTGAGTTCCACCTCCTCGATCTTGCCCGAGCGGTTGACGCGCAGCAGCACCGCCAGCGCCTCCTTGCCCTGGCCGCGCGTGACGGACAGGTAGGCGTTGCCGGAGAGCGGGTTGACGGCCAGGCCGTTGATGCGTACCTGCTTGGCCTCGGCCCCGAGCAGGCCGGCGATCTTCTCGTTGATGCCCTCCACCTTGAGGTCGCCCTCGGCGGCCTTGGCGGGCCGGTCGCCGGTGTCGATGGCGTAGACGGCGGCCCCGAGCGAGTCGCCGACGAGGAGGATGCCTTCCGGGGCGAAGGCGATGGGGCCGGCCTGCTTCAGCTCCGGGGTGCCCTTCTTGAGGCTGGCGGTGAGTTTCTTCTCGGCGGCGCTGGCGACGCCGGCGAGCAGGGCCGCGGCGCACAGCGCGGCCACGACGGTGCGGATTCTCATGAGTCGTTCCTCTCCTTTAAGGTGCCTTGCGGCGATGCAGAGGGGCGGTACGATGGCCCTATGATGCCGAGATTCGCGCCGAATGCAAGTAAGAAATGGATGGAGAGATAGAACGATATCGAGGTGGCGATCAACCCTTGAGTTTCCCGCGGCGGATCAGACCGCCAAGCCGGAGGATCTCCGCGAACACCTGATCGCCGGCATACTCGCCGACAATCTGGCGATACCACGGCTCGGCCGGCCGGCCGGCCAGGGCGGCTTTCAGTTCCGCGAGTTCCTGCTCCACACGGGCCAGGCGCAGTTCAAGTTGTTGAGTTTTCTGCGACATAGATGGATTCTCTCAAGCCCTTGGCCCTATTACAAGTCCCTCTGGCACCCGTCACGTCGTGTAGTCCGCATTCAACTTGACGTAGTCATACGTCAGATCGCTGGTCCAGAAGGTGCAGCGGCCGCTGCCAAGCGTGAAGCGCAGCCGCAGGTGAACGTCGCGGTTGTTCTTGAGGTAGGCCGAGGCCGTGGCCGCGTCGAACGGCTGCGGCGTGCCGTTGTGGTACAGCAGCATGTCGCCTACCCACAGCGACAGGTGCTCCTCCTCGAACTCGACGCCCGCGTAGCCCGCCGCCGACACGATCCGTCCCCAGTTCGGGTCGGCGCCAAAGATCGCCGTCTTGACCAGCGGGCTGTCGGCGACTGCCTTGGCGACCCGCTTGGCCTCGGCGTCGTCGCGCAGCCCCTCGACCTCGATGGTGACGAAGTGCGTCGCCCCCTCGGCGTCCGCGGCGATGGCCTTCGCCAGGTCGGCGCACACCGCCGTCGCCGCGGCGGCGAAACGGGCCAGCCCCTCGCCCTGGAGCGGTGCCCCCGATCCGTTGGCGAACAGCAGCAGCGTGTCGTTGGTGCTGGTGTGCCCCTCGACGCTGACCGAGTTGAACGAGCCGTCGGCGGCGCGGCGGGCCAGCGCGTGCAGGTCGGCCGGGGCGACCGCGGCGTCGGTCAGGACGAAGGCGAGCATCGTCGCCATGTTCGGGCCGATCATCGCCGCCCCCTTGGCGAAGCCGGTCAGGCGTACCTCAGTCCCGCCGACGCTCACGGCCTGTGTGACGACCTTGATGCGCGTGTCGGTCGTCAGGATGGCGTGTGCCGCCCGGTCGAGGGCCGCGGCGTCAGCGCCCAACGCCCGCCCCGCACGGGTGATGCCATCCTCGATCCGCGGCATCGGCAGGTGTCGGCCGATGACGCCGGTGGAACAAACGAGCATCTGCTCGGGCCGGCAGCCGACGGCGGCGCCGGCGAGGGCGGCCATGCGGCGTGCGTCGTCCAGGCCGCGCGCCCCGGTGCAGGCGTTGGCGTTGCCCGAACAGATGACGACGCCGCGCGCCTCGGCACTGGGCAGGCGCTCGCGGCTGACGCGGACCGGGGCGGCGCAAACGCGGTTCTGCGTGAAGACGCCGGCAGCCGCGGCCGGTACGTCGCTGACGACGAGGGCCAGGTCGAGGCGGTCCGGCTCGGCGGGGCGCAGGCCGCAAGGGACGCCGGAGTAACGGTAGCCGCGCGCCAGGTGCCAGGAGGTCATGGGGGGTCCAGGTATTGCCGCTTGCGGCTTCGCATGCCCTGCGAAGCCGCAAGCGGCCAAGCGGCGCTGAGGGGTCAACCACGGAAGAGTTCCGCCACCGGCGCCGCATCGACGAGCGGCAGCGGCCGGCCATCGGGTCCCGGCAGGCACGTCGTCGGGTCGAGGTCCAGGGCGTGATACACTGTCGCGGCCACCTCGGCGGGGCTCACCGGCCGGTCTTTCGGCTCGCCGCCGGTCGCGTCCGACGACCCGATCACCTGTCCGCCCTTGACCCCGGCCCCCGCGAACAGCACCGACCAGCAGCCCGGCCAGTGGTCGCGGCCGCCGCGCGGGTTCAGGTGCGGCGTGCGCCCGAATTCGCCCATCGCCACCACCAGCGTCGTGTCGAGCAACCCGCGTTGTGCCAGGTCGTCCAGCAGCGCCGCGTACGCCCGGTCGAACATCGGGCAAAGGATGTCGCGATAGTCGTCCAGCGTCGTCGCCAACGAGCCGCCGTCGGCGTGGCAGTCCCAGGTGACCGCGTCGAAGACGCTGTCGAACATGTTCACCGTCACCAGGCGCAGGCCCGCCTCGACCAACCCCGCGGCCAGCCGGCACGATTGCCCGAAAAGAGTCAGTCCGTAGCGCTCGCTCCCCTTGTCCGCCGCGGGCAGGTCGAAGCCCTTCTTGACCGCCGGGGCGAACAGTTGTGCCGTGGCGGCGCCCGGGTCGTCGCAGGCGTCGGCGGCGCGGTGGGCGCCGTCCACGGCGTCGCGCAACCCGCCGCGGCCGGTGAGTCGCCCCAGGTCGGTGCGGATGACGACGGGTTGGTGTTCGGCGCCCAGATAGCCGGCGCCCTGGCCGTGGCTGATGCTGACCCCTGTGTTGCCGATCGGGCCGGGGACGACGGCCGACGCCGGCGCCCCTTCCCGGCGCGGGCCGCGCAGGCGCGACAGCACGGCCCCGTAATGCGGGTACTCGTGGCCGCCGCGGAACAGCCGGCCGGTCTGCATCAGCTGGTGGCCAGTTTCGTGGATCGGCGCCTCGTGGTGGTGGACGGAGCGCACGATCGCGTAACGGTCGGCCATCGTCGCCATCAGCGGGAAGTGCTCGCAAATCTCGACACCTGGCATGTTGGTGCGCGTCGGACGGAACGGGCCGCGCACCTCGCTGGGGGCGTCCGGCTTCAGGTCCCAGGTGTCGAGATGGCTCGGCCCGCCGACGAGGAACAGCAGGATACAGTTGATGTCCCTTGACCGATTTGGCGCCGCCTGGAGCTGGGCGAGATCGACGAGCGACAGGCCGACGGCGCCCGCGGACAGGGCGCCGGCGCGCAGGAAGTCGCGCCGGGTCAGGCCGTCGCAGAACTCGACACCCTTGCTGGCCTCGAACTGGAGCATGGCACTTCCCCTTCAAGAGCTTGCCTGGGACGACTGGGGCCGGTTTCATCCTACGCGCCGGGGCCGCGGACGCAACCGGAAAGTCGCCACTGCCCCCCCTCGCCCCGGTACTCCGGGGCGAGGGGAGCCGTTCGAGCGGCCCGAATTGTAACGAGCCGCGCCGGTCCGCCCTTGACAGGTCAGGCGGAATGTCTTATCCTCCCGGTCAGACATCAAGTCTGAGCGCGAGGGAGACCCATGGCTCGCAGTCCCCAGGACGTGACGCAGAAGGAGTTGGCCGTGCTGCAGGTCCTCTGGGACCAGGGGCCGGCGACAATCCGTCAAATCACGGACCTCCTTTATCCCGACGGCGGCGCCGCCCACTACGCCACCGTGCAGAAGCTGCTCGACCGCCTGGAGGGCAAGGGCTTCGTGAGGCGCGACCGCACGCCGCCGGCGCACGCCTTCGCCGCGGCCGTCGGCCGGGACGCTCTCATCGGCCGCCGCCTGCAGGCGATGGCCGAGCAGCTGTGCGGCGGCTCGCTGACGCCGCTGCTGACGCACCTGGTCAAGGCCAGGCGCCTCAGCGCCCGCGAGCGGCAGGACCTGCGCGAGCTGATCGACGAGCTGGACAAGAAGAACAAGGCCAAGGGCGATCGTCGCTAAAAGGGGGCGACCGTGGACACACTGCTGCGCGTCGGCCTGAGCAACGCCGTCGCGGCCTGCGCCCTGGCCGTGGTCGCCGGGACCGTCGGCTACTTCTGCCGCCGACCCGCCGTGCGCCACGCCCTGTGGCTGCTCGTGCTGCTGAAACTCGTGACCCCACCGCTCGTCGATGTCCACGTCTGGCGGCCGGCGGAGCGGTCTCCGGCGCAGGAAGCGGCGGCCGCGCCGGACGCGCCGGACGAGGAGCCGTTCGTCCTGGCGCCGGACCCCGACCCTCCGCCGGCCATGGAAGTCGCCGCGCCTCCCGCCGAGGAAGTGGCCGCACCCCCGGAGGAGGTCGTCGCCGCGCCGCTCGATGCCACGGACGAGCCCCCCGACTTGCCCGCGACGGCGGCGCGGCCGGAGCCGGCCAACCCCCTGACGATCGAATGGCGGCCGCTGGCGCTGGCCGTGTGGCTGGGCGGGTCGCTCGTCTGGCTTCTGCTGGCGGCGCTGCGCACCTGGCGCTTCACCCGGTTGCTCCGCTACGCCACAGCCGCTCCCGTAAGTTTGCAGCGCGAGGCGGACCACCTGGCGGTCCGCCTGGGGTTGCCACGGGCGCCCACCGTCCGGCTGCTGCCGGGGCGGTGGTCACCTATGCTCTGGGCGCCGGGGTGGGCGGCCTGCCTGCTGCTGCCGGCGGAGTTGCTCCGCCGGCTCGGCACCGACGGCCAGCGCACCCTGCTGGCTCACGAGCTGGCTCACCTGCTGCGCCGCGACCACCGAGTGCGCCTGTTCGAGTTGCTGGTGACGGCGCTGTTCTGGTGGCACCCGGTCGTGTGGTGGGCGCGGCGCGAGCTGCGCGAGGCCGAGGAGCAGTGCTGCGATGCCTGGGTGCTGTGGGCGCTGCCCCGGTCGGCGAAGACGTACGCCCTCGCCCTGGTTGAAACGGTCGATTTTCTGTCCGAGGCCCCGCCCGCTTTGCCCGCACTGGCGAGCGGCATGGGCCACGTCCATGACCTGAGAAGGAGAGTAACCATGATCATGCAGGGAACGACGCCGCGCGCGCTGAGCTGGCGCGGCCTGCTGGGCCTGCTCGGCCTGGGGGCCTTCCTGCTGCCGGTGATGCCGAGCTGGGCGCAGGAGGAGCAGCCGGGCGGCCCGAACCGTGTCCCGGCTGTTGCCGGCGACGACACGAAGAAGGCTCAGGACGACCTCCAGCGGCTGCTGGCCGACCTGAAGAAGAAGCAGGCCGAACTGGCCCAGCTCGAGGCACAGGTCAAGGAGGCGCAGAAGCGAGCCGCCTCTGCCGCGGGTGCCTTGAAGGAGGGTCCGCACCGCATCGTCATCGAGCTGGTCGATGGCGACACGCGGCAGGTGATCAAGCTGCCCGCCGGCAGCCGCATCATCACCAGCGAGCCCGCCCCGACGAAGGTGGAGCGTCCGGCCGCCGAAATCAACCAGGCGCGGGAGGTATTGGAGATGAGGCTCAAGACCCTCCGCGCTCAGGTGGAAAAACAGCCGCGCGGCCTCGTCATCGAGGTCATCAGCGACGGCAAGCGGCAGGTGATCGAGTTGCCGCCCGGCAGCCGTGTCATCAGCGGCGGGGAGGAGGCGGTCCGGGTCCGCGGGCAGCAGCCCGGCCAGCCGGTGCCGGTTCAGCCGGAGTGGCGTGTGACGCCTCCGATTCCGGTCGAGCCGCCGCACGAGGTGAAAGGCGTCATCATTCGGACCGTGGACCCCAGGGCCACCGACACCGACAAGCGGATCGCCGACCTGGAGAAGAAGCTCGACGAGGTGATGCGCGCCGTCAAGGAACTGCACGGCGACTTGCAGAAGGGGAAGCCCGGCGCGCCCGCCCTTCAGCGCTACGAGATCGCCCCTCCCGCCAACCGCCCGGCCGTCCCGAAGGCCGGATCGACCGATCCGTTCCTGCCAGTGCAACCGCCGGGCGAACGCAAGCAGTGAGCGCTCGCTCCGCGGTTGACGAAACGGCAGCGGCCGGGCCATTGGCCCGGCCGCTTCGCTTTGCCGTGCCGGCTTACTTCTTCTCGGCACCCTTCTTCTCGGCGGCGGGGGCGGCGCCTTCCGCAGGCGCGCCCTCGGCGGCCTCCTTCTCTTCCTTCTTGGCCTTCTTCTTGGTGGCCACCTTCAGGACGCGCACCTTCGGCAGGCCGAACGGGCTGCGGCCGTCCTGCCAGCGCTCCTCGTCCTGCAATACCTTGATCCGCTCGCCGCGCGTCAGCACGTTGCGCGCGCGGGCCAGCGAGTTCTTCCGGCGGAGGCTCTTGTCGATGGACATGGCTCGTAGTCCGTGGTCCGTAGGGGGAAAAAGTGATATTATAGCCATTCCTCGCGACTGACAAGTTGAGCCGCCGCCCCGCTTTATCGTTTCGCGAAACGATGAATCCGCGCCGCCCCGAGAGCGGCGGCTAAACGAACGAACCCACGCTACCGGAACTCCCATGCGCGTTACCCTCGATTACGGCCGCACCGGACTGCCCGTCGAACTGCCCGACGACTGCGTCGTCGGCCCGCTCGCCATCCGCCCCGCCGAGCCCCTGGCCGACCCGGATGGCGCCATCGCAGGGGCCCTCGCCCATCCCATCGGCACGCCGCCGCTGGCCCAGGTCGCCCGCGGCCGCCGTAACGCCTGCATCCTCATCTGCGACGTCACCCGCCCGGTGCCGAATAGGCTCATCTTGCCGCCGTTGCTGCGCACCCTGGAAGAGCAGGGCATCGCCCGCCGCGACATCCTCATCCTGATCGCCACCGGCCTGCATCGGCCCAACGAGGGCGCCGAGCTGGAAGAGATGGTCGGCCCCGAGATCGCGCGGGATTACCGCATCGAGAACCATCACGGCAAGGCCCTCGACGAGCACGACTACCTCGGCACCACGCCCAACGGCGTCCCCGTCTACCTCGACAGCCGATACGTCCGCGCCGACCTGAAGATCACCACCGGCCTGATCGAGCCGCACCTGATGGCCGGCTACAGCGGCGGCCGCAAGGTCATCTGTCCCGGCATCGCGGCCCTGGAGACGGTCAAGGTCTGGCATGGGCCGAAATTCCTCGAGCACCCCCGCGCCGAATGCGGCATCCTCGACGGCAACCCTGTCCACGAGGAGAACACGCGCATCGCCCAGATGGCCGGCTGCGACTTCATCGTCAACGTCTGCATCGACGGCCGGCGGCGCATCCTCTGGGTCGGCGCCGGCGACATGATCCGGGCGTGGCAGGAGGGCGTCCGCTTCGTCGAAGGGGTCGTCAAGGTGCCGGTACCCCAACCGTGCGACGTGGTGGTCACGAGCTGCGCCGGCTACCCGCTCGACACGACCTTTTACCAGGCGGTCAAGGGCCTGACCGGGGCACTCCCCGTCGTCAAACAGGGCGGCACCATCGTCCTGGCCGCGAGCCTGAGCGAGGGGGTCGGCAGTCCCGAGTTTCAGCACCTGATAGCCGACAACCCCGATCTAAAGCTGTTCAAGCAGCGCATCCTCGGCAAGGACTACTTCCGCATGGATCAATGGCAGCTGGAGGAATTGGCGAAGGTCGTCGCGAAGTGCAAGGTGAAGGTCGTCACGGACGGGCTGTCGGCGGAGGCGCTGCGCCGATGCTTCGTCGAGCCGGCGGCGACGGTCGAGCAGGCGGTGGCCGACTCGCTCGCGGAGTACGGGCCGGGCGCCCGGGTCGCGGTCATCCCGAAAGGGCCGTACGTCCTGCCCTACGTGGCGTGACCAGCGTCACTCTCCTCCCCCTTCCGGGGGAAGAGGGTAGGAAACCCCCAATCCCTCACCCTAAGGGGGTGATGGGGGCGATTCGCTGCCGCCCGCGGCCGGCGGGGCTTCGTCTGCCGGCCGTTCGTTCTCCGGGGGGGCGGTCTGGAACAATACCGCCAGCACCGCCAGCAGGCCGAGGAACAGCCCCCACTTGACCAGGGCGACGCGGCGCTGGAAGCGCCGCTCCAGCGAACGGTCGGCGAGCACCGACTGCAAGAACTCGACGCGGCGGGCGATGGTCGAATGCTGCCACGACCACAGCCAGCCCGGGTTGTCGCGGCTGATGCCGTTGAGGCGGGCCACCTTTTCCAGGGCCTCGATGAAGGTGCGGATGCCCGTCGGGCACAGGCCGCGGCCGCGCGGGGCCAGTTCCACCCCCTCCTCGTGACCGCAACAAGCCGTCTGCGCACAGGAAACCGCCCGACAGCCGTACACGTCCGCCTGCCGTTCGCAGCGCCGCGACAGGAAGCCGAAGACCACGAAGATGTAGGCCCCCAGCATCGTCACCAGCGGCAGTCCTTGCAACGTCGCGTCCTTGCGGTCATCGAAGTGCAGGTACACCGCCAGCCAGTGCCACAGCACCCCCACCAGAACCACGCTGACGAGGAGGAAGCCGAGGTAGTAGAGCATGTGGTGGTGCTTGACGTGGCCGACCTCATGGCCGAAGACGGCCTCCACCTCGTCGGGCGTCAGCTCGCTCATCAGCCGGTCGGTCAGGAGCACGTAGCGCACCCAGGGGACGACTCCCGCCACCATCGCGTTGGCGACGCCGCCGCGCGTGTTCCACGCGAGGATGTTGCTGCACCGGAAATGGAGCCGGTCGGCGGTGGCCTCCAGGCGGTCGCGCAGCGGGCCGGGCGGCAGCGGGCGGAGTCCCAGGGCCAGGCGCAGCAGCCACGGCATGCCGACGAATACCGACAAGAACAGGGCGACGCTGGCGAGGGTGATGAGCCACCACTCCCAGGGCTCCTCCTCGTTCTCGGGGAACAGGCGGCGCAGGCCCTTCATGAGCAGGAGCAGCAGCAGCGGGGCCAGGACCAGCGCCAGGTTCTGGCGGACGTGGAAGGTGACGTAGGCGCCGCGCGACCAGTAGCGCTCGACCGACTCGGATTCGTCGGCGTAGTGCAGGGCGCGCTCGGCGTCGTAGAAGGCGACCCAGGAGAGCACCAGCCCCGCCAGGAAGGGCGCCAGGATGAGCACCTCGGCTCCCGGGAGCATCTGAGCGCCGCTGCCGCAGAACTGCTGCACGGTCCAGCCCCAACCGAGGACGTAGAGCGACACGGCGTAGACGGCGATCAGGACGAAGATGTGGTAGGTCCGCAGTCGGCCATAACGGCGCAGCACGCGCTCGCGGTGGCCCGGGTTGAGGGTGAGGCGACGGGTGGCCCCGGCGGCGATGGCGCGGGCGAAGCCGGCCACAAGGAGCACGCCGAGTCCGGTGAGGCCGGCGCTGACGGCCGGGGAAGCCAGGACACCCCAGGGGGCGGGCCATTCGTCCGGCACACAGACCAGGGTCAGAAACAGCAGCAGGAGGAACGGCATAACGGGATGCCTCCGCATCCGGGCGGGGACCGACCAACACACTTCATTCTAACGCCCGCGCCGGCACAAACAAAGGCACAGGCACACCGCCAACCGGCGGCATGGTTTAGAACGGGGCAGTTTCGGGTGGCGCGGCCGTAGGTCAGGCTTTCCAGCCTGACTCGCTTCTTGTCAGGCTGGAAAGCCTGATCTACGGCGCCAAGTGTTACCCCGGCTTGAACCATGCCCAACCGGCACCGTTCCCCCGGCCCCCGTCGGCGCCTGCCATCGGGAGGCGACGCAGGCCAAGGACGACCTGGGCACGGAGGCGCCCGTTGTCGCCGCGAGTGGAGAAAGCGTTCAGGGAAGGCGATGCACGAGGATGCCGGTGCCTTCGATCACCTCCCCCACAAACCAGAACGGCTGCCCCACGGCGGCCATCCGCTTGCGGAATTCCTCGCGCTTCGCCGCCGTCACGGCCAGGAGCAGCCCGCCGCTGGTCTGCGGGTCGGACAGCAGCATGCGAGAATCCTCACTCACATCGTCGTCGAAGTGGACGTGGGACTGGAAAGCCTCGAGGTTTCCGGCCGCCCCCGCGGGGAACAGCCACTGGTCGGCATATTGGCGCACGCCGTCCATCAAAGGGACCTGGTCGGCGAAGAGGCGATAGCCGACATTAGCCCCCTCGACCATCTCGCAGGCATGTCCCAGCAAGCCGAACCCGGTGACGTCGGTGCCGGCCTTGCAGCCCAGTTCCACGGCGATCTGCGCCCCCGTCCGGTTCAGCCGCTTCATCCAGTCCACGGCGGCGCGCAGGTGGCCCGCTTCGGCCTGGTCGGCCTTGGCGGCGGTCGTGATGATGCCGGTGCCCAGGGGCTTGGTCAGGACCAGGAAGTCGCCGGGTTTCGCGCCGCCCTTGGTCAGGAGGTGGTCCGGGTGGGCCATGCCGACGACGCACAGGCCGACCTTGGGTTCCTCGTCCTGAATGGTATGACCGCCGGCAATCACCGCCCCCGCCTCGCGGACCTTCTCGCCCAGGCCGCGCATGACCTCCGCCAGCGCCTCTCCGGGAAGGCGAAGGGGGAAAGCGGCAATGGTCAGCGCCAGGATCGGAGTCCCGCCCATGGCGTACACGTCGGACAGGGAGTTGGCGGCCGCGATGGCCCCGTAGTCGTAGGGGTCATCCACGATGGGCGTGAAGAAGTCGTTGGTGACGACGAGGGCGCGTTGCGCGTCTAGGCGATAGACGGCAGCATCATCGGGGCTTTCCAGACCAATGAGCAGGTCGGGAAAGTCGCGCGGGTGGAACAGCGATTGTAGTGGGCGCAGCACCTGCGCCAGCGCCTCGGCAGGCAGCTTGGAAGCTCAGCCGGCGCAGGACGACAGGCTCGTCAGGCGAATCGGCTTGGCAACGCTCATGGGTTTACTCCAGTGGGTGGATCACGTCGATCTCGACCTTCGCCGTGGCCAGCCGGTCGCGCACCGGGTCGAGGTCGGACCAGGCAAAGCGGAGGGCGACGCCGCAGTCGGAGCTGAACTGTCGCGGCGTCGGCACCAACTTGACGGTCAGCATCGCCTTCTGCAGGACCTTCTCGGCCCGAAGGGCCGCCTGAATGCCGTGAAACAGGACGACGCCGTGAGCGGTCATGTGGGGGCCCTCGCCAGCCGCGCGACGGCCGCCAGTGCCGCCTCTACCTCCTTGGCGGTGGTGAACGCCCCCGGCGAGAAGCGCACGGTCCCTTCGGGAAACGAGCCGAGCGTGCGATGCGCCGCAGGCGCGCAATGGAGTCCGGGCCGACAGAGCACGCCGTGCTCCTCGTCGAGCTGCAAGGCGATGTCCGACACGTGCCGCCCGGTCAGCGTAAACGAGACCACGGCCACCTGCCGAGCCGGATCGCAGGGCCCAAACACCCGGACGCCGGAGATCGCTCGCAGGCCCTCGAGCAACTGCCCGGTCAGCGTCATCTCGTGACGGCGCAGTGCTTCCGTGCCGCGTTGGCGCAGGAAATCGAGACTCGCGGCCAGCCCGGCCAGGCCCACACTGTTGGGCGTGCCTGCCTCGTACTTGTCGGGCAAGAAGTCGGGTTGCTCCTCGAACTCGGACCGGCTGCCGGTGCCGCCCCGCTTCAAGGGCGCCATGTCCCTCACGTCCACGCGCTCGCCGATCGCCAGCCCACCCGTTCCCGTCGGCCCGAGCAAGCCCTTGTGGCCGCTGAACGCCAGCAGGTCCACGTTCATCGCCTTCATGTCGATCGGCAGCACGCCGGCGGTCTGCGCGGCGTCCACCAGCAACAGCTTCCCTTGCCGCCGCGTGATGGCGCCGACCTCGGCCACCGGCAGGATCGTCCCGGACACGTTCGAGGCGTGATTCAGAACCACGAGTCGCGTTTCGGGGCGAAGAGACAGCTCGAGATCGCCGAGGCGCAGGCAGCCATTCGCGGTGCCCGGGACTATGGTGAGGCGAACGCCTTCCCGTTCCAGGGCGCGCAGCGGCCGCATGACGGCATTGTGCTCGATCGGACTGGTCACCACGTGATCGCCGGGACGGAGCAGGCCGCGCAGCGCCAGGTTGACCGATTCCGTGACGCCGGAGGTGAAGACCAGCCGCAACGGATCTTCCAGACCAAAGAACTCGGCGAGGGCTTCGCGGAGGTTGTAGACGACTCGCGCGGCGGCCAGGGACAGACGGTGCCCAGAGCGTCCGGGGTTGGCGGCACTGGTTTCGAGGAACTGGCCGATGGCCTGGGCGACGACAGCCGGCTTGGGCCAGGACGTGGCGGCATTGTCGAGGTAGATCACGCCCGGACCCCTTTCGGCTCACTTGCTCAGGAGGACGCGGAAGCCGTCGTCCGCCGGTTCGACGGCGACCGCCCAGCCCTCGCGCCGCGCCAGCCGGGAGACGTTGTCGCGCTGCGCGCCGGTATCTACCAGCACCTGGACGTGCCCGCCCGGCCGCGCGCCGAGGGCCTGGTGCGTGGCAATCACCGGCTGCGGACAGGACAGGCCGCGGACATCCACGATGATGGGGTCGGTGTCAGCCATGGTTTTGCTCCTGGTGCGAAGTTCAGGCAACTCGTTCGCGGAGTCCAAGTCCGATCAGGCTAATGACCACGAGACCAACGATGATGGCGGCCGGACCGAACGCGCCGGGTCCGGCCGGAGAGCTGGCCAGGCTGAAGTTGTGGGCGAACGCCGCTCCCACCAGCATACCCAGGACCATGACCGCGGCGTCGCCGTCCCCCTCGCCGGCGAGAATCAACTGGCGCCCGGGGCAGCCCCCTGCCAGCGTGAACGCCAGGCCCACAAGGACCATACCGGCGAAGTTCCACAAGGTATCGGTGTGCGCGACCGGCTGTCCCGTGAAGCCCGGCTTGAACTGCCCCAGTGCCAGGTTGGTGACCAGCGCCCCCAGTACCAGCGCGACGATGCCCACGGTGAAGTGCGTATCGCGCATCAGGATGAAGTCGCGAACCCCGGCAATGGTGCAGAAGCGGCTGCGCTGCGCCAGGAAGCCGATGACGAGCCCGACACCCAGCGCCAGCGCCACGGCCGCGTGCTGCGACCCGGGCCCGTTCTCACTGCTGAAGATCGGACCGGCCGGCTCACCGCCGGCGTTGCGTCCGAGCTTCGGCTCGAAGATCAGCAGCGCCAGGGCCGCGAGCATCAGCACCGGCATGACCCAGCCAACGCCCGCCCGCGCCGGCCGGCTCCGTCCCGGGTCGTAGCCGAGTTTGAAGAACTGCACGCCAACAAAGACGCCCACGATCAACCCAAGGATACCGGGGATCGCGTTCCAGTCGCCGCCGCCGAGGCGCAGGTAGACGCGCCAGGTACACCCCAGGAAGACCAGCGCTCCGATCATGCCCAGCATGCCGAGGACGAAGCGGACGACCGGCGCCGAGCCGTTGCGCGGCTTGAATTCGCCAAACAGAATGGCCGCGAAAGCGGCACCGAGCACCACACCGATGATCTCCGGTCGGATGTACTGAACCACGGCAGCGCGGTGCAGTCCCACGGCTCCGGCGATGTCGCGCAGGAAGCATGCGGTGCAAAAGCCCATGTTGCCGGGGTTGCCGGCATGCACGAGCAGGGCCGCCAGCGTCCCGGTCACCGCGCCCGTGACGATGACAGCCCAGCGCGACGCAAAGAAGCGGTTGAGAAGGGCCATCGGGCCCTCCTTGGCCGCTCCCGGCTCCGGGGGCGCCGGCCCCTTCGATGTGATACTCGCCATGACCGTTCTCCCTCGCGCCGAGGTTCAGGTTTGCACGATGGTCCCGCGCAACACCGACGTTTAGCCGCCACCCTCGATTTATCGCTTCGCGAAAATCCAGACGACGACCGGATGATTCTTCCCCTCGGCGGGGGCGTAAACATCGAGCGTCTGGCGTTCGGTCTTCGGCTCGGTGTAGGGAAGATCACGGTGGCTTGTCAGCTCCCCAGCGAGAAGCGGGCAGGCCGGGAAGAGCAAGAGGCAGGTAGTGAGGATGCGCATGGTGGTCCGTTTCCGGGAGGCAGGGGCTTTGGGCCTATTCAACTTTCTACTTCCGGTAGGTCGGCCTGACCACGACTGCTACCCGCGCGGCGCACGCTGCGTCGCCTCGCGCCCCCCGTACAATGGTGGGGATATTTCCGCGCGGCGTTGCCCGGCGGAATGTTCGCCTTGCAGCGTGGGTTTCCGACCCGCCGCCCACCGAGAAATCTCTGCAACAAGGAGCGCGTCATGCCGAATACCCTGGGCGTCCCCCCGGGGGGGGCCCTGGACCTGCTGTCGCTGGGCGCCCTGGTCCATCGCCTCGACACGGGCATCGTCCCGTTTCGCAAGGCGACGGAGGGCCGAATTCACGTCAGCGGCGGCGAGTTCAACGTCGCGGCCAACCTGTCGGACTGCTTCCGCATGAAGACCGGCATCGCCTCGGCGATGGTCGATTACCCGATCGGCGACCTGGTGGCCGAGCGGGTGCGGGCGATGGGCGTCAGGCCCTTCTACAAGCACTTCGCGCACAACGGCGTCAGCGGCCCGAACATCGCCACCGTCTACAGCGACCGTGGCTACGGCGTCCGTGCCCCGGTGGTCTTCTACAACCGCGCCAACGAGGCGGGCGCCCTGCTGAAGCCGGGCGACTTCGACTGGCCGGCGATCTGCGGCGGCGGCGTGCGCTGGTTCCACAGCGGCGGCATCTTCGCGGCGCTGTCGGCGACGACCCCGGAGGTGATCCTCGAAGGGATGGCGGCGGCGAAGGCCGCCGGCGCCGTGATCTCCTTCGATTTGAACTTTCGGGAGAAGCTTTGGAACATTTCCGGCGGCCTGAAACGCGCGCAGGAGACGATCCGCAAGATCGTGGCCCAAGTGGACGTCCTGGTGGGCAACGAGGAAGACCTGCAGAAGGGGCTCGGCATCCCCGGTCCGGAGGTGGCGGCCACCTCGAAGCTCGACCCGAGCGCCTTCTTCGGGATGATCGATCAGGTCGTCGGGCAGCACCCGGGGGTGAAGGTCGTGGCGACGACGCTGCGAGAAGTGCATTCCACGAACCAGCACAGCTGGAGCGCGGTGGCCTGGATCGACGGCAAGACCTACGTGGCTCCCACTTGCGAACTGGATGTGTACGACCGGGTCGGCGGCGGCGACGGCTTCGCCGCAGGACTGTTCTACGGCCTGCTGACCGGCGCGTCGCCAGAGGAGGCGGTCAAATTGGGGTGGGCGCACGGGGCACTGCTGACGACGTTCCCGGGGGACACGACGATGGCGACGCTGGAGCAGGTGAAGGCGTTTGCCAAGGGGGGCTCGGCGCGCATCCAGCGCTGAGCGGAGGCAAGAACTCTCATGGGCTTGATTAACGTGAAACTGATACTCAAGAATCCGCGGCATCCGGAACTGCAACCCGTCGAGGTGACCGCACTCGCGGACTCAGGGGCAGTGCATCTCTGCATCCCGCTGCACATTCAGATCCAGCTTGGCCTTGAAGAGGCTGCGAAGAAAGAAGTCACCCTGGCGGACGGGGGCAAGAAGCTCGTCTCCTACGTCGGTCCTGTGGAACTGCACTTCAAGAATCGCGTCGGCTTCACCGGGGCGCTGGTGATGGGCGACGAGGTCCTTCTCGGCGCCATCCCGCTGGAAGACATGGACCTGGTCGTCATCCCGAAGACCCGGACCCTGGACGTCAACCCGGAGAGCCCGAACATCGCCACATCGATCGTGAAGTAGCTTGGCCTCCTCGTGCCCACGCTCCGCGTGGGCACGCACGTCCGGACGCTCCGCGTCCCGCCCCCCTCACCACTCCGTCTGCACCGGAAACAACCCGGGTAGCCCCGCGTAGTTCCTGGCGCTGGAGCGGCGCCAGTGCGTCGGCTCATCGACGGAGCCGCGCACCACGGGGTTCTGAGGAATGTACTCCAGTTTCTGCCGCATGATCTCGTCGTTCTGAATCTGCTCCGGGTGGCTCCCCTCCTGCCAGAACTGGTAGGTCCGGTCGGTTTTGTGCCGGGCTTTCAGGAAGGGCAGCCACTTGTTCGATTCGCCATGTCTCTGCCTGCTATAGCGAGCGGCTTCAGGGGTTTGCCCGGGAACGATACATCGCTCCAGCGATCACGCGGGCCGCACCGACGATTTCGGGATAGGGCGTGTCGGCCACATCGACGAAGCCGAACTGACAGTTCTCCTCGTCATAAACACGGCCGGTGGTCGGTTCATCCTGGTACTGGAACCAGTGCGTGCCGACGAACTGCGGGTGCTGCAAGGCAGTCTGGACATAGTTGCCGTAGGCGCGGGCCCGTGTTTGCTGGTCAGGGGCGGCGACGAAACCGGGATGGAACAGGCCGCGGTCGAGGGCGCCGAAGGAGAACTCGCCCACGAGCAGGGGCACGTCGGCATTGCCGTGGACGCCAAAGTCCGTCAAGCTGCGTCGGTAAAGGTTATAACTGACCACGTCACAGGATTTGGCGGCTGCCGCGGCGGCGCACGCGTTCACCTGCCTGGAGAAACGGCAGCCGAGGTAAAGCTGGTGGGGGGCCGTCTCATTGATCGCCTGGCGCATGGTCCGGAAGTAGTGTTCGGCCAATTTCGTGTTGAAGGCCAGGAGGTCGTCACGGGCCTTTTGTTGGTCCGGAGCTTGACGTGTCTGGAGCAAGTCCTCCCATGATCCATGCGCCGTGCCCCAGACTGTATTGAGCGCGGCAATGTCGCCGTATTTCGTGCGCAGATCGGCGACGAAAACCTGTTTGGCCGCCTGCTCGGCGGGCGCGCGCAACGTCGCCAACGGCAACGCGGTGTCGTCACCCCAGGAAAGCTCGTTGTCCGAGAAGTAGCCTACGCACCACGGATCGCCGGCGCTGGTCGTTTGCCGGCGCGCCATGGCCGCGCGCACGCCTTGCTCGAAACTGGTGTCGAACACGTCCGGGAAAGCGCCCCAGTCGCCTGTGCTTCCCCGGATCGGCTGCACGTTCTTCGGAACGATGTCGTCCGTATATGGGGTTTGCCGCATCAGGCGTGTTGCCTCGTCGCACCACATGCCAAGCGTGTTCAGTCCCCAACTGCGCAGACGGCGATGAACCAGTTCCGGATAGGTCCGCTGCCAATCGCCGCCATATTTCCGCAACAGATTGGCGTCACGAAAACAGAAGCACTGCGGCGAGCGTCCGGCGTAATGACCTTTCAGGGCGTAGGACGTGGACAGGAACGGCCGGAAGTCTGCGCGCTCGCCGGGGAAGTCTTCAAACCAGCCGCCGCGCTCGTCGATGGGTGTGACGTCGGAGTCATGCAGCACGACGTCGATCCCCTGGGAAAAGAATAGCTTGCCATCCGGATCAACGAGCCACCATTTGCCTTGGTATTTCTGGGTGCGAAAAAAGCCGGTGGCCTCCAGCTGCGGCCCGGTTGCCCAGCCGCCATAGCGGTCCCAGTCGCTCGGTCCGGGTTGTGCCCGCAGCTCTTCAGCCTCCTGGTCGCGGCGGCGGAGCAAATCGTCCAGGGACTTAGTTTTCCCGGGCCAATCGGCATGTTTGTATTGACCGAAGGTATCGATGAACGGGAAAAACGGACTCGCCTTACTGGGCGGCGGATTTCTTTGCATGCCGAAGAGCGTCACCGGCTGGTCGGCTTCGGGGCCGCGCGTTCCACGCAGGCAAACATGGAGCAGCGCCGTGACGAGCACCGCGGTGGACGCCAGGAGAAAGATCATGCCGACGCGCGTCCATTTCCAAGCGGGGGTTGAAGCCGCGGGTACGGCAAAGGCCGGTCCTTCGACATCGCGCGGCGGCGTAGCTCTAAGCCACTGCCAGACCCGGTCGATGCCCCAGATCAAAAGCGCCGCTTCCGCCACAATGACGGGAAACTTGTATCGCTCGTAGTAACTGGCGAGCACATAGGGAAGCAGGTAAAGAATGTAGACTCCCATCACCATCCACTGTGCGTGCATCAGAGGGCGCCAGCGGGCGGTACACACGAGGACAAGCAAGCAGAGGAAGGGAAGCGCATAGGTGAGCCGGTTGAGCCAGAGCACTTCTGGCCGGCGATTATCGTCGCTGGGGGTGAAGGGGACGTACACGAGAGTGGCTGCCAGGAAACGGTTGGTCACGCGGTGGACGAAATCGCCGGGATGCGCACGGACGGCGTCGCGGAATAAACGCCATTTATCATCGAGGTACGCCGTCTCCCCAAGCTCCTTATACCTCCGTCGTTCCTCGCTGTTGTGGCCGAACGGGTGGTTCGAGAAGGCGGGCGCACGCAGCACGCCGCCTGCCTGCAGGCACTGCGACTGGTGCAGCTCATAGGCCAGGTTCGATTTGACGGGAATGAAACGCCCGAAGACAAGGTAGTTCCGAATTACCCACGGTGCGACCATCAGGCCGGCGGCCAGCAGTGCAAGCGCCAGCCGGACACGCTGTTCGCGTCGCCAACCGCCGGCGAGGGCCAGGATGCCCCAGGCAAAACCGACCACGGGACTGATGAGGGCGCAGAGCCCCCCGAAAACCCCCCAACCCGTTGCCGCACGCCAGCTGGAGTCGAGCGGCCGGGCCCAGACCAGCCCGGCCACCAGCAGGTCCAGGGCGGCCAGGATTATCCAACAATCATGGGTGAACTGAAAGCAGTGCCGGAAATTGCCAAGCAGCACCGCCACGAAAACCCCTGTCGCCGGTCCTACGCGGCCCGTCGTTCGCCGCGCGAGTTCGACCACCAGCAAGCCGGTCCCGATCAGCGTCAGATTCTGCAGCAAGACGATTACCGCCGTGACCCACTCCCGGTCGCTGCCCGTGGCCCAGCGGAGCGCCGCCATGATCCAGCACAGTACCGGCGGCATCCAGGCGGTGGGCCCTGTCTGCTCCTGGAACGGGTCCGCGAAACCTCGTCCAGACACAAGTGCGCCGGCGATGCTGTAGTACTCGCCCCCCAGGCAGGGTCAACGCATACTTTACCAAGGCGAAATCGGGGGTAAGCATGGCATTTCGGCCAGCGTCGGCACAACAGCT